>JAIYDA010000131.1 GCA_027487735.1 Planctomycetaceae bacterium | reverse complement strand
GCAAGAGCGGTCGGCGACTGGTCTTGGCCACGTGCTCTTCGCAGACCCGGAGACACTGCGCCCAGATGCGGTCATCCAACGGCTTCAACTCGGCTGTCGACTCTTTGCGATCCACACCGTCTGGGACTGCACCCACTCTTTCATCGTGACGGGCTGTACCCCAAACGCACGGAAAGCACTGTCGACGACTGGAAACGGCTCACCGTCCTCGAGCATCCAGCGGTAAAAGCCTGCAATCGCCTCGGCGTCCCGTTCGCCCAGCGCTCGGGCAAGGCCCTCAGTAAACACGTCGAGCGTGGACGGAGTAAATCGCACGTCATATCCCCGGGAGCGCTGGAGTACCGCCGCGACCGAGCTTGCATTGTCGCGCGAGGCCACTGCGTCAAAGACACCCCCGGGCAGCGTCCGATCTGCCACGGCGGCAACGGCAAGGCGGGCAAAGTCGCCCGTGCTCGTCCAGCCTACTGCAAAGTCTGCGGGCAACGGCGGGTAGGCCAGCACTCCTGCACAGATCGCCGCGACGCACCACGGCGCCAGCATGTTGTCAAGATAGAGTTGAGGCACCAGCACCACGCAGTCCGCCGAGAACGAGCGAATCGCCTGGACGCGCTTGAGATTCAGGTCCAGCGCAGCCAAGCCCGTTGGGCTCGCGGGGACCGGACCCGCGACGTTGTAAACCAGCCGCGTGACCCCAGCGAGCCGGGCGGCCTCCAGAATCGTGTCCAGCCGAGCTGAGGCGCGATCAGAGTCGAAGTCGATCGGGAGGTGGATGCTCGCGGCGTTCGCCCCCTCAAGAACACGACGCACCGAGTCGCGTTGATCGACGTCGCCGATGACAACGGAGTCGACCGGTGTCGAGAGGCGACCGGCGTCGCGGACAAGCGCGTGGACGCGAAACCCCGCAGCACGGGCATGACGAACGATTGGAGCTCCTTGAACACCAGTGGCGCCAAACAAGGCAAGAACAGTTGCGGACATGATTGTTGCTCCTTGGTTGAGTGGACACGGAAGTATCACTCAGAGCACAAGCGACGACAAGTACGTACAATAATGTGGCGTAGATAAAAAAAGGAACCAGCATGCCAGCAAGAACCCCGAAAGCCAACCGACCCCTGAAGCGCGACGTGCAACGCAAGAGTGTCTGCGGGATTGAGGTTGCCATCGCGGTTCTGGGTGGCAGGTGGAAACCCATGCTTCTGTACCATCTCACCTCGGGAACCAAACGCTTCAGCGAGCTCAAGCGACTCACTCCCCAAGCCTCGCAGCGCATGCTCACCCAGCAGCTCCGTGAGCTCGAAGCGGACGGATTGATCAATCGGACGGTCTTTCCCGTCGTGCCACCGAAGGTGGAGTACTCCCTGACCGAGCACGCCGACGAGTTGCTCGAGACCCTGCGCCCGCTCAATGCATGGGGCCTGAAGTGGCAGCGTGAGACGTTGGAACGATCTCCTGCCGGGCCCGAACATGTGGGCACGCCACGACACACCGAGTCAACGAATCATCGGCGCCCCCAGATCGCAGCCAGCGCACTGAAGCAGTGACGGGCTCTATCGGTCAGCGGTGCCTTGGGCTTGCCAAGAGGCCGCTCGATGCAAACCGGCAAGCCGTCTTCGTTCTCCAGGTGAACAACTGACTTCATTTCGACATCGCAGCACGATGACGAGCCGCCGCCCACGCCCTGCATGGGCAGCGATCGCAGTCCTCACGTTGGCATCTTGCAGTTCAGTTGCAGGGATTGTCGCCGAGCCCAGAGCCACAGATGTTGTTCGCGTCTATGAGTCGCCCTCGTCACGGTTGGCAGCCGAGCCATCGGTCGCGATCGAGGGCGATTGGCCCAGTCTCGGTGCGCCACCTGCGGGCTGGGCGACTTTGCCCGTCTTCACGACGATGCCCAACAGCGTCCGAGTGACGGTCCCCGTGCCGCCGGGGAGCAACCTGTATGGCACAGGACTGGTGGCAGGCCCGCTGGAACGAACAGGGCGGTTCACGACGCTCTCCAACGAGGACTCCTTTGCCTGGGAGTGACGGTGCCCGGACTCTTCAGAGCTATGGCTCCCGGGCTATCGCCCAACGTTGCAGCCATCGCAAGCAACCAGTCGGCAGTCGGTGAAACGTTCGTGGCCGACATCGACGAGAGCGGCCTCATCTCGACGGAAGACCTCTACCGGGCCCAGCAAACCGGAGTCAGCCGCATATGCGTTGAAGGTGCTGTGCGAAGACGCGAAGCCGAGAACATCATGAACGCGCCACCGTAAGTGAGCGGTCCCTCCCGTCGCGAATGAAGGCGAGACCAAACGAAAACTCTGTTCAACAGTCTGCGCCGCCTCACGCGAGAAGCCAGCCCAACGCAAAACACCCGAGTCTCGCGACCCGGGGGTTCATCGAATAGAGGATGAGGGGCAGCGTGACGACATGCCTCTGGGAGTCGCTCGGAGTCGCATTGACTCGGGGTGCGATGCCGTGCCGGTGCCGCTTTGCCGTCAATCGACGATGAACAATCGGGCTCCGCCCTCGCTGCGCGAACGATGAGGCTCGGCCCCGTCGGCCACCTGATAGCTCTGCCCGGGGATCAGCCTGATGATCCGCCCGTCGCTCAGTTCCGTCTCAAGCTCGCCCTGGACGCAAAGCACGATGTGCCCCTTGCTGCACCAGTGGTCTGCGACATATCGCGGTGAATACTCGACCATCCGCACACGGATCTCCCCGAACTGTCTCGTCCGCCACACTGCGGTGCCGGTCTGGCCGGGATGCACCGTCGGCTCAACCGCCGACCAATCCGTGACGCCGAATGGAGTGCCGTCGATCCGCATCGCGCATCATAGACCATCGCGCAAGCAACCCGGCAGCGCGCAGAAGCAACGACTCGCCGATGGGTTCTCATCGCACCTGGCAAGTCGCCAAAGACGACAAACCCCCGAGTCTCACGACTCGGGGGTTATCGAATAGAGGAAGCAGGGTGGCCCGACAACGGGGAGTTCAGAGCCCCGGAGACACGAGGCCGGGATGTCGAGACCCGGTGAGGTGTGAAGCGTGTTTCGGTGACGCGACCCGAGAAACTGCGCACGATCGCACGATTCTCCGGACAGCCCGCCGATCGGCCGCGCCGGGAGCGGGTAGAGCCAACGGCCGATCTCACCAGCACAGACGCGATAAGTCCGGCGATGCCGTCTCATCGCTTCACGCCAAGCCTCGCACGAGACTGGCCTTGATGTCGAGACGCGCCTAGAATGAACAACTGTTCATTTTATGGCGAGATCACCCGAACAGCTCAAAGCCGTCAGAGACCGCGCTCGGGAGCGGCTGCTCGATGCCGCCCTGACGTGCTTTGCTGAGCGGGGGTATGCGAGCACGACCTCTCGCGATATCGCCGCTGCAGCGGGCGTGTCACTCGGGCTCGCATACCGCTACTTCCGGAGCAAAGACGAGATGATGGCGACCCTCGTCAACGACGCGCTCGCCGAGGTACGGCGCGACGTGGCGGACTCCGCTGGTGCAGATCGAGACCCGGTGGAGGCCTTGATCAAGAGTGCCTTTGCGACCGTCAGGGCGAATCCGAGGTTCTGGCGACTGTTCCATCAGCTTCGCGTCCACCCATCGGGGTCGCCGGACGTCGATCGGATCATTCGCCGAGCCGCGCAAGCTGCTCGGAAGCGCATTGACCAGCTTCTTCTCGCTCGCACCGGCGAGGTCGCCGATGGCCGCGGGGCCGCGTTGTTCGCGGCGATTGACGGCAGCGCTCAGCACTACCTGCTCGACCCGAAGAACTTCCCGATCGACGCGGTCGCTGCGGAGCTCGCGCAGCGCTTCCGCACGCCGAGAGCAATCCCGACCGACCCGCCGGGCACACCCAGGAGACGAAAGTGATGAGTAAGCCACCACTGAACACCGACTACCCGTTCGCCCCGCGCTTCCTTGAAGTGGACGGCGGGCGCATGCATTATGTTGACGTGGGCACAGGCCCCGCCGTCGTGATGGTGCATGGTACCCCGGTCTGGTCGTACGTGTACCGCCGACTCATCGCTTCCCTGTCCCGCCGGCATCGCGTCATCGCCATGGATCATATTGGATTCGGCAAGTCAGACAAGCCGGAAACGTGGTCATACTCGCCCCAGGATCACGCGAAGAATCTGTCGCGTTTGATCGAGCACCTTCAAGTCAACGTCTGCACGCTCGTGGTCAATGACTTCGGCGGGCCCATCGGCCTGAGCCACGCTATTGAGCATCCGGACCAGGTCCGTTCACTCGTCTTGTTCAACACGTGGATGTGGGAAACGAAGGGCACGCCCGCGGCCCGCGTCGGCGCGTTGATGTCAACGCCGCTCGGCCGGTTCCTCTACCTGCGCATGAACGTGTCGCCCCGCGTGCTGCTCAAGTCAATGTTCGCTGACAAGTCGGTCCTCACACGCTCTCTGCATGAGGCGTATCTGGCACCATACCCGCGCCCGCAGACCCGTCACGGGCTCTGGGGGCTGGCCAAGGCGCTCCGCGATTCGAGCGACTGGTACGCCTCGCTATGGAGCCGCCGAGACGCTGTGGCCAACAAGCCAACGCTCGTCCTTTGGGGAAAGCGTGATCCTGCCTTCAAGCTCGACGCTCTGGAGAAGTGGCGGAGCCACCTGACGCGCGCCCGGGTCATCGAGTTCGACTCCGGACACTTCCTTCAGGAGGAGAAGCCCGAAGAGGTCCTCCAAGCCATCACGCAGCACCTGCAGGAAGTGTGGTCGCCGGCACCTACGCGTGGCGCTGATGTCATCCCGTCCGCTTGAACGCCTCGCCTGAAACCCGCACGAACCGACCAAAGACGACAACCCCCGGGTCGCAAGACCCGGGGGTTATGCGGATAGAGGAGAGGGGGTGGTGTGACGACTTTCTTTCCAATGACCGAGAGATACCGAGTGTCGATGCGGCGTTCCGGCGGTTGCGGCGGGGTCCTCGGGATCAGGTGCGGGCTGGCCATTGGCTTTACGATGCGGTTGGTCGCACGTGCTCGGGCCTGCGGTACCACCCGAGAATCCCTGACATCATGCATCTCCAGGCAGCGTCCGGGAGCAGGCGGTGAAGCAGCAGGAACGGGCCCGGCTTTGCGGCATAGCGGAGTTTGGAGGAGCGGTCGAGAGTCGCCTTGACGACGGTTTGGGCAACGGGCTCAGGCCCGGGGGCGAAGCGATCGACTTCGCCCATGAGGCGCTTCATCGGGATCGCGGTGCGGGCATAGTCGGGGAGCTCGACCCACTGGAGGCCGCGCTTCACGAAGTCTGTCCGAATGCCGCCAGGTTCGACGACCTTGACGCGGATGTTCAGCGGCGCGAGTTCGTAGCGAAGGGACTCGCTCAGGCCCTCCACGGCGAACTTCGTCGCGTGATAGGCCGACCCGAGCGGGAAGCCGATGCGACCGCCGATGGACGAGATGTTCACTATCGTCCCGCCGCCGGCGCGGCGCATTGCCGGAAGCACCGCACGGGTCACGTTGACCAGCCCGAAGAGATTGGTGTTGAACTGCGCCTCAAGCTGCCCCTCCCGCCAAGCTTCCAGAGGGCCCATGAGCATGAATCCCGCATTGTTCACCAGGGCGTCGATCGCGCCGAACCGATCCAGCGTGGCACTGATCGTCTCGCGGATCGAGGCGGGGTCGGTCACGTCCAGGCAGGGGGTGAACAACTCGCCGTGATCGGTCGCGAGTGTGGATGATTGCGGGGAGCGCATCGAGGCGGCGACGTTCCAGCCCCGCCGGGCGAACTCAATCGCTGTCGCTTTTCCGATCCCGGTGGACGAACCTGTGATGAGTACAGTGTGGGACTTCACGCGACAAGGCTCCGCGGAGGTTTGATGGTGCGAACTACTTCAGTATCAAATAGTTTATACCGGAATGATCGACGTGGCAAGTAGTCGCCTCCGAACATCTTCGCGTCCATCCGCACAAGCGGCACCCGGCGAGTCCGCGAACCGGATTGCCGATGTGTGGTCGCTGCTGCTGGCGAACATCGCGGGGCTGACGGACCTGCTTTCGTCGGCCGAGCCCGAACTCGCCCGCTTGTCTCTGGACCACAAGACGCTGTTCCTGCTCAGTCTGCTGGACACACACGATCAGCCGTCAACGCTGGCGCGTGCGCTGGCGACGCCAAGGCCGACGATCACCGCGCTGGTCAAGCGAGCTGAGGCGAACGGCTTCCTGCAACGCGACGCCGTACCTGGTGACTTGAGGCGTTTCAGCCTGACAATCACGCCTCGAGGGCGAGAGGTGGTGAGCACGGGCCGAGGGATCATCGAACGCGCCCTGCATCGTCGACTCCACAACGTCTCTGAGCGGGATATTCAAGCGTTTACGCGTGTAGTGAACGCGATCGCCATGCGGAGCGCCACCGAGGCTGATGTCGCGGCAGGTACCGCGGGCCGCGGGTGAAGGCGATGACGTCGTCGCTCCGCACGTGAGACACCGCCCACAGAGCCCGAAGCGGGCAGAGAGAACTGTGCCCGTTCAAAGCGACAACCCCCGAGTCTCACGACCCGGGGGTTTGTCATTTTGAAAAGTAGCGGGGACTGGATTTGAACCAGTGACCTCCGGGTTATGAGCCCGACGAGCTACCAGGCTGCTCTACCCCGCAGTCGGTAAGGGGAGAGTCTACACACACCCCTTCCAAAGTCAACCTCCCCACCCTCTCCCCGCATCCCTCCATCCCTCTCTCCCTTCTTCCCTCTCCTATCCTTCCCCTTCCATGACCAAACTGATCCGCAAATACAACAAGGTCCTGCTCGTCGTGCTGGGCTCTTTCCTCATGGTCGCCTTCCTCTTTAGCGGCGTGCCCAGCTTCATGCAGGGCAACCCCGGGCGCACCGTCGAGGGCACCCTCGCGGGCAAAAAGGTCCGCGCCGAGCAGTTGGGCGAGTCCGCGCGTCAGTTCGGCTTCCTTTCCGACATGATGCCCTCCGCCATCGAATCCCTGCGTGTCGAGGGCGTCACCCACTGGTTCCTCCTCAGCCACGAGGCCCAGTCCCAAGGCCTTGTCGGCACGCCCAGCGATGGTGACGCCTGGCTCGACGAAGTCGCGAGCAACGAAATCCCCGCATACGCCGCCATGCAGCGCGCCCGCGAGTTTGCCGCCCAAAACAGCGGGCTTGACGAGCGCACCATCATGGGCTTCTTGCAAGGCAACCCCCAACTGCAGCAGCAGTTCGCCCAGCAGTGGCTCACCGACCCCAAGAACAAAGCCGAGGTGGAGAACCTGCCCGCCACCCTCAGCGCCAACATGCGCCGCGCCCGCGACCAGTTCGCGGGCCGCGCAGGCCTCTCCGTCGAGCAAGCCAACACCGCCCTCGCCGCGATGCGAGGCGTCAGCCGCCTCGTGCAGAGCGCCGAGCTGAGTAATCGCTTCTCCGACAAGCGCTTCCAGTTCGCCCTGCAGCGCGATCAAGACGCCGTCCTCGCCGACGTGCTGACGATCCCCGCCAGCGCACTCCCAATCACCGCCGAGCCCTCGCCCGAGCTGCTCACGCAGCTCTTCGAGGCAGGCAAAGCCAAAGATCCCAACCCCGCCACCGGAGAGTTTGGCTATCGCCAGCCCAATCGCGTGCAGCTCCAGTGGTTCGTCCTCTCGCGCGCTGCCCTCAGCGCCGCACTCACCGTCGATGGCGTGCAAGCCCGCATGGAGTATGAGCGCAACCGCGCCGCCTACCCAGGCGAGTACAGCGCCGAGCGCCCCCGCATCGAAGAAGCCCTCCGCAGCCGCGTCCTCGCCGAAGCACTCGCCACCGCCGAGCAGACCTTCCGCAACCGCGTCCGCATCAACACCCGCACCCTGCAAGCCGACGGCGCGATCAAGAAGCTCACGCCCGACTTCACCGCCTCCGCCCCGCCCCTCTCCGAGTACGCGAGCGCCATCGCCGATGCCCTCGCCACGAACGAAAAGCTCACGATCCCAGCCCCCAGCGTGCAGACCCGCACCGATTGGCTCCGCGTCGATCGCCTGAACACACTCCCCGCCCTGGGCACCAGCTCCTACTCGCTCGCGGGCAAGCCCATCACCTTCAGCGACCTCATCGCCCAGCTCCACGACTTCGACGCCAAGAGCGCCCTGGGCCTGCAAGTCGGCATTCCCTTCGATGGTGCCCTCCGCACCCCCGAGGGCGACCTCGCCTTCTTCATCGTCACCGCCGCGCGCCTCGCCAGCCCCGCCGAGACCCTCGCCGAAGTGCGCGAGGACGTCGTGCGCGACGCCAAGCTCTCCATGGCCTTCGACTCCCTGCAAGCCAACGCGCAGGAGTGGAAAGCCCTCGCCGCGGCGAACGGCCTCGATGATCTCGCCGCCAAGTTTAGCTCCGGCACGCTCACCGACAGCACGCCCGCAACCTCCGCCAGCGTGCAGCGCCAGCAGCGCTTCGCCGCCGGAGAGAGCACCATCACCTCGGGCCTAGGCAAAGAACCCCTGCGCGATGCCGTGCTGCAATCCGCCGACGCCCGCGGCCGACTCACCCCCGCCACCCAAGGCGAGCGTGCCTCACGCGTCGTGCTCGCCGTGCTGCCCGAGGCGCGCGCAATCGCCCTCGCCGAGATCGTCGGCGCCGCCCCCATCACCATCGAGGACTTCCGCCGCATCCCAAGCTTTGGCGGAGCAAACCTCGCCCGCTTCGAACGCAGCGCACTGCGCCGCACCGCAACCGCCGACGCACCCCGTCCCTCACCTTTCGCCTTCGACTCCCTCAAGCAGCGCCTCGCCTGGGTGCCCGCGGGCGAAGACGCCCCCGCCCGCCGCGAGCGCTGAAAACAGCCCCCGCCCCCACCGTCCACATGGCCCACGCCCACTCCCACCACCGCCATGAAGCAGCGCCCCGCAGCGCGGGAGCAAGCCGCACCCAGCAAGCGGGCAGCACGCCGCCCAAGCCCAAGGCCCCCTCCGCCTCCACCCGCCTCGCCGCCCGCAACACCCGCCAGCGCGACGCCGTCGCCCAAGCCCTGCACGACGCCAACGCCCCCGTCTCTGCCAAGCAGATCCTCACGCTCGCCAGCAAGCACGCCGAGGGCATGGGCCTCGCCACCGTCTATCGCACCCTCAAGCTCCTCATCGAGGCAGGCGAGGCGCAAGCCGTCGATATTCCCGGGCTCACCCCGCTCTTTGAGCGCACAGGCAAGGGCCACCACCACCACTTCGTCTGCACCGCCTGCGAGCGCGTCTTCGAGCTCGAGGGCGCCTGCTGCGGCCATTTCGACGATCTCGCCCCGCAAGGCTTCATCACCCGCGCCCACGAGCTGAGCCTCTATGGCCTCTGCGATCGCTGCGCGAAGACTCCGGACGCAAAGCCAGAAGCCAAAGCCGAAACCCGCCCCGCCCCCAAGCGTCCAAAAACCAAGCACACCCACGCGCACTAACCCCTACGCGCAGCACAGGCACTTCAGCTTCTCACCCACGTCGCACATCTTCCCCATTTCGCACCGGGATGATTGCCAATATCAAGAGGCCGTGTGTGCGGCGCAGGGCTTTGCCCCGCGTTGCAACCACACGCCGAAGGAGCTGTCTGTGACCCCACGTGCGCAACGCCCGCAACACCTGCTGATGCTCGCCCTCGCCTTCGCCGCCGGGCCCTGGTCGCCCGCGGGCCACTCGCTCAGCTTCACTGCGCGCAGCCTCGCCCAGCAGCCCGCACCCGACGACGAGTCCGCGCAGCCCACCCCCCAGCCCGTGCAGCCACCTGCCGTGCGCACGCCGCTGCGCTCGGGCGTCTCGCGCATGAGCCTGCCCCCTGCCCAGCGCCGCCCCTCGGGCACGCGCGTCATCTCGAATCGCACGACCGTCCCCGTCTTGCCCCAGCAGCCCTCCACGCCCACCATCGTGGGCCCGGGCATCAACCCGACGAACCCTTCGACCCCCACCAACCCCTCAACCCCCACCACATCCAACCCCTCCCCCCAGCCCGGCTCCGCGCCCACAACTAACGCGCTCCAGCTCTCCACCAGCTCCATCGCGCCGCCACCAGCCGACCGCCTCGCGTTTGGCGGCGCATCCTCGCGCTCGCGCTCGCAGCCCCCACGCGCCCCGCGCGTCGCCCTCGCCTCGCGCTCCAGCGTCACCGTCGCCTGGCAAGATGTCGGCTGGGAAGGTCAGTACGTGCTCCAGCGCGCCGCCCGCGTGAATGGCCTCTGGCAAGCCCCGCGCAGCACCACCCTCGTGCGAAACACCACCCAAACCACCGACGCCGTCGACGCGGGCGTCTTCGCCTACCGCATTGGCGCAACCTCGAACAACACCACCGCCTACTCCCCCTGGACCGTCGTCGACGTGCGCAGCACCGCTGGCGCTGGCCTCACCAGCTCGCCCACCGGCCCCTTGCCCACCCAGCCCCCAGCGCCCCCCAGCACACCCAGCGACATCACCACCGCCGACACCGGCGCACGCATGGCCCGCGTCTCGTGGTCCTTCCCCGTAGCCAGCGGCCCTGTGAGCAGCATCATCCTCGAGCGTGACCCCGCCTTCGCGCGCCCCGTCGTGCTGGGCCCGGGCTTTGCAAGCCTTGTCGACGCCACCGGCGCAGGCACCTTCCGCTATCGCCTCCGCGCCCTGGGCCCCGCGGGCCAGAGCGCCTTCAGCGCATGGCACGACGTGCAAGTGCAAGAGCGTGCCCCGGCCACGCCCGCAGAGCTCGCCCTCTCTGTCCTAAGCGACGGCGCCCGCGTCCGATTGCAATGGCAGGACACAAGCGACAACGAACGCAGCTTCATCGTGCAGTGGCAGTCGCGCATTGATGGCGCATGGACCGACCAGCCCGCCATCACCACCTTGCGCAACGCCACCGAGCAGACCCTCGCTCTCATCCCGGGCGAGCACCGCTTCCGCGTCCTTGCCCGCAACGCAGCGGGCGACAGCACCGCCACCGACTTCGCCTCCGCCATCATCGCACCCGACAACACCCAAGGTGGCAACCAGTCCGGCTCGCAGCCCAGCTCCACCCTGCCCATCCCCACCAACCTCTCGCTCTCGCAGGCAGGCCCGCGCGCCATCTCGCTCACCTGGATCGACGCCTCGGGCGATGAGACAGGCTTCGAGCTCGAGCGCACCCCAGCCTTCCCACAAGGCCGCGTCCGCGTCGATGCCAACACCACGCTCTTCTCCGACAGCGTGCAGGCCGGCATCAGCAGCTACCGCGTCCGCGCCGTGGGCAGCGCGCCCAGCGACTTCTCCCCGTGGGTCAGCATCAGCATCGACCCGCGCCCGCCCATCGCCCCCAGCGGCTTCGCACTCACCGACCTCGCCGATGGCCAAAGCCTGCGCCTGACCTGGCAGGACGAGAGCGACGACGAAACGGGCTTTAGCATCGAGCACCAGCGTCAGGACGCGCAAGGCCAGTGGGGCCCCACGCGCTTGCTGCGCACGCTCGCCAACGCCACCGAGCTCATCGACCGCCCAGGCCTGGGCACGCACCGCTTCCGCATCACGAGCCTGAACGACGCGGGTCCCAGCGCCAGCTCGCCCTGGCGCGAGCTCACCATCGAGCCCACCGCAACGCCCGCAGCAGGCCTGCCCCCCGCCGCACCCAGCAACGTCGTCGCCATCGACCAGGGCACCGCCCGCGCAGGCATCGTCTGGACCGACAACAGCTCGAACGAAACAGGCTTCGAGATCCGCCGCTCGCCCGAGTTCTCCGCCCAGGTCAAGGTCTCGGCCGACGTCTCCGCGTTCGTCGACAACAGCGGGCCCGGGCAGTTTGCCTACAGCGTCCGCGCCCTCGGCGCCAGCGCCCCCAGCGAATGGAGCGAGTGGGCCAACGTGCGCGTGAGCGAGGTTGCTCCCAGCGCACCCGGGTCCGTCGTCGCGACCGACCAGGGCAACCAGCGCGACGTCCGCATCACCTGGAACGACACGAGCGACAACGAGCAGGGCTTCCGCATCGTCCGCAGCACGTTCGTCGATGGTGCGTGGGGCTCGACCACGATCCTCAACGTCTCGCGCAACGTCACCAGCTACCTCGACACGCCGGGCACCGGGCGCTTCCGCTACCGCATCGTTGCCTTCAACTCTGGGGGCGAGAACGCCAGCCCCTGGGCCACCATGGGCGTGACCGACGGCTGGACCGCGCTGCCCGACGGGCCCAACATCCGCCGCATTTACGTAAGCAGCAGCCAGGGCAACGACGCCAACGACGGGCTCTCACCCGACCGCCCCAAGCGCACGATCTTCGCGGGCTTTGCCCTGCTGCGCGACAACTCGGGCGACCAGCTCCTGCTCCGCAAGGGCGACGTCTGGAACAACCAGCACGTGGGCGACGTCGCGGGCGGTCAGCCCGCGGGCTTCAACAAAACCGGCAGGTCCGCCGAGGAGCCCCTCGTCGTCGCCTCCTATGGCGACGCGCCGGAGCGTCCGCTCATCAACACCGGTCCGATCGAGTTTGGCATGAACATGCAGCGAGGCGATGGGCTGAGCCACATCTGGATCATCGGGCTGCACTTCAAGGCCAACACCCGCCTGCCAGGCCCGGGCTATGTCGCGGAGCGCGAGAATGGCCCGCAGCACGTGGGCATCCGCATGTTCGCGCAAGGCGAGGACTTCCTCTTCGAGGACCTCAAGATCGAGAACTACAGCGGCGCCTTCTCGCTCCTCGCTCCCAACGGCGCGGGCAGCCTGCGCAACGTGCGCGTCCGCCGCAGTGTCATCGTCGATCAGTTCCCCTCCGTCACGGGCCACAGCCAGGGCCTCTTCGCCACGGGCGTGGATGGCCTGCTCATCGACGAGTGCATCTTCGATCGCAACGGCTGGACCGACGCCATCGCCGGGCGCGAGTCCACCATCTTCAACCACAACCTCTATCTCGAGCAGAGCAGCACCAACGTCGTCGTCCGCAACACCATCAGCGCCCGCGCCAGCGCCACGGGCATCCAGATGCGCGGCAGCCACATGGACGCGGTGAACAACCTGCTCATCAACAACGCCCTGGGCATCGTGGGCGGGCACCAGCAGGCTGTCGTGGGCCAGGAGTGGACGGGCTCGATGCTCGACAACGTCATCCTGGGCAGCAACGACATCGGCAGCGGCGAGAACCTGCGCCCCCACGGCTTTGGCATCATGCACGGTCGCGGGCGCGGCGCACGCATCGAGCGCAACATCGTCGCGCACAACACCACCACCGTGGGCCTTGAGCCAGGCATCACCACCGATCGCCAGCTCTCGCTGAACATGACCATCGCCGACAACATCGTCTACAACTGGGTGAGCGGCAACCCCACGCAGCGCAGCCCCGCCTTCCGCGTTGGGCACCGCACCACACCGCTCGACAGCTCCTTCGTCGTCCGCAACAACGTCTTCGCTCAGCCCACGGGCGGGCCCGTGCTGCAAACCACCGCGACGCCCCCGGGCGGCACCTGGTCGGGCAATACGTACCACACCATTGGCAGCAATCAGGTGCTCATCATCAACGACTTTGTGCCCATCGCACAATGGGTGAGCGCAGCAGGCGAGATCGGCGCTCGCAACGAACCACCCAACTTCGCAGACCCCACCCGCGACGTCTCCAGCTACATGCAGGACATCGGCGTGGGGGGTGGTCTGGAGGAGTTCCTTGCCCAGGCGCGTCTCCAAAGCCGCAGCAACTGGCGGAGTGAGTTCACCGCTCAGGCCGTGAACGCCTACATCCGCGAGGGCTTCGGTCGCCCGGCTGCCCCTGGCTCGGTGAGTGCTGCTGGCCAGTAGACCGATCGCAAACCGAACGTTGCGCGCACGCCGTGGTGCCTGTTCTCACACGCACGCCGTGGTAATGTTTCGTTTCCTGCATCGTGGAACGACCCTGACAAGCCGATACTTACGTACGAACACCTGCCAGACCTGGTGCCACGGCGCGCGCGCGCCGTGGGAGGCAGCCGCGTTGTTTGCACCGTGACGAACCCGCCCCCAACATCCCAAGACTCGACCCACCCACCACCTGCTTCGGGCAAGGGCGGGCTGGGCAAGGCCGCTGTGGGCGGCGCGACGTGGACGCTCATCGGCTTTGGTGGCAGCACACTCATCCGCACCGTGGGCAACATGACGATCACGCGGTTCGTCGCGCCCGACGCCTTCGGCATCATGGCCCTGGTCAACGTGACGATCCAGGGCTTGCAGATGATGTCCGACGTTGGCCTGGGCACCGCGATCGTGCAGCACAAGCGGGGCGGCGACGAGACATTCCTGCGCACCGCGTGGACGCTGGGCATCATCCGCACCGTGATCATCGCCCTCATCGGGTGCTTGCTCGCCTACCCGATCGCGAGCTCGTATGGCAACCCCATCCTCGCGCCGCTCATCATCCTCGCGTCGCTCTCGACGATGCTCAACGGGCTGATGAGCACCTCGCTCTTCCTCGCGTCGCGCGATCTCAAGGTGCATCGCGTCGTCATGATCGAGCTGATCATGGCCTTGGTGACGACGACGACGATGATCGCGACCGCCGCCATCTACCCGGTGCTCGCGAGCGCGTTCGTTGGGATTGCCTCACTTCCCACGCTGCCCGCCTGGGCGGCGAGCTTTGTGCTGCGATACCTCACCAACCCTGTCTGGGCGTTGCTCGCGGGCACGACGATGGGGCTGGTGGTGCGGTGCGTGCTCAGCTTCACGATCATCCCGGGCATCCGCCATCGCCTCTGCTGGAACAAAGAGTGCCGCACCGAGCTCATGGGCTATGCCCGCTGGGTCATGCTCAGCACGATGCTCACGTTCCTCACGAATCAGCTCGACCGCTTCATCATCCCCAAGCTGCTGAACAACCTCACGATTTTCGGGCTCTACTCCATCGCCCTCAACTTTGCCAGCATGCCCATGGACGTGCTGCAGAGGCTCGGATCGCAGGTGCTGTTCCCCGTCTACAGCACGCTCGCGCGGCAGAACCGCTTCACGGGCGAGGTCTACGCCCGCGTCAGCTTCATCATCCTCACGCTCGGCGCGATGGCGGTGGCGGGGTTGGTGGCGATCGCCCCGGGCTTCATCCGCACCTTCTTCCGGGCAGAATACCACGACGTCGCGGTCATTCTCCAGGTCTTCTGCATCGTGGTCTGGCTGCGCGTGCTGCAATACAACAGCAGCAGCGCGTTGCTCGCCCTCGGAGACAACAAGGTGCAGGCGAGCAGCAACCTCTACAAGCTCGTGGGCCTCGCGGTCTTCGTCGCGGGCGGATATTGGGTTGGCACGCACCTGTCCACCGCTCCGCTTGCTGGGCTGTTTGGTGCGATCGCGGGCATCGCGCTTGCCGAGCTCGTGAAGTACGCAACGCTCGCCTTTCGCTGGGCCAAGGGCGACCTGCTCCGCCTGAAGCCCGACGCGAAGGCCACGCTCGAACTCGCGGTGGTGTGCGGGCTGGTGGTGCTGACGCACGCGCTCACCAGCCGCCTCCCGGCATGGCTGGACATGGTGCTCTCTGGGCTGGTGGTGCTCGCGATGTACAGCATGGTGATGTATCGCGCGCTCGTGCTGGTCGCGCCGCACCTGCCCATGAAGCTGCCGGGACCGCTGGCGAGGCTGGTGGGCGCATCGCAGAAGGCGGAGCGCGAGGCAGCGGCCGGAGGTGCGGCATGAGCGAGCGATTGCGCATCGCCTGGATTTTTCCTGAGCTCAACTTCTCGGGGGGCATCCTCGCGAATCGCCTGTTTGCCGACGAGATGGTGAAGCTCGGGCACGAGGTGACGATCCTCGCGCCGAGCGAGCCCGCGCGGGGCACGCCCAGACCCTGGCAGGTTCGCCAATGGACCCTGCTCGCACGGGCCAGCCTGGAGCAGATGGGCATGCCCGCGCATCACGCGCACGGCTCGCTCGCGAAGGTTGTCATGGTGCCGGGCAAGGTCGTGCGCGACGAGCACGTGCCCACCAGCGACGTCGTCATCGCCACGTGGTGGCGCACGATGGAGTGGGTGCACCAGTTCTCTGAGCGGGCGGGCGCGAAGGCCTACTTCATCCACGGCTACGAGGTCTTTGGCGGCCCATCCTGGCGCGTGGACAACACCTATCGCCTGCCCGCGCGCCACATCACGGTGTCGCGCTGGCTTGCAGGGCTGATGCAGGAGCGCTTTGGGCGCACCGACGCCGCGGTGGTGCCCAACGGCATCGATCCGCAGCTGTTCTTCGCACGCGCCCGCGAGCGCGGCTCGCCCCCCACCGTCGGCATGATCCACTCCCCCGCGCCGCTCAAGCAGTCGGCGGTTGCGATGGAGGCGATCCGTCGCGTGCAGGCCTCGATGCCCGAGCTGCGCGTGCTCTGCTTCGGCACGCACAAGCCGCCAGCGGAGCATCTGCCCCGCAACTTCCGGTTTGTGCATCGCCCGGTGCAGAGTGCAACGCCCGACCTCTATCGTGCATGCGACTGCTGGATTCTTGCCAGCACCACCGAAGGTTTCGGCCTGCCTGGGCTTGAGGCCAGCGCGTGTGGGGTGCCCGTGGTCTCCACTCGCTGCGGCGGGCCCGAGGATTACATCGTCGATGGGTCGACAGGCCACCTTGTGCCCGTGGGCGACGTCGAGGCGATCGCGGCTCGCGTGCGCGACATCCTGACGATGCCCGCGCAGGCGTGGAGCGCGATGAGCGCGCGTGCGGCGGCCTCGACGCAGAGCTACCGCTGGGAAAAGTCGGCGAAGCTGCTGGAAACTGCGCTGCGCGAGGCGGTGGAGACGCGAGCGGGGCTGTTTGCGCAAGATTTGCCGCTCGCGATCGGCAGGAGCCAGACCGCTGGTGGGCCTGCGCAGGCGGGTGGCGAGCGATCTGGCGACGTGCATGGGGCCACGCCCCAAACGCCTTTGCCGACGGGCCGATATCTGCAAGACCGCATGACAGGGCCGCGCTTTCGCATCTCGTGGGTGCTTCCGGAAGCAAACCTCTCCGGGGGCGTGAAGAGCAACCGCTTGATCGCGGAGGCGATGATGCGGCGTGGGCACAGCGTGACGCTGTACTTGCCCAAGGAATCGGGCAAGGCGTGGCCCATGCCATGGCGCGTGCGGCAGTTCTCGCGCCGCGTGCAAGCCGAGATCGAGCTGCGGCGCAGCCCGGCGCACCACCTGATGGTGAGCAGCGTGCCCATCGTGGCGGTGGAGGGTGACACGGTGCGGGCATCGCACCTGCCCGATGCCGACGTCGTGATCGGCACGTGGTGGCGCACGATGGAGTGGCTGCGCGACTACCCGGCGAGCAAGGGGCGGCACGCGTACTTCATCCGTCACCATGAGCTGTTTGGTGGGCCCAAGGACCGTGTGATCGCGACGTATCGCCAGGCGTCCATCAAGCTGGTGATCGCGCGCTGGTTGCAGCGCGTGATGGCTGCGGACTATGGCGATGCCAACAGCATCCTCGTGCCCAACGGCGTGGACCACACGCAGTTTGGGGCGTTGCCCCGCGCGAAGAACGACCTGCCCACGATCGGCTTCATGTATGGCGGCGCGGTGACTTGGAAGGACGCGCCGACGGCGATCGAGGCGATTCGGCTCGTGCAGCAGCGTTTGCCGCAGGCGCGCGTGGTGAGCTTTGGCAGCAGCCCTTGGCTGTCGTCGCACCCGAGCCCTGCGAACATGGAGTTTCATTGCAAGCCCGCGCAGACGCTGATTCCGGAGCTGTATCGCAAGTGCGATGTGTGGCTCATGCCCAGCACCAGCGAGGGCTTTGGCATGCCGGGCATCGAGGCGGCAGCTTGCAGGTGCCCCGTAGTAAGCACGCGCTGCGGCGGGCCCGAGGACTATGTGATCGATGGCGTGACGGGGCGGCTTGTGCCCGTGGGCGATGCTCGCGCGATGGCGGATGCGGCGCTGGATGTGCTGAGCCTGGATCGTGCCGCGTGGGAGCGCATGAGCGAAGCGAGCCAGGCACGCGCGCTGGAGTTTGATTGGGATGCGTCGGCGAAGTTGCTCGAGGCGGGGCTCTATCGTGAGCTTGGCATCGCGCCCGAGGCCTGGGTGATGCGACAGAAAGCGAGGGCGTCGGCATGAGCTATAACGCGCTGGTTCCCATCGCCCTGTTTGGGTTCATTCCGCTGTCGCTGCTGCTCTACATGGTCATGAGCGTCCCGCGGGCGATCGCGGCGACGTATGTGCTCGGGTGGCTGTTTTTGCCGCCCAACATTGGGTACAACTTGCCCGGCATTCCGGACTGGACGAAGTACAACGCGCTCGCGATCGGCGCGCTGCTGGGCGCGATCGTGTTCGACGGCGGGCGGGTGTTTGCGTTTCGGCCCAGATGGTTTGACATTCCGGCGATGCTGTTTTGCCTTGTGCCCATGGCGAGCTCGCTGTCGAACGGGCTGGGCGCGTGGGACGGCTTGTCGGGCGTCATCACATACTTCTTTCAGTGGGGCACGCCCTACTTCATTGCGCGGATCTACTTCTCCAACCTGTCGGGCGTGCGCGACCTGGCGATCTGGATCGTGATCGGCGCGATCATCTACGTGCCCTTCTGCCTGTTTGAGATTCGCATGAGCCCGCAGCTCAACAAGTGGATCTACGGTTACTACCAGAACCCGTTCAATCAGACGCGCCGGCTCGGTGGCTTCCGGCCCATGGTGTTCATGAACACGGGGTTGGCGGTGGGGCTTTGGATGTGCGCTGGCGCACTCATCGCGTTCATGTGCTGGCTTGGGGGGTGGCCCAAGAAGCTGCTCATGCTGCCCATGTGGGCGTGGGTGGGCATTCTCGGCGCGACGGCGGTGCTCTGCAAGAGCCTGGGCGCGGTGCTGCTGCTCGTGGCGGCGATGGTTGTGGGTTATCTGTGCAAGGCGACGCGCACGCCCATCTTTCTGCTCGCGCTGGCGATCGTGCCCGTGGGCTACATCGTGGTGCGCGCGACGGACCTGTGGGACGGGCAGTCGCTGGTTGATGTCTTTGAGAAGATCAATCCTGCGCGTGCGCAGTCGCTGGACTTCCGCATTCGCAATGAGACGGCGACGGTGCAGCGCGGGCTGGAGCGGCCCATCTTTGGTTGGGGCGGCTGGGGTCGCAACCGTGCGAGCGCTGAGGACACTGGCTTCCGTTCGGTGGTGGACGGATTGTGGGTCATCATCGTGTCGCAACGCGGACTCGCGGGGCTGGCGGGGATGCTGTTCATTCTGCTCGCGCCGTGCCTGCTGTTTGTGAGCCGATGGCGCAAGCTGGGCATGTGGCACCCTTGGCTCTTGCCCGGGCTTGGGATGTGCCTGGTGCTCACGATGTTTACGGCCGACAGCGTGTTCAACGCGATGCTCAACCCCATCTATGTGCTGGCGGCGGGTGCGGTGATGGGCCTGGTGGCCGACCCGCGCACGATGGCAGCGGTGATGGCAACGCTGCCGCGGCATCGAGCCCCGGTGCAGCGCGTGTCGAGCGCGGGCGCGCAGGCTCCGCGAGCGACGCCTGCGGTGCAGCCTGGCGCTCCGATAGTGGCGCAGCACAGCGGGCCGAAGGTGTAGGCAAACCCATGAGCGGCGTGCACCCCATCCTCGCAGATCCGCATGGCGGCCCGCAGCCGGGCACGCTGGGCCCGAGTGCGCACGGCGCGAAGCTGACGGCGGTGATTGTGACGTACAAGAGCTGGCGCACGCTGGGGGCTGCGCTGGAGGCGGCGAAGCGCTGCCGCGACGCGGGCACGATGGAAGTCGTGATCGTGGACAACAACAGCCCCGACCAGACACGCGAGCTGGCGAAGCAAGCGGCAGGGTGGGCGACTGTGGTGCTGGGCAATCACAACATCGGGTTTGGTCGCGGGTGCAACCGCGGGCTGGCGGAGGTGCGGACACCTTACGTGGTGTTCTACAACCCTGATGCGCAGTTCACGCCCGAGTCGGCGCGGGAAGCGTCGAAGTTCTTTGATGAGCACCCGCGCTGCGCGATCGCGGGGCCCGCGATTGCGCACGGCGATGGCAGCGACCCGCAGGCGGAGCTGAACCATGTGGGCGCGCTGGCAACGCCCGGGCTGCTGCTGGGGGATGCACTGGGCCTGCACAGCAGTCACAGCGCGCGAACGCACATCACGCACAAGATGGAGCCCTTTCGCACCGACTGGGTGAGCGGGGCGATGCTGATGGGGCGAACGAATGTGCTGCGCGAGCTGGGCGGGTTTGACCCGCGGTTCTTTTTGTATTGGGAAGAGACGGACCTGTGCCGGCGTGCGCTGCGGGCTGGGCATGAGATCTGGTGCGTGCCGCAGGTGCGGGCGAGCCATGTGGGGGGCACGAGCGCGGCGGAGGAGAGTGCGGACCGGGTGAAGGGGTGCATCCCAGCTCACTTTTATCAAGCGCGGTACTACTACATGGCGAAACACTTTGGGCCGCTCGCGGCAGCGTGCACGGACGCGGCGGAGTATGTGATCGAGCCTGTGGTGGGCACGCTGAAGTGGGCGCTTGGCAAGCAGAAGCTGCCGCTGCGCCGATGGAGGTATCCGCTGATGCAGCACCCGCGGCCTGCGGAGGTGGTTGCTCCGCTGGGGGATGCGGGGCAGGTGCTGGGGCCGGAGACGGGGCCGGCGTTGGGGCGAGATGGTGAGGACAGAGTTTGACGCAACGCTTCACACGCAGTGGCTTTGATTCCTTGGCATGACCGAACGCAGCGAGCCAACCCCGACGGATGCAAGCCCACTCGCCTCGCGCGTGGGTGTGGTGGCGATTGGTCGCAACGAGGGGGAGCGGTTTGCGCGGTGCCTTGCGTCGGTGGTTGGGCAGTGCCCGGTGGTGTACGTCGACTCGGGCTCGACGGATGGCAGCATTGAGCTTGCGGAAAGCCGCGGCGCGCACGTGGTGCGGCTGGACATGCGGACGCCATTTACGGCGAGCAGGGCGAGGAACGCGGGGCTGGCGCGCTTGCGCGAGGTGATGCCCGGGGCGGCGTATGTGATGTTTGT
This sequence comes from Planctomycetaceae bacterium, assembly GCA_027487735.1. Classification (GTDB taxonomy): domain Bacteria; phylum Planctomycetota; class Phycisphaerae; order Phycisphaerales; family UBA1924; genus BJHL01. The sequence goes on along the minus strand of JAIYDA010000131.1, from coordinate 19,899 downwards.
GGATGGCGACTGCGAGGTGGATGCGGGGTGGCTGCGTGCGGGCGCGGTAGAGCTGGACAGCGATGCCAAGGTGGCGATCGTGAGCGGGCGGCTGCGAGAGTTTTTTCCGCAGGCGAGCCTCTACAACCGCCTCGCGGACCTGGAGTGGAACAAGCCGCTGGGTGATCGCGGGCACTGCGGCGGCAACGCGATGATGCGGACGGCGGTGATCGCGGAGCTTGGGGGCTTTGATGAGGGGCTGCTGGCGGGCGAGGAGCCTGACTTGTGCGAGCGTGTGCGGGCGAAGGGGTTTATCGTGCGGCGCATCGCGGCGGAGATGGCGCGGCATGACCTGGCGATGATGCGGTTTGGGCAATGGTGGACGAGGCAGCGCAAGGGCGGGTATGGCAGCTTTGATGTCACTCTGTTTGGGCCCAGGGTGAGCCGGGGGATTTTCCGCAAGGCGGTGGTGAGCTGCCTGGTGTGGGGGCTTGGGTTCTTTGTTGGGGTCGCGGCGCTCGCTGCATTGGCGTGGTGGTGGCGCGGGCCTGTGTGGGCGGGGCTGGTGGTGCTTGCTGGGGGCGCGGTGTGGCTGCTGCAGGCTCTGCGAATCGCGCAGGGGGGGCAGAAGCGCGGGCTTGGCACGAGCGATGCGATCGCGTTTGGAGTGCTGACGCTGGTGGGCAAGGTGGCGTATGTGCTGGGGGGCGTGCGCAATCTGCGCGATCGCTTGCTGCGGCGCGGGCCCGCGACGATCAACTACAAGGCGGTGGTGCCAGCGGGCGGGGGGGCGACGCATGCTGTTTGACTCACGCTTCAAGCAGGACCTCGCGCGGTATGGCGGCTATCGCGCGCTGGTGCGCGAGCAGAGCCTGTGGGCGGTTGCGGTGCTGCGGTTTGGGCATCGGGCGGATGCGCGGCCAAGGGGATTGCGGCGCTGGATCAGCCAGCGCATGTATTGGCCCATGTTTCGCATCGCCGAGACGCTGACTGGGGTGTCGATCCCCAAGAACGTGCCCGTGGGCGGGGGCCTGCGGATCTTTCACTTTGGGTGCATCTTTGTGAACCAGAACACGCGGATTGGGAGCAACGTGACGCTGCGGCAGGGCGTGACGCTGGGCAATCGGCATAACGACGGCAAGGCGCCGATCATCGAGGACGATGTGGAGTTTGGGGCGTTTGCGCAGGTGCTGGGGGGCATCACGATCGGCAAGGGTGCGAAGATTGGCTCGATGGCGGTGGTGCTGCGGGATGTGCCTGCGGGGCACACGGCGGTGGGCAACCCGGCAATCGTGAAAGCGCCCAAGACGGCGGACGAGCACCACGACGGGCGAGGCATGGGCAACGCATGACAAACGCACAGGCAAACACGACGACGGCAAGAGCATCGCGGCTGCGCGTGTGCGTCATCGGCACGGGCAAGGTGTCCGACGAGCACCTGCGCTTCGTGAGCGCATCGCCCCGCACGACGCTGGAGGCGGTGTGCGACCTGTCGCCCTCGCTCGCGAGCTATGCGCGGGACATGTGGAAGGCGCGGGCGAGCTACACCGACTATCGCGAGATGCTGGGAGCGGTGAAGCCCGATGTGGTGCATGTCGTCACGCCACCCCACACGCACGCGATGCTGGTGCGCGACTGCCTGATGGCGGGGGCGCACGTGCTGTGCGAGAAGCCCATCACGCCCACGCTTGCCGAGTATGAAACGCTCCATGCGCTGGCGGCGGAGCGGGGCGTGCGGCTGATGGAGAACCACAACTACCGCTTCAATGGGCCCACACTGGAGCTGGAGCGGCTGGTGGGCGCGGGGGAGATTGGCGACGTGACCGAGGTGGAAGTGCGGATGGTGCTGCCCATTCGCGGCGGTGGGCGATATGCGGATGTGAACCTGCCCCACCCGAGCCATCGCATGCCCGCGGGCGTGCTGCACGAGTTCATCAGCCACCTTGGGTATCTCGCGCTGCGGTTTGCGCCCGGGCCTGTGGACTGCTGGGCGCGGTGGGCGAACCTGGGCGGGGGCACACTGTTTCGGTTTGATGATCTGGACTCTGGGTATCGCACGGCGAGCGGGGCGTGCGCGCGGATTCGGTTTGCGTGCAACCAGGCTCCGGATTGCTTCACGCTCACGCTGCGGGGCACGAAGGGCATGGCGCACGCGGACTTGTTTCAGCCGCACGTGCTGGTGAACAAGCAGCGCAAGGGCGGGGCGCAGCTGTCGCCCCTGGTGAACCAGTGGGTGGCGGGGAAGGTGCTGCGGCGGGCGAGCGTGCAGAACTTTCGCAACAAGGTGATGCAGCGGACGCCTTATGAGGGGCTGGGCACAATGCTTGGACTGGTGTATGACGCGCTCGCGACTGGGGGCCCCGCGCCGGTGAGCAGCGAGGACACGCGGGCGGTGCTGGGGCTGATTGATCGGCTGGTTGCGCTGCAAGGCGCAGCGCCGAGCGCCACGCGCGCGGGAGGTGCGGCATGAGTCAGCACCTGCTCAATCTGCTTGTCACAGGGGGCACCGGGTTTTTGGGCAAGCCCACGGTGGAGGCAGCGCTCGCGCGCGGGCATCGCGTGCGGCTGGTGGTGCGGCCTGGGGCGGATGCGGCGCAGTATGCGTCGTGGACGGAGAGGGGCGTGACGCTGGCGCGGGTGGACCTGCGCACGCGCGCGGGGCTTACCGAGGCGCTGGCGGGGATTGACTGCGTGCTGCACTTGGCGGCGAGCAAGGCGGGGGATATGTATGCGCAGTATGGGGGCACGGTGATCTCGACGGAGAACTTGCTGTGGGCGATGGAGCAGGCGGGGGTTGCACGCATCGTGAACATCAGCTCGTTCGCGGTGTATGACTACGCGGGCATGCGCTCGGGCAGCACGCTGACGGAGCGGTCGCCCTTGGCGGCGACGATTCCGCCCCGCGATGAGTACTCGCACACGAAGCTGGTGCAGGAGCAGCTCGTGCAGGCGGCGACGACGCAGCGCGGCATGCGGAGCGTGAACATCCGGCCGGGCGTGATCTATGGTGCGGACAACTGGTGGACGGCGCGGCTTGGCGCATCGCACTCGGCGAAGCGGTGGGTGCGGATTGGGTGGCGCGCGATGCTGCCCGTGACGTATGTGGGGAACTGCGCGGAGGCGATCGTGCTGGGCGCGGAGCGGACGACGACGCTGGCTGCGGGCACGATGCTGACGGTGAACCTGCTGGACGAGGAGGTGCGGCAGGGGGTGTATGCACGCGAGGTGCAGCGGCGCTTGCCTAGCAAGCCCAAGAACACGGTGATTCCGTGGACGGTGATGCGGCTGGTTGCATGGGGGGCGATGACATTCAACAAGGTTGCGCTGGGCGGGCGCGCGAAGCTGCCCGCGGTGCTGGTGCCCGCGCGGCTGCATGCACGGTTCAAGCCCTTGCGATATAGCAACGCGGCGGCACGCAAGGAGCTGGGCTACTCGCCTCGGCTGAGCCTGGCAGAGGCACTGGACGCAACATTCGCCGCACCTGCGAGCAGGAAGCACACAGGATGATTCACTACATCACGACCGTGGGTCTGGGACAGCCCTGGGTGGGCAATGAGCTGCGCATCCTCGATGAGCGCGGGGTTTCGTTTGCGCTCCATGCGATGCGGCCCGCGGCGGCGGCGAAGGAGTATTTCGGGTCGGAGTGGGCGAAGCGGCTGGTGGAGCGGACGAGGCCTGCGATCTATCCGCTGAAGCCTTTGCAGGTTGCGCTCGCGACGGCGCTTGGGCCTGTGCGGTTTGGCGGGAGGTGGTTTGCCGCGCTGGCGAATGCGTTGTTTGGGAAGCGCGAGGGGATGCGGTCGCGACTGGCTTGCTTGGCGCACTTCTTTGTGGCGTGCCAGTGGGCGCACGCGCTGCGAAGCGAGGGGGGCGTGAGCCACGTGCATGCGCAGTGGGCGCACAGCTCGGGGAGCATCGGCTTCTATGGGGCGTGGCTGCTGGGCGTGCCGTTTAGCTTTACGGGGCATGCCGTGGACATCACGCGCCAGCGGGTTGCACTGCGGGACAAGATTCTGCGTGCGAAGTTCATCATCGCCATCAGCGAGTGGCACAAGCAGTTCTATCTCGCGGTGGCGCGGGGCGAGGAGCCCTGGGAGAAGAGCCACCCGTTGTATGAGGGCGGGCCCGATGCGTGCGGGCCCGTGCGGCCTGAGCAGCGCGAGCTGGCGGAGAAGATCGTGGTTGCGTACTGCGGCATTTATACCGATGAGATGCGGCCACCCAGCGACGAGCAGCGGGCGGCGAAGGGGGCGAAGCCCTTCACGATTCTCAGCGCGGGGCGGCTGATTGGGAAGAAGGGCTTTCCGGTGTTGCTCGATGCGCTGAAGCTCATGAAGGACCGGGGGCTGCACACGCAAAGCTTTGAGGCGGGCAAGCCTGCGGGGTTTGTGTGTGAGCTTGCGGGGAGCGGGCCCGATGAGGCGGCGCTGCGGGCGAGGGTGCAGCAGCTCGGGCTGGGAGATGTGGTGCGGATGACAGGGCAGGCTCTCCAGCAGGAGAAGATTCCGGCGTATATGCACGGGGGCGATGCGTTTGTGCTTGCCTGCGTGTGGGCGGAGGATGGGGATGTGGACGGATTGCCCCAGCTGACGATGGAGGCGATGGGGTGCGGCGTGGCGAGCGTGACGACGCGGCTTGTGGGCAACCCTGACTTGGTCGTGCACGAGGAGACGGGATTGCTTGTTTCGCCTGGGAATGCGGCGGAGCTTGCGGACGCACTGGAGCGGTTGATGCGAGAGCCTGCAACGCGGGAGCGGTTTGCGCAGGCTGGGCGGGAGCGGGTGCTGGCGGTGTTTGATATTCGGCGAAGCCTGAATCCGCTGCTGGAGCGATATAAAGTGGCGCTGGAGGGGCGGGCGTAGGGCGAACGAACGGTCCAGAGGGCGGCAAGGCAGCTTGGGAGGCGAGCAACAGCATGATCATCAGCCAGACACCATATCGCGTGAGCTTTGCGGGCGGCGGAACCGACCTGCCGGCGTTCTATAAGCACGACTACGGCGCGGTGCTGAGCGTTGCGGTGCAGAAGCACATGTATGTGTCGCTGAGCAGGCGGTTTGAGCCCAGCGTGCGCGTGGCGTATAGCAAGACGGAGATCGCGGAGACGCGCGAGGACGTGCAGCACACGATCGTGAAGGCCGCGCTGAAGATGGTGGACCTTGGGCCCCACATGGAGATCGTGACGATTGGTGATGTGCCTGCGGGCACGGGGATGGGGAGCAGCAGCACGCTGACGGTGGGGTTGCTCAATGCGCTGTATGCGATGAAGGGGCAGATCGTGAGCAGCAAGCGCCTGGCGGAGGAGGCCAGCAGAATTGAGATCGAGATTCTGGGCAGCCCGATTGGGAAGCAGGACCAGTATGCGGCGGCGTTTGGCGGCTTCAACTACATTCGGTTCAATCCGGATGACAGCGTGGACGTGCAGCCTGTGCCTTGCCTCGCGGCGACGCTGGAGGAGATTGAGAAGCGCACGCTGATTCTCTACACGGAGAAGAAGCGGGACGCGAACAACATTCTGCAGAAGCAGAGCGATGGGAGCCAGGACCGGGAGAAGAACCGGATTCTGCGCGAGATGCGCGATCTGGCGAGCGAGATGCGCGCGGTGATCAGCGGGCGCGGCAACGTGGATGAGTTCTGCCGGTTGATGCACATTGGGTGGGAGCTCAAGCGCAGCCTGGGCTTTGGGATTACCGATCCGGTGATTGACGGGATGTATGACACGGCTCGCAAGCATGGGGCACAGGGCGGGAAGCTGCTTGGCGCGGGCGGAGGCGGGTTTGTGTTTTTGCTGGCAGACCCGAGCAAGCACGAGGCGATTCGTGAGGCGCTGGGGAGGCCTAGGGAGCTGGGGTTCAAGGTTGATAGGCTGGGGAGCAGGATTATCTTCATTAGCTAGGCAGGTGTGAGCGAGGCAGCGGTGAGCTCGGTGTGGTGTTGGGATTGGAAGGGCAGAACGAAGCGAGCGATCTCTGAGGAGGAGCGACCATGGCAGGCACGATGATCAGCAGCGGTGCGGCGTATTTCAGCGAGATGCAGCGTGCGGCGGGCACGATTGACCAGGGGGCGGTGCAGGCCCTGGCGGACGCGCTGTATGCGTGCTGGCAGCGCGATGGGTGCGTGCATGTGTTTGGCAACGGGGGGAGCCATGCGAACGCGAGCCACATGGTGGCGGACTTTGTGAAGACGGCGATGGTGGCGGGCAAACGCCGGCTGCGGGCGCTGTGCATGAGCGACAACCTGCCCATGCTGACGGCTGTGGGCAACGACATCAGCTATGCCGATAGCTTCGTGTTTCAGCTGGAGAGCTATGCGCGGCGGGGGGACCTTGCGATCGCGATCAGCTGCAGCGGCAACAGCCCGAACATCATCAAGGCGAGCGAGTGGGCGCTCAAGAACGGGCTGACGCTGGTGGGGCTGACGGGCGTGCAGGGCGGCAAGCTGGGGCCCATGGCGCACGTGCACGTGAATGTGGCGAGCGACAACTTCGGGGTGATCGAGGACTTGCACATGAGCGTGGGGCACATTGCGGCGCAGGTGTTTCATGGGCGGTTGGCGGCGGGGTGAGGTGTGGCAACTCCCGCGGTCGCACGCGTCAAGGCGCATCAGACTCGATGCTGCGAAGCGGGCGAAGGCGTGCGTGATCGCGCGTCGGATTCTTGAATACTGTGGCTGCGAGCCGCTCAGGCGAGAGGCCTGAGCCACCATTCACCATTGCGAACGAAGGCAGACAGGCATGCACGTACTCATCACCGGCGGGGCTGGCTTCATTGGTTCGCACACGGCGGATGCGCTGTTGGGTCTTGGGTACAAGGTGCGCGTGCTGGACAGCCTGGAGGAGCCTGTGCATCCGGGCAACAGGCCCCCCGCCTATTTGGATCCGCGGATTGAGCTCGTCAAGGGCGACGTGCGGAACGAGAAGTTGCTGCTGGATGCGATGCGCGGTGTGGACGCGGTGATTCACCTCGCGGCGTTTCAGGATTACTTGCCTGTGTTCAGCAAGTACTTTGATGTGAACGTGACGAGCACCGCGCTGATCTACGAGCTGATCGTGCGTGAGAGGCTGCCCATCAAGAAGGTGATCGTGGCGAGCAGCCAGGCGACGCTGGGGGAGGGGCTGTATCTCGATGCTGATGGCAAGCCCTGCCTGCCCGACATTCGCGATGACGCGCAGCTGGCGCGGGGCGAGTTTGAGTGCAAGGCGCCGAAGGGGTTTCGCGGGCCCTTGCGGTGGCAGGCGACGGACGAGACGGTGGCGAACCCGCAGAACCAGTATGGCATCAGCAAGATCGCGGAGGAGAAGGTCGCGCTGTTTCTTGGGAAGCGCTATGGCATCCCGAGTGTCGCGATGCGGTACAGCATCGTGCAGGGGCCCCGGCAGAGCTTCTACAACGCGTACAGCGGCGCATGCCGGATTTTCTGCCTGAGCTTTCATGTGGGGCAGACGCCCAGCATCTATGAGGACGGGCAGCAGATTCGGGACTTTGTGAACATCCACGACGTTGTGGATGCGAATGTGCTGTGCCTGCATGATGCGCGTGCGGACTATGAGATGTTTCACGTAGGGGGCGACAAGGCGTACACCGTGAGCCAGTTTGCGCTGGCGGTGGCAGAGGTGTTTGGCGTGAAGGGGTATGACGCGCAGGCGTGCGGGAAGTATCGCTTTGGCGACACGCGGCACATCTTTAGCGATGTGCGGAAGCTGCGTGCGCTGGGGTGGGCGCCCAAGCGGAGCGTGCACGAGAGCGTGGAGGCGTATCGCGGCTGGCTCAAGAGCGCGGACAACGTGGCAGCGATTCTGGACTTTGCGAACAAGTCGATGGCGAAGATGAATGTGGTGCGTGAGGTTCGCAAGGGGTAGGGTTCTTCGTTGCAGCTTTCGTGCGGGTTTTCGTGCTGGTTTTCGCGAAGTGATGACACGATCGATCGGAGCGATGATCTCGACCATGCAGTCCAAGCAAGACAACTCCGCGGTGCGTGTGCTGCTGACGTGCGCGGGCGTGGGCTCGCGGCTGCGGCCCATTACCGACACGTTGCCCAAGGCGCTGGTGCCGATCGCGGGAAGGCCCCTGCTGGATTACTGGTTCGACTGCTTCGAGCGGGCGGGGATTCGGCACGTGCTGATGAACACGCATCATTTGCCCGAGCAACTGCGGGCGTATGCGCAGTCGCTGAACGCGACTGGGCGGTTTGCGATTGAGGAGACGCACGAGCCCGTGCTGCTGGGGAGCGCAGGGACGATCTCGGCGAATCGGGGGTTTGTGCCAGAGCCTGGCTCGCAGGGCGATGGGGATGTGCTGATCATCTACAGCGACAACCTGAGCGACATCGACCTCGGGGCGTTCTTGCAGTATCACCGCTCGCACGGCGATGCGTTCACGATGCTGCTGTTTCGGGCGCAGTTTCCGGAGAAGAGCGGCATCGCGGAGCTGGACACGAGCGATGCGCCGATGGGGCCAGATGGCACGCGGCTGAACGCGGGGAAGATGAAGAGCTTTGTCGAGAAGCCCAAGCAGCCCAAGAGCAACCTCGCGAACGCGGGGCTGTATGCGATGTCGAGTGCGCTGTGGCATGAGATCGCGGGTTGGGGAGCGTTTGACATCGGGTTTGATGTGCTGCCCCGTCTGGTGGGGCGGATGCGGGGGATTGAGATCGCGCCGCCCATCGGCAGCTATCACCGCGACATTGGCACGCACGAGAGCCTCGCGATTGCCGAGTCGGATGCGGGGCGAGTGTTTGGCAGGCGTGCGGCGCGGGTGGGGACTGTTGCGCGAGAGAAGGCTGGTGGGCCTGTAGATGGGCTGGGGGGTGGAAGTGGCGTCTGAAGCGAAGCACGAGCGGAGGATTGAGGCGATTGCGCGCGGGCTCATCTGCGCGGGTGAGCCGGCGCGGGTGCTGCTGTGTCAGCACGTGAAGCACGGGTATTTCTATCTGCCTGGTGGGCACATCGAGGCGGGGGAGACGGCGGCGCAGGCGCTTGTGCGTGAGATGCAGGAAGAGGCTGGGGTACACGTGACGGCGGGTGCGCTCGTGCACGTGCATGAGCATGCGTTTGAGCAGAAGGGCAAGCCTCGGCAGGAGGTGAACCTGACGCACGCGGCGAGGCTCGCGACGACGGACGGACGCGTGCAAGACGTGCGAAGCCAAGAAGACGGGATCGCGTTTGCGTGGCTGACGCTGGAGGAGCTGCTGCTCGCGGACCTTCGGCCTGCGGCGATGCGGCCCTGGTTGTGCGAAGCGCTGGCGATGCACCCGGTGCTGCCCACGCTGACGCATGACGCGCACGATGCGCGCGCGGAGCGACCGGCGGTGTTTTTGGATCGGGACGGGACGATCATTCGCGAGGTGCATTACATCGCGCGGCCTGAGCAGGTGGAGCTGCTGCCTGGGGCTGCGGAGGCGATCGCGAGCTTGCGGGCGGCGGGGTTTGCGTGCGTGATGGTGAGCAACCAGAGCGGCGTGGGGCGCGGGATGGTGTCGCAGCGCGACATGTGGCTGGTGCAGGCGGAGGTGACGCGGCAGCTTGCGAGGGCGGGGACGCGGCTGGATGGCGTGTACTTCTGCCCGATTGCGCCGCCTGCGGATGCGGACGGGTCGGCGGATCGGCGGTCGAGGGTAGATCATCTGGATCGAAAGCCTGGGCCTGGGATGCTGCTGCGGGCGCGTGCAGAGCTGCGGCTGACGATGGAGCAAAGCTGGATGGTGGGCGACATGCTGAGCGACGTGCTCGCGGGCGTGCACGCGGGGTGTCGCGGGATGATCCATGTTCGCACAGGGCATGGGGCGAGCCAGCCCGAGGCGAGCGCGCGGGCGAGCTTCTCGGCAGAGAACCTGGCAGAAGCTGCGCGAATCGTGCTGCGTGAGCGAGGAAGATAACGCCGGAACACCACGGAATGGGCACGAAGGAACCGATACTGGGGCATGGCCTCGAACAAACGCCAAGTGCTGTATATCGCGCCCGCCGACCCTTGGGACCGCTGGACGAACAGCGGCACGCCCATGATGCTTATGCGCGGGCTGAGTGAGCGTGGGCTGCTGTATGGCGCGCTGTCGCGCGACAGCAAGGACCTGAAGGAGCTGCACGGGCGCGACCAGCTTCGGCACTTTCTCTTCAAGGTGCGGCGCAAGCTGCTGAAGCCAGCGCCCAAGACGCTGAAGGACTTTGGGCCCATGGATGAGCGCGAGGGCATCCTCGCGAAGATCCTGCCCAGGTTGCCTGAGAACACGGTGGTGTTCTATCACTACGCGCTGCCGATCATCGACAAGAACCTGCCGATCAAGCGTTTCTTGTTTCAGGACATCACGTTCGACGACATGCAGAAGGCCGCGGGGTTTGGCATCACGGTGCTGAACGATGCGGAGATTGCGCGCCGGCGGGCGGAGACGGAGGCGATTCTCAAGCAGGTGGATGGCATCTGCAGCTTCGCGACGTTCGTGGCGCACGCGATGAAGGCGCAGCACGGCATCAGCCCGAGCAAGGTGTTTCCGATCGGCGCTGGCGCGATTCGCGAGGTGCACGGCGAGGTGCCGACGAACATCGAGCGGTACAAGAAGCGGCGGATTCTGTTTGTGGGTCGGCAGTGGGAACGCAAGGGCGGGCCCATCCTGCTCGAGGCATTCAAGCGAGTGCGGAAGGAACTGCCCGATGCGACGCTGACGGTGGTGAGCAGCCTGGCGCAGTTTGAGCCGCAGGAAGGCGTGGAGCACATCAAGTTTGCGAGCAACGAGGAGCTGCATGAGCTGTACAAGGCGTGCAGCGTGTTCACGATGCCGAGCATCTGCGAGACGTGGGGGCTGGTGTACGTCGAGGCGGCGATGCACGGGCTGCCCACGGCAAACTGGGACAACTGGGCGTTGCCCGATATCGTCGACCACGGGCAGAGCGGCGTGCTGACGAGCAAGCACAACGCCGAGGGGCTGGCGGAGGCGCTGATTGAGGCGCTGCGCGACCCCGTGCGGCTGCAGGGCATGGGCAAGGCGAGCATCTCGCGCGTGAAGGACGTGCTGGCGTGGCCCTGGGTGTATGAGCGGCTGCTCTCTGCGATCATGCCCGAGGAGCTGCAGGGCAAGGAGCCGAAGTGGATGCGGCCGAGGCCTTTGGTGTAGAGGATCTATACTCTCAATCATGCTCGACCGCAACGTGCAAATCTTGAGTGTTGCCGACGCTGCTGAGCACCTGGACACGCTGGTGAGGCGTGTCGAAGGTGGCAGCGAGATCGGGCTCGCACGGGGCGGCAAGATCGTGGCGAAGCTCGTGCGTCCGACGGCAAAGAACTCGCGAGCAAAGACGCCCACCGGAGTGGGCAAGCGCACGAAGAGCGCGAAGGGACGCCTGTCGGGCGTCAACGCTGGCGCCGGGCTCGGGCCCAAACGGCTCGCGATCGTGGAAAAGCTACGGCTGCTCAATCGCGGCAACAAGGCGAGCAGGGCGGCGATTGTTTCGATCGTGCGTGAGGGCCGGGAGTGATGAAGGGCATCGTGCTTGATGCGTCGGTCGCCCTCACGCTGGTGTTTCCCGACGAGCAAACGGAGCAGACCGACGACTTCTGGAAGATGGCGTCGCGAGCGACGCTCTGCGTTCCGCAGCTCTGGCTGATCGAACTGAGCAATGCCCTGCTTGTTGCCGAGCGTCGAAAGCGCGTCACGCGCGAGCAGGCGTCGGCTTCGCTTGTCGAGATCGCGTCGCTGAGGCCGCGCGTGGTGTCGTTTCCGCGATCGGTGGTCGAGACCAGGGCGATCCATATGCTTGGCGTCGAGCTCGGGCTGACGGCGTACGACGCTGTGTATGTCGCGCTTGCGAAGCGAATGGGCATGCATCTCGCAACGCTCGACGGCAAGCTGGCAGAGCAGGCAAGGACGCATCGTGTTGTGGTGATCGATCTGAAAAGGAATGCTTGATGAACATCCTCGTCACTGGCGGAGCTGGGTTTGTGGGGTCGGCGTGTTTGCGGTGGGCGCTGCGGCATGGGCACAACCCCATCGCGTATGACAACCTCGTGATGGGGCACGTCTCGGCGGTGCCTGCGGGCAGGCTCATCGTGGGAGACATCGCCGACAGCGCGGCGCTTGCGACGGTGATGAAGCGATTCAAGATCGAGGCGGTGATGCACTTCGCCGCCGCCACGTACGTGGGCGAGAGCGTGACGAACCCGGACTATCACTACAGCAACAACATCGCGGGCACGATGAGCCTGCTGCGCGCGATGAACACCGCGGGCGTGAAGCGGCTGCTGTTCTCCAGCACGTGCGCGACCTATGGCATGAACCCCAAGGTGCCCATGAGCGAGGAGAGCGCGCAGGAGCCCTTCAGCCCCTATGCCCGCACGAAGCTCGCGGTGGAGTGGATGATCCGCGACTTTGCGCACGCGTATGGGCTTGGCTTCACGCTGCTGCGATACTTTAACGCGGCGGGCGCCGACCCCGACGGCAAGCACGGCGAGGACCACCGCCCGGAGAACCACATCATTCCGCTCGTGCTCGAGGTGCCGCTGGGGCGCCGCAAGGAGTTCACGCTGTTTGGCACCGACTATCCCACGCCCGACGGCACGTGCATCCGCGACTACATCCACACGGCCGACCTCGCGCAGGCTCACCAGCTCGCGATCGAGGCGACGACCACGACCACCGCTGAGGTGTACAACATCGGCACGGGCAACGGGCAGAGCAACCTGCAGATTATCAAGGCGTGCGAAGAGGTGACGGGCGTCAAGGTGCCCATCAAGAAGGGCGACCGCCGCCCGGGCGACCCGCCCGCGCTCGTTGCCGACCCAACCAAGCTCAAGACCAAGCTGGGCTGGAAGCCGCAGTACACGAACATCGTGGACACGGTGCGCACGGCGTGGGCGTGGCACAAGGCGAACCCGGAGGGGTATCCGGACTAAAGGGGGAACGGGGAACGGGGAGCGGGGAGCGGGAAAGAAGCACTTTGCTGCTTTGCTGCTTTGCTGCTTTGCTGCTTTATCGCTTTACCGCTTTTTCCCTTTCTCGCTCTACCCCCCCATGCTCTTCGCCACGCGCGACACCACTTGCGTGATCGTGTCGATCGCCGCGAGCACGTCCTCATCGCTCGTCTCGCGCGAGAGCGACAAGCGAATGCTGCCGTGGGCTAGTCGCGGCTCGATGCCCATCGCGAGCAGCACGGGGCTGGGCTCGAGGCTGCCGCTGCTGCACGCGGCGCCGGCGCTCGCGGCGAGGCCTCGCTCGCTGAGGGCGATGAGCAGGGCCTCGGCTTCGAGGGTTGCGAAGGCGATGTTCGTGGTGTTCCAGAGGCGAGCTGGCGTGCGCACGCCCGCGTCGTCGAGCCAGGGGGATGCGGGCTTGTTGATGCGAACGTCGAGGTGCGGGGCGATCTGCTCGAGCACGCCGACCACGCCTTGCTCCAGCTCGTCGCGCAGAGACGCGAAGTGAGCGATTGCCTCGGCATCTTGCACGAAGGCGTGGGCCTCTTGCACCGCAGCCCCCGCAGCGAGGATGGCGGGCACGTTCTCGGTGCCGCCGCGGCGCCCAAGCTCTTGCGTGCCCAGGAGCGTGGGGCGAAGGCGCACGCCCTGGCGGGCCCAGAGCACGCCGCAGCCTTTGACGCCGTGAAACTTGTGTGCGCTGCACACGAGCATGTCGCACCAGCTCTGCTGGGGCAGTGGCATGAGGGTGGTGGGCAGCTTGCCCACCCACTGCGTGGCATCGATGAGCGAGGTGACGCCCAGCTCGCGTGCTGCATCGCAGAGGGCTCGCACGGGTTGCACCACGCCCGTCTCGTTGTTGGCCCACTGCACGGCAAGGAGCGCAACGACGCGTGGCGGCGTGTTGCCTGAGACGCCATTGGCGACGCTGGCCTGAGCGTGCAGCGCCTCGTGCATGATGCTCCGCGCTTGCGAGACCTCCACGCGGCCTGCCTCCGCAAGCGGCAGCCAGTGCACCTGCGCGGAGCCTTGCTTCTCGAGCTGCTCGGCAAGGTCGCGGATGGCGGCGTGCTCGACGCGGGTGGTAAACAGCAGGGGCAGCGTGCCCTTGGGGGCAAGGTCCAGCGTGCCGCGGATGGCAAGGTCCAGACCTTCGGTGCCAGAGCTCACGAAGGTGCAATCGCGCGGGCGGGCACCGAGCAGCGTGGCGACCTGCTGGCGGGCAACTTCGACGGCGTGGCGAACCGCCTGGCCTGGCTTGTGAACGCTGCTGGGGTTGTGCCAAAGCTCCGAACACGCACGCTGCATCGCGGCGAGGGCCTGCTCGCAGGGCTTGGTGGTGGCGTTGTTATCGAAGTAGAGCACGGGAAGAGAGAGCACCGAGACACAGAGACGCAGAGGAAGAGGAGAGGAAAAGCGGGCAGGTGCGCGGGAGGGAGGGAAGGGGGAAGGGTGCGGAGAAGCGAGGAGAGGTGGGGAGAAGAGGCGGGGTGTGCTGTGGCTTGCGGGTGTGCGCTTCGCGAGAGCTGCTTGGGCGTGCTGCAAGGCCGCATAGCTCGCTCGCACGACTCATCACGCGACGCATCACGTCTCGATCACACGCCTCAACTCACTATCACTTCCAAGTCTTCGTCTCGCGTCATTCCCATCCCTTCCCCTCATCTTGCTCATCCTCTCTGCGTCTCTGTGCTGACCCTTCTGCGCTCACCGCTGCAACTGCTCGGCGCCAATCCCCTGGCCCAGGCTGTGCGTCGCCCACGTGTCGCGCTGGCGTTGCAGCTCGGGGGGCAACTGCGCGAACATGCTGTCAAACATCTCGTTGCGGTCGGGCTTGGCAAGGCCCTCGCTCTTGCGCACCACGTCGTTGGCGAAGGCCCGCCCGCGCTCTTCCATCGCGCTCTGCTTCGCGTCGTTCCAAAGGCCCTTCTTCTCGATGTATCGGCGCGTGCGGATCATGGGGTCTCGCCGCTGCCAGGCTTCGACCTCGGCGCTGTCGCGATAGCGGCGGGCGTCGTCGGCGGTGGTGTGGTCGCCCAGGCGATAGGTAATCGCCTCGATGAGCGTTGGGCCCCCACCCTTGCGGGCCCGCTCGCGAGCCTCGAAGGTGGCCTTGTACACGGCAAACAGGTCGTTGCCATCCACCTGCACGCAGTGCGCGCCGTAGGCGATGCCTTTTTGCGCGATCGTCTCGCTGTTGGTCTGCGTCTCGCGCGGCACGCTGATGGCCCACTGGTTGTTCTGGCAGAAGAAGATGCAGGGCACGCTGAACGTGGTGGCGAAGTTCATCGCCTCGTGGAAGTCGCCCTCGCTGGTTGCGCCGTCGCCAAAGTATGTGATCGCGACGCGGTCGTCCTTGCGCATCTTGTAGGCCCAGGCCATGCCCGTGGCGTGCAGCATCTGCGTGCCGATGGGGATGGCGATGGGCGTGACGTTCACGCCGGGCGGGATGATGTTGCCGCGCTCGTCGCCCATCCAGTGCAGGAAGATGAGCTCGGGGGGCAGACCATGCAGAAACAGCGCCGCGTTCTCGCGATAGCAGGGCACCAGCGTGTCGACGCCCTTGCGGAGCGCGAAGCCGCTGCCCAGGGCGGCGGCCTCCTGGCCCTTGTTCTGCGGATAGGTATACATGCGGCCCGAGCGTTGCAGCTTGAAGGCGATCTCATCGAGCGTGCGGCACTCGACCATGCGCTCATAGAGGAACACCACCTGCTCGTCGGTCAGGGTGCCTTCTTTGCCCGCGGGGGCCAGCTTGTCGTCGAAGTTGCCGTCCTCATCGAGGATGCTGATGTAGTCAATCTGGGCCTTGTACGCGGTGCGAATGGGCATGGGCAGACCTCCTGATGGCCAAGCGTAGGCCCACGCAGCGGGCGTGCGGGCAGAGGGCCCTGAGTGTCGGCCCACGTACACTGCCCCAATGCTGCCCCGCGTGCTCATTCTTCTCGCGTTTCTTGCCATCGTGGGCGTGCCGCTGTTTGCACGCCTCGCCAGCCCCGCGCCCAAGCCCCCGCGCAACGTGCGGACGCTGGTGGTCATCACGCCCCACGTGCCGCAGATTCGCACCGAGTTTGGCGAGGCCTTTGCTCGCTGGCACCAAGACAAGTTCAAGGAGAGCGTGCACGTCGATTGGCGCGCACCGGGGGGTACGAGCGAGATTCTCAAGCTGCTCACCTCGCAGTTCGATGCCGCATCGTCGCAGGGCAAAGTGGATTGGTCCGACCCCAAGGACCCCGCGATCCCTGCGGGCACCATCGCCTACGACCTGATGTTTGGCGGAGGCAGCTTCGACCACACGCGCCTCAAGAACGGCATCAAGGTGCAGCGGATGGTGGATGGCAAGCCCACCGAGAGCACGCTGCCCATGTCGCGCCCTGCGGGGTTCTCGCCCGAGCAGATGAAGGAGTGGTTTGACCACAACATCGTGGGAGCCCAGGAGCTTGCGGACAAAGACCAGTTCTGGCTGGGCACCGCGCTGAGCAGCTTCGGCATCGTCTACAACCGTGATGTGCTGACCGAGCTGGGCGTGCCCCCGCCCCAGGGGTTCGAGGGGCTGACTGATCCGCGCCTTGCGGGCACGATCATCCTGACAGACCCGCGACAGAGCGGCTCCGTCACCACCGCGCTCGACGCGGGGCTAAACGCGGCGATCTGGAATCGCGCCGCGCGCGAAGGCTGGAACCAGCAACTAAAGGACGCGGTCCTCGCCTCGCGCAAAGACCGCCTCCCCTGGTTTGGCAAGCTGCAGCCCGAGCACCAGGCCAGCGCCGAGGCGGCGTTTCGCGAAGGGTGGCGCATGCTGCTGGACATCGGCGCAAACAGCCGCACATACACGGCCGCTGCCACCAAACCACCCGTGGACGTGAGCGCAGGCGAAGGAAGCATGGGGCTGACGATCGACTTCTATGGCAGGGGACAGGCGCAGAGCGTGGGGACGATGCAGAATGGCGTGTTTGTGTCGCGCGTGGAATACGTCGACCCCGCCGGTGCGACGTACATCGATGCCGACCCCGCGAGCATCCTGCGAGGCGGGCCAAACCCAGACCTTGCGAAGCGGTTCGTCGAGTTCTGCATGAGCGACGAGGCCCAGGCACTGTGGAACTTCCCCAGCAGCAAAGACCCCAGGTTTGCAAACAACCCCAAGCTGCCCGATGGTCGCACGATGGGCCCGAGGCTGTATGAGCTGCGGCGCATGCCCGTGAAGCCCTCGTTCTACAAGCAATACAGCAAGCACCTCATCGACCAGGTCGATCCCTTCACGCTCGCCGCCCCGCACCTGCCCGTGGGATGGCGCGATGCCATAGGCGTCATCATGGGTGCGGCAAGCATCGACAACGCGAGCTTTCAGCGCGACGCTTGGAAGGCCCTGCGACGCATCCGCGAGGGTGGCAACGCCGAGAAGATCAAGACTGCGCAAAGCCTGTGGGAGGCCATGCCCCCCACCACTATCGAAGCCGTGCCGGGCTCGCAGGAGCAGACGCTGGAGTTCAGCGCCGCGAACTTTGCGAAGATTGCAGCGGCGTATCGCACCGGGCAGCGCCCGCGGATTGAGATCGCCTACACCACGTTCTTTCGCGAGAACTACCAGCGAATCATCGCGCTGGCCGATGATTGAATCTCTGCCATGACCACCAAAAACCCCGTCGCCCTCGCGCCCGGCGCAAGCGACATTCAAGCGCCCGACTTCCTTGCCAGCATCGTCGCCACCATCGGCCCAGCGAGCGACAGCCCGGAGATGGTGCGTCGCCTCATCGAGGCGGGCGTCAGCGTCTTTCGCTTCAACTTCAGCCACGGAGACTTCATCGCCCACGGCAAGCGCCTTGCCACCGTGCGCGAGGTCGCGAAGCAGGCGGGCGTCGAGATTGGGTGCCTGGGCGACCTGCAGGGGCCCAAGATTCGCGTGGGGCTTGTGCCCGCGGGCGTGGGCAGCCCCAGCCCCAGTGGCGGCGGCATGGTGCAGGTGCAGGCGGGCGAAGAGGTGGTGCTGAGCGCGACCGCGAAGGAAGCGTTCTATCGCGATGGCGCACGCGTGGGCACGCGCGAGCTGGTGCTGCCCCTCACCTACACGCCCATGGTGCGCGAGGTGCAACCCGGGCACCGCGTGCTCATCAACGATGGGCTCATCCGCATGATCGCCCTCGACCAGCACCGCGAGGCGGGCGAGCTGCGCTGCGTGGTGCGTGTGGGCGGGTGGATCAGCAGCAAGAAGGGCCTGAACGTGCCCGACAGCGACCTCGCGACCCCCGCGATCACCGATCGCGACTGGGAGTGCGTGGCGTGGGCAGTGCAGAACGACCTGGACTTTCTGGCCCTCAGCTTCGTGCGTGAGGCCAAGGACGTGCTCGAGCTGCGCGAGCGCCTGAGCCAGATGTGCCCGCTCGTCAAGCCCGGGCGAGAGCCCGTGTATGGGATGTACATCCCCATCGTCGCGAAGATCGAGATGCCGCAAGCCGTGAAGAACCTCGAGTCGATCATCGACGCGAGCGACGCCATCATGGTGGCGCGGGGCGACCTGGGCGTTGAGATGGACATCGCGCGTGTGCCCGTGGTGCAGAAGCGCATCGTGTCGTCGTGCCGCGCTGCGGGCAAGCCCTGCATCGTCGCAACGCAGATGCTCGAGACGATGATCGAGAATGCCACGCCCACGCGCGCCGAGGCGACCGACGTTGCGAACGCCATCTTCGATGGTGCCGACGCGGTGATGCTGAGCGCCGAGACCGCCACGGGCAAGCACCCCGTGCTCGTCGTCGAGACCATGGCCCGCATCATCAGCGTTGCCGAGGAGCGTCTGCGCGAGCTGCCCGCGGAGTTTGCACCGCCCAGCAGGTTTCCGCCCGACCAGCTCACCACCGCCGCGATGGCCCACGGCGCGTGGAACGTCGCGCAGACCGTGAAGGCGAAGGTCATCGTCTGCTGGAGCCAGCGAGGCCTGAGCGCCACCGCCTTGAGCCAAAACCGCTTCCATGTGCCCATCGTCGCCTACAGCGCGGACGCGCAGAGCACGCGACGCATGGCCCTGCTGCGAGGCGTGCTCGCGGTGTGCAGCCAGCCCCCGGGCAACGGCAGCCTCAGCGAGTGGAACCAAGCCGTCGACAGCCTGCTGCAAGCCAAGGGCCTCGCGAAGCCTGGCGACTGGGTGGTGCTGGTGGCTGGGCGCCCGCTGGGCCGCAGCGCAGCGAGCAACACCATCGCGGTGTATCAGTGCGGCAAGCCGACGAGCGGGTATGGCACGCGGTGATGCGGCTGGGCGCCCACCTCACCAACCCTTGACCAAGAACTTCCCGTCCTGGTGAAACAGCTCGCCATCGGCGAAGATGCTGCCGCCTCCCACGAGCCCGGACATGCTGGCGCGAGGTCGCAGGTCGCACACCATGTCCCAGTGCAGGCCGCTCTCGTTGGTGTTGCCGCTCTCGGGATAGCCCGCGCCGACAGCCGCGTGGAACGTGCCGCCGATCTTCTCGTCAAACAACGTGTTCTTGCTGAACTGCGTGATGCCGTAGTTCGTGCCGATGGCGATCTCGCCCAGGTTGCGTGCACCCGGGTCTTGGTCGAGCATGCTGAGCAAGTAGTCCTCGCCCTTGCGTGCCGAAGCACCCACGACGCGCCCGCCCGCAAACTGCAATCGCACGCCCTCGACCTCGCGCCCGTTGTACACCGCCGGGAAGGTGTAGTTCACGTGCCCGCTTGCTCCAAAGCCTCCCATGCTGGGCAGCGTGGGGCCCGCGAACACCTCGCCATCCGGAAAGTTGCCCGTGCCGCAGCAGTTGATCCAGGTCGCTTTGCTCACGTCCACGCGCAGGTCGGTGCCGTCGTGCCCGTCGCAGGCGGGCGCGACGAAACGCAGCTCGCGCTTGCCTTGCAGATACTGCCGCACAACTTCCTGCCGGTCGCTCACGCGCTTCCACGCCGCCACCGGGTCGCTCTCGTGCAGCAGCCCGGCGCGAAACACAAAGTCCTCATACTGCCCCAGGCTCATCTCCGCGTCTTGGGCGAGGGCGGTCGTGGGCATCTGCGTGCCGCAGCCGCGGAGGCG
>JAIYDA010000118.1 GCA_027487735.1 Planctomycetaceae bacterium | reverse complement strand
GTGGTCGCTGCTGCGGTCTATGTGCTGCTGCCCATCTCGCGAGGCCTGAGGCGACTGCTCCGCCACCTCTGGTTCATCGCAAAGGCGATGGTGCAGGACACGCTTCGTGCCGTGAGCGCGTTCATCGCGGCGCCGGTGTTTGCCACGCTGGGCATCGTGGGCCTGCTTACCAATCGCCCCGATGCGCAGGCCCGCTTCTTTGCCTCCGCGAAAGACGAATCGCTGCGAGGCCTGCTCGCAACCTACCGCGTCTTCATCGGGCACCCGCTCCGACTCATCGGCGCGCAGCGCGTGGTCGAGCGCCTCGAGCAAGGCCTGCCGCCCGCTATCGAAGACGTCTGGGGCGAGGTCCTCACGCCCAGCACGCAGCTCTTCCCTGGATATCAGGTGCTGCGCACCATGCAGGGCGGGGGCTCGGGCGCGAAGCTGTATGTCGCGGTGCCCACCGGGCCCACGGGCGCACGCACAAAGCAAGCCCTCACGCGTTTGCAAGCTCCGCCGCCCAGTGCCGATGCAGTGCAGTCCACGCCCCCCGCAGAAGGCACCGTCGTCATCAAGAGCTTCGCCCTCACGCAGGGCAGCCAGCTCCCACAGATCGTGCGAGAATCGCGCGCCCTCGAAGCGGGCAAGGCCCTGGGCCTCATCCTCGATGATGGTCTCACCAGCGAGCGATTCTGGTACGCGATGCGCTACGTGCCGGGCAGCAACCTGCGCCTCGCCACCGCCGACCTGCACGCACGCGACGAAGCCACGCACGCCGGCCTGAGCAACGACTCGCTCCGCACCATCCTCGCGTGGATGATCGACCTGCTGCTCACCCTGCAACGCTACCACGAATCGGGCTTGTGGCACAAAGACGTGAAGCCCGACAACATCATCATCGAAGAAGCACCCACCACCTCCCTCCGCCCCGCCCCGCTCGCAGGCCGCCGCGCCGTGCTCGTCGACCTTGGCCTCGTCAGCAGCCTGGGCAGCGCCATGACCCTCACCACCCACGGCACCGAATACTTCCGCGACCCGGAGATGGTCCGCCGCGCACTGCGAGGCGTGCGCGTGATGGACGTGGATGGCGTGCGCTTTGACGTCTACTCCGCCGGCGCGGTGCTCTACGCGATGGTCGAGAACAGCTTTCCGGCGCAAGCCGAGCTCTCGCCCATTACCCGCCGCTGCCCCGCAAGCCTCGCGTGGATCATCAAGCGCGCGATGGCCCCCTACGACCAGCGGTACGCATCCGCGAGTGCCATGCTCGAAGACGTGCGAGCCCTCGCCGCGAGGAGCGACCTGTTTGGCGCCAAGCCCGCCTCGCTGCCCAGCATGCGGGCACTCGCAAGCGACGACGATGGCACAACCGCGAGTTGAACGGGAACGCAGGGAAGCTCGTCTTCAGCACAGAGACACAGAGGGCTTGAGCAAGATGAGAAGATGGATTGCAGCGACCGATCAGCGAGAGTCGAAAGAAAAAACGGGCAACGGGCACAAGGCTCCCATCCCTCCCCGTCTTTCTCATCTTGCTCAAGCCCTCTGTGTCTCTGTGCTGAAAACCGAACTCCCCATCGCACACTAAATCGGCATCGCCAAGTCCGCCTCGCCCAGCAGCCGGAACTCCTTGCGCCGCAGGATTTGCCCCGCGAGCGTCAGATCGTCCACAGCCAGCGCGATGCGAGCATCGCGCTGCGACGTGATCATGAGCGGATACGCAAAGTGAATCGAGAGCTCCGCCCGCAACAGGCTCAGGCACAGGTGGCTCAGCGTGCGATTGCCCGACAGCTCCACCACCAGCACGTCCCGCTCCGTAAACGCCAGCTTCTGGTTCAGCAGCGCGTTCCGCCCCAGGTTCGCGCTCGCCGTGATGATCCGCACCACCGCGTGGTCGCTCGCCTCGTGCACCGCGATCGCACACAGCGGGCAGTGGGCCTTCTCCAGCGCCTCCACCAGATCGTGCAGCTTCCCCACCTTGTTCGTCAAAAACACCGAGAACTGCGTCACCGTGGGTGCCGAGTAGCCGTGGGCCGTCTCAAGTGGAAGCGCTGCCTGGCTCATGCCGCGAGAGAATAGCCCCTTGAAAGGCCTGGGCAAAGCCGCTCCAAACTCTCCGACTCAGCGGGAGCCCCCCAGCCCCGCCACAATCGCCGCAAGCTCCGCCGCCAGCCCCGCCCTTGCCTGCTCATCGCCCACGGCATCGATCGAAGCCTGCACCCGGGGCACCCGCGCCATCGCCGCCGCCGCCGCACCCGGTCGCTCCGCCAACGCCCGCAGCACGTGCAGCTCCCGCCGCGCCTCGGGCACCAGCCCCACTCGCTCCCACGCCGCGTCCACCCGCGCCAGTCGCTCAATCCCCGCCTCCAGCTCGCCCAGCTTCGCGAGCGCGCTCATCGCGTTCATCGCAAAGCCATCTCGCAGCGGACGGTGCTCGCGCAGCTCGTCGAGCATCGCCACGACGCTGCGCAGCTCCGCCTCGCTCGTCGCCGTGTGCTGCGTCGTCAAGATCGCGTCGCTGTTGCTCCAGTTGGCATGAAACCCCACGCGCCGCAGCCACACCCGCAGCAGCGGAGCCGCCGCATCGCGCTCACCCCCGGGCAGGGCCAGCACCGCAGCACGCTCGCGGTCCGCAAACGTGCCCACCAGCCGCGAGACGCTCCGCGCCGCCTCATCCACCCGCTGCACCAGCAGGCGAGCCTCCGCCACGCTCGCGGGGCGAGGAACCTCGGCTGGCCACGCCTCGATCGCAGCCCGCGTCCAGCTGTCTGTGGCGCGCACGTCGCGCGTGTCGAAACGCAGCGAGTGCACGCCGATGCCCGACGCAACAAGCGCCCCATCCTGCGTGAACACCCGCGGCTCAGAGAATGGCACCACCGTCGCGAGGCTCGTCATGTGGTTGCCCATGCCATCAAAGATGCGAATCGAGGGCGACACCCCCGCCGCTGCGATCCGCGAGCCATCGGGCGACACCGCGATGCTCGACAGCCACTCATCCGCCGTGGGCGGCGCACACCACCGACGCGCCCACGCCCCCCCAGCAGCAACCGCAAACGAGCACAGCGACCCATCCGCCCGCCCCGCGAGCAAGCTGCCACCATCGGGCGTGAACGCAGCACACAGCGCCGCGCCCGCGTCCACCTCCGCGATCACGCCCATGTCCCGCGTCCGCAGCACGCGGATTGGCGCCGCGTCCATCCGCGCAGCGCCGCCACGAGTCGCCACCACCGCGAGCATCGCCCCATCGCGCGACAGCGCAAGGTCGCGCCCAAACGATGCGTCCGCCGGCGCCGGGCTCACGACGCGATACCCAAGCGACGCGATCTCCAGCACCCCCAGCGCACCATCCTCGTGCAGCAGCGCAAGCGTCTTGCCATCGGGCAGAAACACCGCATCGCGCACGCTGCGCGTCCACGGCGCGGCTGGCCCCACGCTCGAGCGAGGGTCGGGCAGCCACGCCCGCTCGCCCAGGGCTCGCAGCACCGCGCCCGTCGTGCCATCCAGCAAGAACGCCTCGTGCGAGCTTGCCCGCCCCATGAAGCACGCCACCATCCCAGTCTGCGGACAGATCGCCGATGCCACGGGCTGCTCGCGCCCAAAGTTCGTGCGCCACATCACAAGGCCCGTCAGCGTGTCGAGCATCGTCGCGCTCCCCCACGACACGGACACCGCTCGCGCCCCATCCAGCGACACCGTCCCAGGAACGTCGTGCTCCTCCGCCACGCTGCGCCAGGGGTCGCGGGCCCGCTGCGGCGGCAGCACCTGCAGCACGCCCGATGCATCGATGCCCAGCAGCTCGCGACCATCCTGCGTAAACGCCAGCCGCCGCACGATCGAATCGCTCGCCAGCAGCGTCTCGCGCTCGCGCACGCCATCGGGTGCGCTCGCATCGGGCGAGTACACCATCACCGCGCCGCGCGTGTCCGTCATCGCCACCAGCGTCTCACCCCCGGAGTTCGCGCGCTCGCTCACCGCACACGTCGACCACATCGCATCGGGCCTGCTGTGCAGCGTCGCGAGCGCCGCCTCATAGTCGCGAGACAAGTACCACCGCTGCGGCCCGCTATACCACACCCGCAGCGAGCTCGCCGGCGTGCGGCGTTCAACCGTCGCCAGCCGCCCGGAGACAAAGTCCAGCTGTCGCAGCACGTGCCGCTCGTTGCCCACGCCGCCATCGGTCACCGCAAGCTCAAACTCCAGCAGCTGTCCACCGCCCGCAGGCTCAAAGACCTCCGCCTCACGCGTGCGCCCGCTCTGCGCCACCCGCAAGCGCTCCCGCCCGTCATCCGCATCCACCCACGCCACCTCCGTGCCATCGAGCACGACAAACCCGCGTTCCCACCGCCCAAGCTTGTCCGCCTCGAAGGCAAACACCTGCGCCCGCTCCGCTGCGGGCCTGCTCCACACAAGCCGCGCTGCGCCCCCGCCCGTAGGCACCGCATAGCACTCCACGCGCCCAGCGTTGCCCTCGCCCGCGACGAACACCGCCTCCTGCCCGCCCAGCATCTGCGCCTCACGCAGCGGCACCTCCCCCACCACGCGCCTGCTGGGCACGTGCAGCAGAAAGCTCCGCCGCGCCGCATCCCGCGCCTCAATCAGCACCAGCTCACCCGTTGCCGGCACGTGCAGCCGCTCCGCAAGCGTGGGGAGTGCCACCACCTCGCCCACGCGCATCGAGCTCGAGAGATACTCCCACTCCCACCCGCGCAGCGCCGCGGGCGTCTCTGCCAGTGCCCGCCTCGCGCCGCTCGCGTTGCCCGTGCGCTGAGATGACGACGCGGCAAACAGCGCAACCCGATACTGCCCGCGCTCAGCGTTGTCGCGCTGCTCGCTCGCCAGCACGCGTGCCCGCTGGGCACTGGCATACTGCACCGCAGCCACAAGCCCCGCCGCGACCACAAGCGCCCCCGCCACCGCCACCCCCACCGCCATCGCCCGCCTCCGTCGCACAAACCGACGCAGCAGATACAACGCGCTCGGAGGCCGCGCCAGAATCGGCTCATGCCGCAGACATCGGCGCAGGTCTGCCGCCAGCTCGCCCGCGCTCGCATAGCGCGCCGCGGGTTCCTTCTCCAGCGCGCGCTGCGCGATGATGCCCAGGTCGCTCGCCATCGCCCGCTCGGTGCCCGCAGGCAGCGCAGCAAGCGGCGCTGGCGCCTGCTCGCGCACTCGCCGCGCAGCCTCCGTCAGGCTCGCCCCGCGCACCTCCACAGGCAGCTCGCCGCTCAGCAGCTCGTGCAGCAGCACTCCCAGCGCATACACGTCGCTCCGCGTGTCTGCCGCTGCCCCCTGCCCATCAAAGGCCTCGGGCGCCATGTAGCCCAGCGTGCCGATGATCCGCCCCGCATCCAATGAAAGCGTGCCCCCGCCCGGCCCATCCTGCGTCATGGTCGCGACGCCAAAGTCCAGCACCTTGGGCTGGCTCTGCCCCTCGCTGCCAACCTCCACGAGAATGTTCGAGGGTTTGAGGTCGCGGTGAATGATGCCCGCCTGGTGCGCATGCTGCACCGCGTCGCACACCTGCGCCAGCAGCTCCACGCGCTGCGCCGCATCCAGCTGCGCCGCCCGCGAATGCTCGGTCAGCGTGCGCCCGCGCACAAGCTCCATCGCAAAGAAGCTCACGCCGCTTCCCCCGTCCGTCGCCGCTTCAAACACCTGCGCAATTCCCGGGTGCTTCAGGCGTCCCAGCGCCTCCGCCTCGCGGCGAAACCGCGCGAGCGCTCCGCGCGAGGGCACCGCCGACGAGAGCACCTTCAATGCCACCCGCCGCCTTGGGCTCGCCTGCACCGCCTCATACACCAGGCCCATGCCCCCCTGCCCCAGCACGCCCACCACCTCATACGCCCCGATGCGCGCTGGCATGGGCTGCGGAACAGTCTGCCCCGAAGCCCCCTCAGCCCCCACCCCCGCATCACCGCGCCCCTGCGCACTCCCCCCACGCGTAAACAGCTCGCTCGTCAGCAGGCGATCATGCAGTTGCTTCGCCAGCTCGTGCGCCGCCTGCGCAGGGCCAGCATCCAGCACGCCCGACGCCGCCGACCCCGCCCCCAGCAAAGCCCGCACCTCCGCCAGCAGCTCCTCATCATGTGGGTACGTGCGCGCAATCAGCTCGATCAGCGTCGTCCCCGTGGCATCACCCGCCGCGTCCAGCGCAGCCGACACGCGCTCGTGCAGAGGCCTGCCGCCGGGCTGGGCGGGCCCCGTGCTCACGACATCGCACCCGGCTGAAATCGGCGTGCAAGCCAACCGCGCGCGAGCGTCCAGTCGCGCTCCGCCGTCGCGTCCGAGATGCCAAGCCAGCTTGCGACTTCCTTGCCCGACAGGCCCCCAAAGTACCGCAGCTCCACCACCTCCGCCGCGCGCGGATACTGCTCCGCCAGCGCCCGCAGCGCATCATCCAAATCCACGATGTCCACCTCACGCATCGCGTCGGGGCTGGGCGTGGTGTCCATCGTCATCAAGCTCCGCACCTGCCCGCCCCCCCGCTTCTGCGCCCGCTGCGCCCGGGCGTGGTCCACCAGCAGCTGCCGCATCACCTTCGCCGCCACCGCAAGAAACTGCGCCCGATTCGCCCCCGCCTGCCCGCCACCCCCCGCGAGCCGCAAAAACGCCTCGTGCACGAGCGCCGTGGGCTGCAGCGTGTGCGCCACGCGCTCATCGCGAAACAACGACCCCGCCATCGCCCGCAGGTCGTCATACAGCAAGGGCATGAGCTTGCCCACCGCGCCACGATCACCCCTGGCAAGGTCGGCAAGCAGCAGCGTGACATCGTGACCCTCGGGCATAGGCACACCTCACGAACGCCAGATTCTATCAGCCGCCAGCACGCCCCAAAAAAATCGCCCCTCGCGTGAGGGTCCGCCCCTCTCTTTCTCGCCCATGTCTGTGAGGGGAGCGTGCTGCATCACGCGCTCCACTCCCGTCTGATCCGCTTCTTTCCAC
This sequence comes from Planctomycetaceae bacterium, assembly GCA_027487735.1. Lineage (GTDB taxonomy): Bacteria > Planctomycetota > Phycisphaerae > Phycisphaerales > UBA1924 > BJHL01. The sequence continues at coordinate 15,274 of JAIYDA010000118.1, read as the reverse complement.
GCTCGCGATCGCACACACCGCGCATCGCCACAGGAGGTTTTGCCATGTCCACGCTCCGCTCTCGTCGCTCGCCCCTCACCGCTCTCGCCTGCCTGCTCCTCGCTGGCACCGCCGCGACCACCGCGCACGCCCAGTCTGCCACCGCCTTCACCTATCAGGGCGTGCTCGAGCAGAACGGCCAGCCCGTCAACGGCACCTTCGACCTGCAGTTCCAGCTCCGCTCCACCGCCAGCGGCTCGCAGGTCGGCCCTGCGCCCGACCTCTGCGTCTTCGACGTGCCCGTGGTCGATGGCGTCTTCACCGTCTCGCTCGACTTTGGCTCCGCCTACGCCAGCGGGCAGCGCTGGCTCGAAATCCGCGTCGTGCCCAACGCCGCCAACAACTGCTCCACCGTGGGCCAGGCCGCTCCCCTCGCCCCGCGCCAGCTCCTCAGCGCCGCCCCGGTTGCCAACTTCGCCCAGAGCACCCGCGGCCTCAGCGTGAACAACGCCAACACCCGCAACTTCGTCATCGACAGCTTCGGCAACTTCGCCGCTCGCACCGGCACCGACACCATCCCGCTGACAATCTCCCAGGACAACAACGCAAACTTCATCAGTTTCCGCAGCAACGCCAACACCGAACGCTTCCGCATCCGCCTCGGCAACAGCGGCGAGCTGAACTTCGGCGGCTTTGACGGCTCCAACGTGCAGGATCGCGTCCGCATGGGCGCCACCGAGGGAACCGCCCTCACCGTGAGCGGCACCACCACCACCCGCGTCCTCACGATCAACGGCGGTGCCGACATCGCCGAGCCCTTCAACATCCACTCCGACGACAGCACCCCCGTGCAGCCCGGCATGGTCGTCTCCATCGACCCCTCGCGCACGGGCGAGCTCCGCGTCGCCACCAAGCCCTACGACAGCACCGTCGCGGGCATCATCAGCGGTGCCAACGGCGTGAACGTGGGCCTCACCCTCCGCCAAGAGGGCTCGATCGCCGATGGCAAGCACCCCGTCGCCCTCACGGGCCGCGTCTGGGTGCTCGCCGACGCCACCAACGCCCCGATCGTCGCGGGCGACATGCTCACCTCCAGCAGCACCCCGGGCCACGCCATGAAGGTGCAGGATCGTGACGCCGCGGGCGGTGCCACCATCGGCAAGGCCATGAGCAGCCTCGAGAGTGGGCAGGGCTACGTGCTCGTGCTCGTCAACCTCCAGTAAGCACCGCGGCGTTTGCCGCGCTCCGTGATCGACAAGGATCCGGCAAGCTCACCACTCGCACGTTCCCCGCACTTTCCTCGCAACTCCCCACAACTCGGAGTGCCCCCATGCTCAACCCCACACCATCTCGCGTCTGCCTCGCAGCCCTCGCGCTCGCCACAGGCTCCGCCCTCGCCCAACCGCTCCTCACCACGCACGTCAGCCCCCAGGGCGTCTTCAGGCCCAGCGGCACCGCCGCAAGCCCCTACGACTCGCTTCAGAACGCCGCCTGCAACACCGTCTCGGGCGGCACCGTGAACATCGCCCCAGGCCGAATCCACGAAGCCGTCACCATCACCCAGAACGTCACCCTTCGCGCTCCCAACGGCATCGCGACCATCGACGGCACCACGCCCCAGCGCACCAGCCTCCGCGTCGGGTCCTACAACGTCCGCCTCTGGCCAGGCTTCTTCGTGGGCCAGACCCTCGCCGAAGAACAACGCGCCCCGCTCATCGGCGCTCGCCTCGATGCCGAGAACTGCGACATCATCGGCATCCAAGAACTCTGGGACTACGCCATCGATGCCGCAGGCGTCGACGGCTTCCTGAACGGCGTGGGCTCGGGCTACCTCTTCCGCTACTACGGCTCCAACTTTGGCCTCAACGCCAACAACAGCGGGCTCCTCACCCTCTCCCCGTTCCCGATCTTTAGCACGACCCAGGGTTCCTACACCGAGTGCGACGGCTTTGACTGCGACGCCAACAAAGGCTACACCCGAAGCGTCATCGTCAAGAACGGCATCACCATCGCCCTCTACAACACCCACACGCAAGCCGGAAATGGCTCGGACAACGTCGTGACGCGCGACGCTCAGCTCGACGAACTCGCGGTCGACATCATCATCTACCGAAGCTTGAACCCAAGCCACGTCGTCATCGCCGTGGGCGACTACAACATCAACGCCTTCTCGACCGAGTTCAACACCCTGGCAACCACCATGAGCCTCGCAGGCCTGCGCGATGCCCGCAGCAACCTCCCCTGCTCGCCCGACTTCTCCGCCTGCACCGCCTGCACATCCAACACCATGAAGCAGATCTTCGGCAGCGATGGCGTGAGCACCACGCTCGACCACATCCTCTACGCACCCAGCCTCGATGGCAACGTGAAGGTCATCGCCCGAACCTACGACGTCAAGAGCTACAAGCGCACCGACGGAGGCGAATGGTGCCGCGGCGTGATTCCCACGGGCTGTGCCGACGACCTCTCTGACCACGAAGCCGTCTATGTCGACTTCGACATCCGCCGCATCACGCCCTGAGTTTCATCCCAGTTTCGTCCCTGCTTCGCCCATCCTGCCGCCCGCGCACCCTCGGCTTTCGATCCCCGCCGACCGGTGCGCGGGCGGTTGCTTGCGCACCGGTCGCGCCTCGGCTAGCCTGCTGGCATGCGAGCCCTGCAAACCATCCTGCTGCTCATCGGGTCCAACTGCTTCATGACCTTCGCGTGGTATGGGCACCTGAAAAAGGCACACCTCTCGCTCCTCGCAGCCATCGCCATCAGCTGGCTCATCGCCCTGCCCGAGTACATCCTGCAGGTGCCCGCCAATCGGTTCGGGCACGTCTCGCAAGGCGGCCCCTTCACCGCGCCGCAACTCAAGATTCTGCAAGAGGCGATCACGCTGACGATCTTCATCGCCTTCAGCATCTGGTACCTTGGTGAGAAGCCCCGCACCACCGACTACGTCGCGATGGCACTCATCTTCGCCGGCGTCGCCGTCGCCATGCTCGGCAAGTAACTGCCCCACGCCCCCACCATCGCCCCGTCAGGCGTCACCACCCTCGAATGCCGAATCCCGAATCCCGAATGCCTAGTGCCTAGTGCCCAGTGCCTAGTGCCCAGTGCCTCATCCCTGCAAACTCAACGTCGGCTTCGCCTCATACACAGGCTTCATCCCCGCAGGCAATGGCATCGTCGGCGCGTGCTCCGCAGGCAAGGGCGTCGTGGGCAGCGCAGCCGCGCCGCCCCGCTCCTCCACCAGCTTCTGCATCAGCATCACCCACGTCTCGCGCTCATACTCCAGCAGCGCGATCGCGTTGTCGAGCTTCTTGATGTCCTTCTCAAAGCCGCCCTCCACCAGCTGCGTGTAGATAAACGCGTAGATCTGCCGCACCTTCTCCGCAAGCTCCGGGTTGGGCTCGCTCCGCACGCTGGTCATGAGCTCCACGACGATCTCGCGCGCCTGCGAAAGGCCGCTAAACGCCTGCTCATACTGCCTGTTCTCCACGCCCATCCTGCCCTGCTGAGAGAACTTGATCGCGCCCTCAATCAGCAGCAGCCGAAGCTCCTCGGGCTTCGCGCTCATCACCCGCGTGCGCAAATACGCATTCACCTGAGGAGGCGGAGCCTGCACCGGCGCTGCGCCAATCACGGTCGGAGGGACCGAGAGCCTGGGGGTCGTTGCCTGATGCTGTGGTGCGTAGCCGCTCATGGGTTCCGAGAAGATCGGTCGTTTTCTCCGCTCACTTCACGCCGCTCGCATCACAACTCGCTCGCCGCTCGCTTCGCCCATCCACCCCGCGCATCACCTGCGCCCGATGCTGCTGATCGCATTCCCCTGCGTCTGAAGCCGCCCGATCGTGCTCTCCATGCTCGCAAACTGCGCCTCCAGCAGCGTCCTTCGCCGCTCCAGCCGCGTGTTCAAGTCACTAATCCGCGTGTTCTGATTGCGCACCTGGGTATCAATCCCGCGGTTGCGCGTCGTCAGCACGCCATTCACGCTATTCACAAACCGGTCCGCCGCGTTCGCAAACAGCTGCATCACGCCAAAGCTCGACGCAGCAACGTTGGCCTGCCGCTGCGATTCCGTCAGGTTCTGCGGGTTCGTCACCGTGGGCTCGGTGCGCTGCGTAAACAGCGCCTCCACCGCCGCCGGATCGGTGTTCAGCGCACGCGTCAGTCGCTCCTCATTCACCGTCAGCTGCCCATCCGTCCCCACGCTCAGCCCCACGTCCGCAAGCCGCGTGTATCGCCCGGGCACATTCTGCGACCGCCCATCCACCAGGCGATACAGCGTGCTCCGCACGTTCAGCGCGGTGCCATCGCCCAGCAAAGGCCCGCCCCGATTCGTCTCCTGGTCAAACCGCGTCTGCAAGTCAATCCGCGACACCGCGTCATTAAACGCCGTCGCAAACTTCTTCGCCGCGTCAATCACCGCGCCCGTGTTGCTCGCCACGCTGATCGTCACCGGGTTCGCGCTCGCCGACACCGCATTGATCCGCAGCCCAGGCACGATCGCATCAAACGTGTTGCTCCCGCTCGTCGCCACGATCGCGTTGGCAACATCGCCGCCGCCATAGAACAGCACCGCATCATCGCCCTTGCTCAGCGTGCTCAAACTCAGGTCCGTCCCCGCCGTCGACACCACAAACCGCCCACCCTTGCCACCCTGGTTGCTGCTCAGCGTCAGTCGAAAGGGCGTCGTGCTGCTGCCGTCCGACACCACCGACGCCTGCACCCCAAACCCCGCGTCGTTGATCTTCCGCACCACCGTGTCCAGCGTGTCGCCCACCTCGAGCGCGACCGTCCGCTCAAAGCTCCCGTTGATGCTGTTCGCATCCCCCACGCCCGTCCCGCTCGCGGTGCCCACGATGTTGAGTGACTTCGCCACCGTCCCCGTCGCGTCCTCCACGCGAATCCGCCCCGACCCCGTCCCGCTGTCATACAGCTCCAGCCCATCGCCCGACGAGTTGATCCGCGCCCGCACCGTGTTCGTCGGGTTCGTGTTGATCTCATCCATCACCTCGCCCAGCGTGCGCTCGCTCTCGCCCACATTGATCGTCACCACCCCGCCGCTGCTGTCAAACACCCGGAACGTTCCCACGCCAATCCCGCGCCCGTTGTTCAGCGTCGAGAGCAAAGTCGCCCGGCTCATATACGCGCGATCGAGGTCCCCGCTCCCCACCGTCGCGCCCGCAACGCCCAGCGCGCCCGTCGAGAGCCCAAGGCTCGTCGCCGTGTCCGCATCGGGCGTCCCCTGCACGATCAGATTCCCAGTCCCCGTCGTGTTGTCGCGCAGCACCATTCCCGTGCCCCGCTCATCCACCTGCAGCGTCACACGAGGCTTGCCAGCCACCGTGCCGCTCGCCTGCTCGATGGCGCTCGTCATCTCATTCAGGCTCCAATCGCGATTCAGCACGACAGAGAACCCCGTGCCATCGCGCGACGTGATGTTCAGCACGCCATCGCCCGCAAACCCCTGCGCGCCGCGCAGGCTCCGCACCATCGTGCTGTTCAGCCCCGCAAGCAAGCGCGTGCCGCTCATCGTCCCCGTCGCCGTGCCGCTCAGCCCAAGGTCGCGCGCCGTCGTATCCGCCCCGGGCCCCTCCACCACCTCGATCGTGCCCCCCGCGCTGTCCGTCAGCACCACGCGTGAGTTCTCCGTATCGATGCTCGCCCGCACCGTCGTCAGCCCTGCGCTCGTCAGCGCAGCGTTCATCCGCTCCACCGCGCCCCCAAGCGTCGAGACACCGGTCGCAGTCTTCGTCAGCGTCGAGGCTCCCGGCGCAGGCGGCGCAAACGCATCCCCCAGGTTCACCCGCGCCCGCCCCGCCGTCGCCCCGCTCAGCACGATCTCAAAGTTGTAGCTGTCCACGCCCGTGCTCGGGCGCACGCCCACGCCCCGCCCGTCATTCAACGCGGCTAGCGCCGTGTTCGCATTCGCGCCATACACCACGCCGCCCCGCAGCCGTCCCGTGTCGCTGCCCGCAATCCCCAGGCTCGTCGCCGTGTTGCTGCCACCAGAGTTCGCCACCGTCACGACGCCCCCCGCCGCATCGCGAATCACAAACCGCCCGCCCTCCACGCTCGCGCTCACCTGCGCCACCCCGTTGGTGTTGATCGCCGTCAGCACGTCGTCCACGCTCACCGCGCGCGACAGATCAATCGTCGACGCCCGATTCCCCGAGTCCGTCACCACGATCCGCCCGCGCTGCACCCCCGCGCCGTTGTTGAGGTCTGCCAGCGAAACGTCCCGGTCCAGCCGCGCCTGCGACCCCTCCAGCGTCACGCCTGTCAGGCCCATGCCCGTCGTCGCGCGATCGCCAAACCCGCGGCTGAGCATCTGCTGGCTGCTCACCAGGCGATCGATCCGAAACGCATAGCTCCCCGGAGACGCCGTGTTCGCCGCCGTCGCCGTCGCCACCGCCTCCGCATTCGTCGTCGCCGTCTTTAGCTTGAACGTGTTGTCAAGGCGAAACCCATTCGCCGCCGTGCGGAGCGCAAGCAGCCGCGAGTTGATGTCCAGGTACGCCGTCTGCTGCTGCTGCAACTGCGCCACGCGACGCTGCGCCAGCTGCCGAGGCCGCGCCTCGATCTCGATGAGCTGATCGATGATGGAGCGGCTGTCGATCCCGCTGAACACGCCCGTGCCTGTCGTGATTCCGCTCATGTTCCATGCCTCCAGTGAGAGCCCATCGACCGCCATCCTTCCCACCCAAGTCCAGTCTCACGCCGCCCGCTTCGCACCCTGCCACCGCAGCATCGACGCAAGGTCAAACGCAAACGGCGTCGCGCCCCCGTTGCCTCCCAAAGGCCCGCTCGCCGCGAACGGCAACCCCAGCACGCCCTCGCCACGCCGCGCACTGGGCACCAGCAGCCCATGCGCCCGCGCGTGCAACTGGTCCAGCGTCCACTGGCTGAGCGCCCGGGCATACAAGCCCCGCGCCCACGCCTCGGGGTCCACTGGGCTTGCCTCCGCAACGCCCATGCCCATCGCCAAACCCATCGCCTGCCCAATCGTGCCGTTGTGCTTGTCATCGGTCATGCTTCTCGCATCGGTCGAGCCCCACCCCCGGTTCAGCCAACCTTGTTCCGAGAACTCCCTTTTCCTCCGTCCCACCCACCCGATACCGGCACCCTCCCTCCAGGCCCGCAGCCTTTGCGCCATCCCCATCGAAACCGCGCCCACAACACGCCCAACCCCCTCCATCACTCCACGATCCCCCCGCCAATCGCCGACGTACCCTCTTCGAGCGACTCCCTTCCGATCCCATGACGACCCCCACGCCAACCCTCCCGCTGCCCCCGCACGCCCTGCCCAGCACTCGCTGGCTCTGCGCTGCCATCAGCGCCGTCCTGGGCCTCGCGAGCCTGGGCGTCATCGCCATCAACCTCTTTGCAGGCAGGCAGACCGAGTTCCTCGCCCTCAGCCTCGAAGCCTGCGGCCTGCTCGCGGGCGTCTTCGGCCTGCTCTTCTTCCGCAGCCGCTTCGCCGCCGGGCCCGCCATGACGCTCGCCTGCATCGCAGGCACCTTCTTCACCGTCGCCTTCCTCTCGGGCAGGGTCGCCCTCCGCTTCGAGCTGCAACTCGCGAGCGGCGACGCACTGAACCTCCGCACCTTCACCTTCGCCCGCGTGGGCCTCGCCCTCGTGCTCGCCCTTCTCGCCGCCTTCGAGGTCCTGCGCCGCAGCCAAGGCAGCAAGCGCTACCTCGTGCAGGCCCTCGCCGCGGGCTCGCTCCTCGCCGCCCTCGGTGGCGGCATGTTCGCCACCCGCGACCGCATCGCCGCTGGCACGCTGCTGGGCCCAAGCTGGGCCACCTGGACTGCCGCCGGCATGGCAACCGTCGCGCTCATGGCCCTCGCCTGCATCGCCCTGCACTGCACCATCCGCGCCTTCGAGCTGGGCCGCCCGGGCGAGCCCACCGCGTAAGCAACGCTCACAACGCACAAACCATGGAAAGCAAGCCACCCGGGACAAGCCACGCCCCGGCGGGACGCCTCGTGCTCCAAGCAACCAGCACCCCGCCCCCTGTCCCCTGTTGCCTGTTGCTTGTTGCCTGTTGCTTGTCACCTCTCCCCCTGCCCTTCCCGCTCCCCGTTCCCCGTTCCCCATTCCCCAAAAACACCGCCGGCGGAGCAAGCTCCGCCGGCGAATCACACATTGCAATCACTCCGACCAAGACTGCGACCGACGCCGCCTTACGTGCGGGCCACGATGCGATCCAGCAGACCGAACGTGCGCTGCTTCCCGAGGAAGAAGTTCTCACGCTGCGTGCTGTCGAAGGGGCTCGACAGGTCCGCCAGCGTGTTCGTCAGCACATACGTCTGCCCGGTCTCGGGCGTCGTGAGCACCGAGTTCGATGCCATCGGGTCAAACGCCGCACCCTGGTTGTTGTCACCCAGACGCAGACCCATCAGCTCGCCGCTGCGACGGGCAATCGACGCCGTCATGCTCTGCACCAGGTTCTCGACATCCGCCGCGCTGGGCACATAGCCCAGCAGCGTGAACGAGGGCACAAACACCACCGCCTCGTCCTCCAGGCGAGCGTTCAGCGGGTCGCTCCGCTGGCTGCTGCCGAAGGGGTTGGTGGGCACGAAGCCCACATCACCAAAGAAGAACTGGAAGAAGTTGAACGAGTCAAACGGCGAGTAGATGGGCACCACCGGATCGACCGTGTTCGTCAGATAGATCGTCGAGAACTCCTGGAACTCAAAGTCGCCCGGGTTGGTCGAGAAGTTCACGTCAAACCCAGCGCCCTGGAACAGAGCATTGAGCGACGAGATCGTGCGGTTCAGCACGTCGGTCTGCACGCTCGTCGAGCCATTCACCGAGCCGCTGAAGCCCAGACGCGACACATTGAAGCCCTCCAGCCGCGTCGTCAGCCCGCCCGCCTCGAGCCAGCTCACATCGCCACCGTTGGTTTCGATGAAGATGTTCTGCGTCTTGCGAGTCGCCGCCGTCGCTGCGCCGAGGTTCTCGACCACGAGCTGGTAGTCATTCTGCACGATGCCCTGGAGGTAGACGGCAAACGTGCCCGCCCCACCCAGAGCCTGCGCCGAAGGCATGACCCACTCGATGAAGAAGTCGCCCTGCGCGTCATACCCATACCGCGTCGAGCCGTCGTTGGCGATCGTCGTGTTGGGCGTGCCGCCGTAGGGCTCAAAGTCCGTCGGGCTGAACAGCAGCGTGCCGTCGTCCAGCGTCGTGCTCTGCGTCGTGTCAAACACGCCCAGCTGCACGCTGCCCACGTCGTCAAGGCCCGAGGACAGGCGCGAGCCCAGGTCCGTGCCCTGCTCCGTCAGCCGCACCGTCACGCGATACTTGGTGCCAGGCGTAATCGCCTCGCGCCCGTTCAGGTGATAGACATCCACGTCGCTGAACACGTTGCTCGGCGCACCCGCAAACCCGGGCTGCCCCAGGGCAGAGTTCACCACCGTCGCCACGCCGGCATTCGTCCGCGTGCTCACCACCGTGCCCGACACGTCGTTGGTCCGGCTCGTGCCGCTCACGACGTCGTCCGCCGTGTTGGGCTGGTTGTCCGCACCGCGGTTGAGCGTGAACGTGAACTCATCGAGCACGATCTCGCTCACATCGTCGGGCGTGCCGAACACCTGGTCGATGCCCGCAAACTCGATCGACGCCGGAGCCTCCACGAGCGACTTGCCGTTGCCAGAGTTCGTCACCCCGGAGAAGCCGCTGTCGGCATCATCAAAGATCTCCACATCGAACCGGTAGTCGCCCACCGTGAAGTTCGTCGCGTCGGGATTGATCAGCGTGGTGTCGGTCGGGATGTTCTGGTCCAGCCCTTGGCCCACACCGATGATGTACTCACCGGTGACCTTGATGAGGTAGGCCTGGCTGCGGCTCAGGTCGATCTGCTCCGTCGCCGCCGTGGGCAGGCTCAGGGCCACGTCGTTGTCCGTCAGCTGCTGCACGGGCACGCCCGCCGCAGAGAACAACGCCACCGGCGCGAGTGCCGCCGCGCCGCTTACCTGCCCAAGCCGCAGGATCTGCCCAGCCTGCAGCGTGAGGCGATAGAGGTCCACATCGCCCGTGAACCGGAACGTGGTCGTGTTGTTGTCCGGGTGGTCGCCGATGACGCCACGCAGCGTGTAGAGCTTGTTCGCATCCGCCACGCCGTCGCGGGCGTTGGGGTTGTCAAACACGAAGTTCAGGTTCACCGCCGGATACAGGTCGATACGCCCCTCGCTGTTCACCACCGTCTCCGCCAGGCGATCGCCCGCGTCGCCGATCTGCGTGGTGCCCACGAAGTCGTCGCTCACATCCACCACACCGTTGCCGTTGCCGTCCAGGCGTGCGCTCTGCACACGGGCCCGCAGCACGTCCTGCTCGAAGAAGAAGTCGTAGATGCCCGCGCCGGGCCTGCCCGAGAGCTGCGGCAGGTTCCGCTGCGTGATCTCTCGCGCGAAGGTCACGCGCAGCGTGTTCGTGCTGTCGATGTACTGCGTCGTGTAGTCGATGCCCTGGATGAGCGAGATGCGGACAGAGCCAGTCCCGCGAACCTCCGACACCGTCAGCGCCCGCGTCAGGCTCGCCGCGTCCATCGGCTGGTTGAACACGATGTCCGCGCTGTACGTCTGCGCTTCCACGCTCGTGATGATCTCATCGACGCGGATGACCTGCGGCGGCACCAGCTGCGCGGTCACCGCGAAGTTGCCGCGCGTGCCCGTCACCGTCTGGCCCGCGATGCCCACGCGACCGATCGTGCCCGTCGACGCGATGCGGTAGCTCTCGCTCGCACGCGTCGAACCCACGATGTTGCCGCTGATGGTCACGCTGCCGATGCTGCTGCGACCGCCCGCCAGGCGATCGTCGGTCGTGCCAAAGAAGCGGTCCACGCCGCGATCCAGGCCCGCCGTGATGTCGCTCTCGCGGAAGTCGCCGCCCACCACCACCGGGCCCACGCTGCCGCCGCTCAGCACGTCGGCGTTCAGCCCCGTGCCCTCAAAGGCCGCGTCGCGACCGGTGTCCACGCCCGCGCTGATGGCGCTGTCAAACACCTCGCCCCGGGCCGTGACGCCCGCGATCGAATCGCCCGCAGCAATCACGCTGCGACGAATCACACCGCCCGTCACCTGCCCAAGCGTCGTGCCCGCACGCACGCGTGCGCTCTCGAGGTTGCCCGAGGCGGTAATGCTCGTGATCGCGCGGTCCGCGCTCAGCACGCCGCCCAGGCCCACCACCGTCACAGCGCCAATGTTCAGAGCCTGCAGATTGCTCGTGAAGTTGCCCGTCAGCGTCAGCGTGCCGACGTTGAGAGCCTCGAGGAACCCGCTGCCCACATTCGCGCCCGTGAAGGTCGAGATGTTGCCGCCCGTGTAGATGCCCGGGGGCACGTTGCTGTTCGTGAAGTTATTCGTGCTCAGCAGGTTCATGCTGCCCATCGCCAGCACGTCGATGCCCGCGTCCACCACGATCTGGCTCTCGCCGCGCAGCTCGCCCGTCAGCGTCAGCCGCCCCAGGCTCGCGTCGTCGTTCGTGATGATCCGCAGGTTGTCGATGAAGCCGCTCGCCGAGCTCACGCTCAGCAGGCTGCCGCCACCGCCGCCCGCGCCGTTGGCATCGCCGCTCGCGCCGCCGCCGCCCTGCGTGTTCCGCAGGATGATCGTCGGATACACGATGTTCTCGCCCGTCTGCGCGTCCGGCGACACAAACGTCTCGAGATACGCCTCGCCAGGACCGCTGAAGGTCACCGTCAGCGTCGTGCCGTTCACCGCGAGCGTCCGCGTGCCATTGATGCGGCCCTCGGGCGTGCCCTGACCGTTGTCGAGGATGAAACGAGCCAAGGGCTGCGCATCGAGCACCGCGTTGCTGTTGGTCGCAAACCGACCATCGTTGCGAATGCTGTCCGCCACCACATCGCCCACCACGCGCACGTTGACGAGGTTGCCAGGCACCGTCAGCCCGCGCACCGCGCCAGCTCCCAGCGACAAGCGATCGTCCGAGTTGCCATACCGACCGTCCGCACCAGCCTCGGCGCCCGCCACGATCGACACGCCATACAGCCCGTCCACCGCCGCCACGCTCTGCACCACGCCTGGCTTGATGACATCGGCATTCGCGCCGCGCCCACCCGGGCGGTTGTCCGCACCCAGGTTCACAGCGCCCGCGAGGATCACCGTGTCCGCCATGCTCAGCCCAGCGCTCACCGTGTTGATGCGGTCGCCCGCCGCGAAGAAGCTGCCGGGCGTGCCGAAGTCGGTGTTGTTCGCGACGCGGTTGCCCACCGTGATCGTCTGAATCTGCTGACCCGCGTAGAACCCGCTCTCAAACACGCTGCCCGCGATCGTGACGCTCACGATGTTGCGGCCAGCCTTGATGAACGAGCCGTCGATGCCGCGGTCCGCACCCACGCCCGGGGGCAGCTGGTTGCGCAGACCATCCACCACGACAAACTGGCTGCGCCCCGGATCGACACCCACGTTGCCGAAGAGCACTGGGCCAGGCGTTGTGCCGCCGCCCAGCGTCGCGGTGCTGCCCACCACGAGGCTCGTCAGGTCGATGCCCGCCTCGATGTTGCCCAGCATGTTGCCGTTGGGAATGCTGATGAGCCCGATCGTGCCATCAAAGGCCGCGATCGTGCGACCGGGCAGGAAGCTGCCGTTGGTCAGCGTCACGCTCGTGATGCCGCCCGTGTAGCTGATGATGTCGCCGCCAAAGTCGCCCGCACTCGTGATCGTGCCGATGCTGCCCGCCGCCACGACCGACCCGCGACCGATCTGGTCGTTGTCGGGGCGTGCGCTCGCCGCACCAAACGTCGCCGTGCCCACGTTGCCGCCCGAGCGCAGGTCGCTGTGCAGCTGCCCTGTCGGTGCCGTCACCGTCGTGATGTCGCCCGTCGCAAGGATCGTCCGCGGAGCCTGCTTGCTGCCGATGTTGCGACCCGCCGTGATGCTCGCGATCGTGCCCGCGGCGTTCACGCTCGCCAGCATGTCACGCGATGCGTTCAGCAGCGTGATGTTGCTGGGCTGGCTCCCGCGTGCCGCGGTGCGAATCTCGCCGTCCAGGTCGCCCGCCGTCACGCTGATGGTGCCGATGGGACCGCTGCTGATGATCTGGGCGTTGATGCCGTTGACAGCGGTGATGCTGTCGATGCGTCCGCTCGGGCCCGTCACCTCGATGCGGCTGTTGTTGATGCGATTCGTGACGCTGAGCCCGGAGATGATGCCCGAGACCAGCACCGTCGACGCGTTGATCGAGTTGCGCACCGTGAAGCCGCGGATGTCGCCCGTGGTGATGGTGCTCGCCCGCACGTCGCCCGTGAACGCCAGCGAGTTGCTGATGTTGTCCACGTCCAGCTGCGTGCGAACCAGGTTCACGCTCGATACGCCCCGCGTCACCGCGCCGGCGATGTCGATCCGCTGATCGACGATGTCCTCGGTTGCGCGCAGCGTGTTCAGGTCGCGAGCAATGAGAATCTCGCTGGGCACAAACTGAAGACGCTCCGCACCGATCGTGCGATTGCGGAAGCCCCGCGCGCTGATGGTGTCCGCGTCTTGCGTCAGCGAGATCGTCGAGGCGTCGTAATACCCCGCGAGATTCATCGTGCCCAGGTTCGAGGCCTGCAGCTGACTGCGGAAGAAGTTGCCGCCATCGAGCAGGCCCGGGTCCGTCACGGGCAGGCCATCGGGCCCCGTGATCACCGGCGCAACGCCGATGTTCACGTTCTGCACGGTGCCCGCGCTACGCTCCTCTTCGTCATACCGGAACGAATCCCAGAACTCATCCAGCGTGCCCACGCTGATGAACGCGTTCACCGCGTTGCCGCCTGGGATGTTGATCGTGTTGATGCCCTCGATGAAGTCCGGCACCGGGTCATCGGGGATGTCGAGGTTGCCTGCGCTGATGACGCCCGACAGCGTCCCGCGCACGCGGCTCGTCACGTTCACGATGTCGTTGGCCGAGTACACGCCAGGCGCGCCCATCACCTGGCTCGCCGTGCGACCCGCGATGCCATCGCCCACGTTGATGTTCACCATGCTGAACGCGAAGACGCTGCCCACGACGCCGTCAAACCCGTTGAGGGGCGTCGTGTTGTCGTCGTTCACCACGAGCTCATTGAGCACGCCGTCATCACCCTGCAGGATGACGTCGCTCACGCGCCCGCCCACCGCGACACGCGTCACGCTGCCGCTGCGGACGATGAGCCCGTCGCCAATGTCGTCCAAGGGCGAGCCAAAGTCGTCGATGCTGCCGTCGCCACCCTGGAAGTTGTCGTTGTTCTCGGCACGATACACGCCACCGCCAAAGTCGTTGTCGATGAGTGCCTCGTCCAGAATCCAAGTCAGCGGACCGCCCACGCCGCCACCCTGCCCGCCCTGGTCAGACAGGCCCAGCGTCGGTGCATAGGTGCGGGGGCCGAAGGCCACCACCTGCGTCAGCCCCAGGTCGCCATCCAGCGTCAGGGTGCCCAGCGCTTCCGCGTCGATGGTCACCATGTCCCCGCCCGCCGTCTGATTGTCGATGGTCGCGATCGCGCCGTTCACCTCGGTGCGCAGCACGTCCACCTCCGCGGTGCCCGTGATGCTCATCGCGCTCGTCTCATCGCCCGTAATGATGATGCGACCGATGCTCACGACGCCCGCGTTGCCGATCGTCGAGCTCTGCAACGTCAGCGTCCGCCCGCCGCGCAGGTCCGCCTCGATCGTCGCGATCGCCACGCCCTGGCTGCCGTCGATCGGCGCCACCCGCACCAGCCCGATCACCGCGCCGGGCACCGCGCCCTGCACGCTGATGGTGATACGCGCGCCCGAGTCATCCACAAACTCGCGGGGCGTGTCGGCGATGATCGGGAACGTCACGTCCACCGCGCCCTCGAGGTCGATGCGCGGGAAGTCGATGAATCGCACGTCGCTGCCCGCGCCAACAAACAGCGGGATGCCCTGATCGCCGTTGTACACGCCCACGCGTGCGTCCGCGTCGTCGTAGAAGTCCTGGCTCGTCACCAGCGCACCGATAACCGAGCCCGCAGGCGTGCGGATGTCGAGGCCAGCAGGCCGATCATCGCCGCGCGTAAAGCCACCCACGTGGAAGCCCGTGCGGAAGTACCCGATGTCGCCGCGCAGGCCGCTGCTCGCGCCCGCCGTGCCCGTGCGGATGAACACGCCCCGGCCCCTCCGCTCGCGGCGTGCCGCCTCGTCCTCCTGGTCCTGATCCATGCCAATGCCGCCCGACACGTCGACGCGCCCGATGGACCCGCCCACGTTCAGCGACGTGCTGTTCCAGTCGCCCTCGCGAGGCCCGCCCGCGATGAGCGGGTTCGTGCCCGTGTAGAGCATGCCCAGGTTGCCAC
>JAIYDA010000048.1 GCA_027487735.1 Planctomycetaceae bacterium | reverse complement strand
TCAGCAGCACGCCGTCGCGCCGCCAGCGAAAAGTCACCCCCTCACTCACGTTCGCGAGCGTCTGGAAGCTTACTTCCGCGCCGGGGCACCCGAGCGTGCCGACGGGCTGCTGCACGATCACCGGCGCCGCGCTCGCCACATACCGCGCGAGGTAGGGCGAGGGCTGCCCCGTGCTGCCCGCAAACCCAAAGAACCCGCCCACCCACAGCACGTTGCTGCCATCGGGCATGGGCTGCACCAGCATGGTGTTTACGCGCGTCAGGCTCGCGTCGCCACCCGGGGGCGTGCCCAGCACATCCTGCGGCATGGGCTGCCACGCGATGCCGTTCCATCGTGCCAGGCGCGCGTTGATCGTCGCGCTGCCATCGACGCGAAACTGCTTGCCTGCGATGATGTCGCCCTGATAGGCAGCAAGCTGCCCCGCGCTGCTGCCCGCGAGGCTCACGCTGATGCGCCCAAGGGGCGTCACGGTGCGGTCGCTGTTGCTCGACACGTGCAGCACGCTGCTCGCGGGCACGCCCCCAACCGAGAAGGGCGTGTCGGCAAGCAGCAGCACGCCCTCGCCCGGCGTGAGACCCGCCCCTGGCCCACTGCCTACCCCCAGCAAGTCGACGATGCGCCCCGCTATCCCCGCGGTGCTTGCGATGGTGGTCCAGGTCGTCGTGCCGTTCCATTGCCGCAGGCCCCCAAGCTCGCCCGCGCTCACGAGCGCGGCAGCGGGCGAGCCCGCGAGCGTTTCGAGCTCTGTCCACTGCGTGCTCGGACTCGTGATGCCCGTGCCCAGCCAGTTGCCCGATGTGCTGCCCGTTGCAAGGCGAATGACCCCCGCCTGCGCACCGGTGCTGGTGCTCACGTTGCCGTTGGTGGCAGCAAACAGTTGCCCCTCGTGCGTGTGCAGTTGCAGCACCTGCGCAGAGGGGTTGCCCGCGGTGCCTGGCACAGTGCGCACCCATGCGGTGCCCGTCCAGCGTGCCACGCCCCCCAGCTGCCCGGTGGGCGTGGTGGCTTGCATCTGCCCGCCTGCGTGCAGCACGCCCTCGTGCACGTGCACGTCGAGCACCGCCTCCGCAGTCGAGACACCCCCAGCTTGCAAAGGCCCGCTGCCCAGAGGCACAAGCCTCGTGCCATCCCACGCTGCCACGCCATTGGCTCGCCTTCCTCCCGCGACCCGAAAGCTGCCCCCCAGCACCACGCGCCCATCAAGCAGCGTCATGCCCGACACCGTGCCATCCACCCCATTCGCAAACACGCCCCAGCGAGCACCGTCGTGCGTGAGCAGCGTCGTCCGCCCTTGGGGCAGGCCTGGGGCGCTATAGCCCGCGTGCCCCGCCGTGAGCAGCACGCCACCATACGACGCCAGCGTCACCCACCCCGCGTCCTGCACCAGCACGCCCAGCGGCTCACTCGTGTCGCTTGTGTCACTGAGCGCTCGCCAGGAGCTTCCGTTCCAGGCATACACGCGCGTCGCGTTGGGTAGTCCCGCAAAGCTCTGCGTGCCCGCGAGCACGAGCTCATCCGCGTGCGCCACGATCGCCTGCGTCGGGCCGCTGGCGGGCGTGCTGAGCACGGGGCTCCACGCTGCCCCATCCCACCGCGCCAGGCCCACGGCTCCGCCCGCAGTGCCAAAGCTCCCCGCCGCGTGCAGTTGCCCACCCAGCACCGCAAACCCGCGAACCACGTCGCCCGCGCTCAGCCCGGGTGATGCTACGAGCGACTGCGCCAAACTATCCCACGTCATCGCGCCCGCCGGCATGCTGCCCCCCACGTGCAGCAGCCCATCGTGCACCACCATCGCGCGCACGCCGCCACTCTCCAGCCCGGTCCCTGCGGGCAGCACGCTGCTGCCATCAAATCGCACCAGCCCCCGCGTGCCATCGCGCTGCTGGCTGCTGGCAAAGTCTCCGCCGATGAACAGCTCGGTGCCCAGCACGAGCATGCAGCGCACGGTGCCGCCCGCAAGCTCAGCGCCGATGGCTCCCCACGCATCCCCCGTCCATCGCAGCACGTCGAGCGAGCCCGTCTCGCCCGTCAGCGTGCCGCCCACATGCCACGCGCCATCAAACTGCGCTGCCGCGTCCACCGTCGCGTTCGCGAGCCTGCCCGGCAGGGGCAGGGCGTTGCTCCACGCGCTGCCATCAAACACCGCGATGCTGCTCGCGGGCGTGCCCTCGAGGTTGGAGAACTGCCCAGCTGCGAGCAGCAGGCTCTCGCCGCTCGCGCCCGCAAACGGCAGCAGCACGCGCACCGGCGCGGCATTCGTGCTCGAGAGCAGTGGGGTGCGCAGCCCGGGCAAAAAACCCGTGGTGCAGGGCTGGGCGTGCGCGGTGCCGCAAGCCAAAGCCAGCCCTATGGCCAGCCCTCGCGCCAGGCCCAGCCGCCCGACGCACCCGTTGCTTGCTCTGCCCGCTCTGCTCGGCATGCGCAGAGATATCGACCCGCGTGCGCTCTGCGCATGAAGTAGCGCACGCGCGACGACACGCCCACTCCAAAAACGCATCACGCCGCGACCCCGAGGTGCGGCGTGATGCAAGGAATGGGAGGTCTCGGATTGGCGGCTCAGGGCGAGAGGTCGTGTCTTCGCGCCGAGCCCGTGCCGACGCTCAGGCTCAGCAGTCTCCACCCGCGAGCACGCGGAGGAAGGCCACCAGGTCGGCATCATCGGGGAAGAGCCCGTCGTTGTTGAAGTCGATGTCGTTGCACGTGGGGCATGCGCTGCCCGCGAGCACGCTCAGGAACGCCACGAGGTCGCTGTCATCGGGGAACAGGCTGTCGTTGTTGAAGTCGATATCGTCGCACCCGCTCTCGCAGATCGAGGCCTGGATGATCAGGTCGTCGATCGCCGCCTCCACGAGGCTGCCCGTGCCCTCATCGCGTGCCGTGAAGCGCAGCTGCAGCGTGTTGCCCGCGGGCAGACCCTTCTCGGCAAGGGTGTAGCTCACCGCGATCCAACCCGGGTTGGTGTTGGGGTCGCTGCTGCTGCCTGGGCCGATGAGCTCCAGCGTCTGCCATGCGCCGCCGTCCACGCGCCCCTCGATGAGGAACGTGTCGGAGTATGCGCCCGCGCCCGCACCGTTGCTATACCACCGGCTATAACCCACGCGCACCAGCTCTGGCGCGGTGTCTGCGATGTTGTACGTCGCGCTGGTCAGTACGGTCGAGCCGCCATCGATGTCCGCCGCTCCCACCTGGCCGCCCACGGTGCCCTGCCCGGTGAACCAGCAGTTCACGCCGCCGCCCGGGGTGGCATCGTCCTCGGGCTGGGCGCTGGTGCCGACGGGGTTGCCCCGCACCCAGTTGCCCGCCGTTGCGGTGTCGGGCCCGACCGTCCAGTTGGCGTTCGCGGCCTCAAAGGTGTCGCCCGTGGTTGCAACGCTGTCAAACACATCGGTGAGGAAGGGCCCGCTCACGTCGCATCCGAAGGGATAGACCACCACGCCCGCGCTGGTGTTCACGCGCACGTTCATCTCGATGCGGTCGCCGCACTGATAGCCGCTGAAGCTCGCACGATACCGATTGCCCCCGATGTTCGTCATGGGCGAGGAGGTGAAGTTCACGCTCGCGTTGGGGCGCCACACCGCCACGACATCGCCCGTGCCAAAGGTCGCAGTGCCGGGCGTGATGTCAAAGTCCGCCGTCCACGTCTGGTTGCTCAGGATCGTGGTGGGAACCGTCGAGGCGCGCGAGAAGATCACGCGGCTCTCTGCCCCGGGCACCGTGATGCCGTGGTTCACAAAGCCCTGGCGGATTTGTGTGTAGTTGGGCGTGCCGTTGCAGAGGATGCCGTCGGTGTCATCCACGCCAAGATACTCAAGAGCGGTGGTGGGGTGTGCGCTGTTCAAGCCCTGTCCGCCCAGCGTTACCAGGGCCCAGTTCACGTGCGTCTGCCGAGCGGTCTCGAGACCCGTCACGCTGCCGTATCGCGTGATGAGTCCCGAGCGAATGTCCCACGTCACGCCGCCGATGATCATGCCGCAGGTGTGGATCGCGCCAGAGCTGCAGGGGAACTGCTGGTTTTGCGTGTCGGGGTTGCGAATGGATCCGCCAGTAGTCGAAAAGCCGCGACCGACGATCTGGTCGTTATACAGCAGCAATGCCATCGTGTCGCTAAAGCCTTCGCCGAACGCGCCCTGCGCGAGCCCGAGTCGGTTCACGATGTGGTGCCCATACTCGTGCGCGACCACGCTGGGGATCGCGGTGTTGTTGCAACCTGCGCCAGCGGGGTAAAAGTTCGTGCTCGTGCCGTTGTAGAACGCATTGCACGTGCCAGCCACCATCACGTTCGCGGGAATGATCGTGTCGAGTGCCGTGAACGTCGGGGCGCGATCGCGGAAGAAGTTCCGCGTGAACGTCTGGTGAATGAACGCATTCATCTGAGAAGTCGGCCCTTCGCTGGGGGTCGCGTTGAGTTGGATCAGCGACGGCGTGCCGGGCGTTGCGCTCTGCGTCACCAGAATCTCGGGGTTGACAACGTCAAACACATTCACCCTTCGCCCATTCGCCACGCCCACCTCCAGCGTCACGGGCGTCGTCCCAGCCCATGGAATCGTGAAGTTGCCGTTGCGATCCGTCCACACGCTGCTCGCGGGGCTCCCCTGCACACGCACCTGAATCTCGGGCACGTCGCGCAGCGCGGGCGGGTTGCCCGCGCGGTCGGCGTCGTTGTTGGGCGTGGCAAAGCCGCGCACCTGGCCCGTGATGTCGACGTGCAGAATGTCGTTGCGGGCGTGGATCAGCTCGCCGCTTGTGGCATCGACGAAGAACGTCCACTTCATCGCCTTGTTCACGTCGCTGTGCTCGCCCACAAACTTGTAGGCGATCGTGGGCTCGATCCACGCCTCAAAGTCGCCCTCGCCAAAGAACACCACCAGCTCGGGCTCGCTCCAGGTGTCCAGCTTCGCAAAGCGTCCGATCTCGCGCACCGCCTTGCTCGCGTCCTCCGCTGCCACCTTCACCTCGCCAAAGCCCCCCGCGGGCTTCTTCGCGAGCTTTGCGCTCGCGAGCGTCACCTTCGCCACTGCCTTGCCCGCCTCGTCGGTCGTGTTCAGCACCAGGATGCGTGCCGCGCCATACTCCACGGGCATGCCATCGATGAACTGGTCGTACGCGTAGACCACCTTCTTGCCCAGCGTGCCATCCACCTCGCGCAGCTCGTTCACGCGGTTCAGCCGCAGGTCCAGGTTCTCGCCAGCACCAAACGCGCCCATGTGCAGCGAGACAAACCCCGCCGCTGCATCATCTGCGAAGCGCGCCCGCGTCATGGGCACGCCCGCGATCGCCATCACGCGACCGTTCCACTCGCTCGTGGTGAGCCCGGGATAGATCGCGAGCAGCTGGTTCAGCGCGGGGTTGGCAGCACCATCCTGCGGCAGCGCAACGTCCGCACTCGCGGGCAGCGCAACCGCCGACCCAGCCAGCGAACACAACGCGAGCAACCAAACGCGACGACGCGAGGCATGAGCCATGGACAAGTTCCTTGAGATGAATCGTGCAACAAGACGCGAAAAGACACCAGCAAGCGATGAAGACCGCTTGCCCCAAACCGCCCACCAATCCAATCCCCCGGGTACCCCGCAGCCATCTCCACGCCCATGGATCGCCAACCAAGCCAAGGCAGAACGCCCGGCAGTGCTACTCATTACGTCTTGTTTCGATCAGGAGGTTCCAACAGAGTTGCGAGTCCGTGAAGATTTCTTCACAGACAGGTCTTGTCGCGACTGTTCAGCTCACACAAGTTCCGGAGGCTGGGCGAGCAACCACCCTCATCCGGGTTCTCGGCCCAAGGTTCTTCCTGGTGCCTCTGGTGCCTTCTGGTGCGAAGGTCGCAGCCCAAACACCCACCACGCGCGCTGAGCGAGCCCTCAGCCCCCAGCGCGCACAGGCGTCACTGCCGGTGCCGGAGCCTCGCCCGCGGGCTGTGCCGCGCCCGTTCGCCTGGGGCGTCCGCCGGGCATGCCCCCGCCCGGTCCGCCGCGCGGTGCAAGAATGTTGCCGTCGTTGTCGCGGGTGTAGCCCGCGTCGGCAAGCTGCTGGTCGTTCCAGGGCCTGCTCAGCACCTCGCCCGGGGTTGGGGTGCGCAGCAGCACGGTGTCGCCCAGCTCGAGCCCTGCGCTGATGCGCGCCAGCGTCTCGCTGCGCGGGCCAATCCGCACGGGCCTGCGCACGAAGCGGTTTCCATCGGGCACGTATACAAACTGCACGGGGCCCTCGTTGAACAACGCCTGCACAGGCACCGTGGGCCCTTCCTCCACGCTGCCCAGCACGATCCGCGCCTCGACGCGCATGCTGGGCTTGAGCTCCGTCGCTTCTTCCAGGTTTAGGGCAATCCGCACGGTGTATTCGCGCAGGTTCGGGTCGCGCCAGCCGCCGCTCTCGGCCATCACGCCGATGCTATCGACCGTGCCCGTAAAGGTGCGTCCGCCCGCCGCGTCAACCTTCACACCAACGGGCTGCCCCGGGCGCACGCGCCCTGCCATGCTCTCGTGCACGCGCACCGACGCGACCATCTCGCTCGTGTCGGGCAGCACGATGATGAGCTGGTTGGGATACACCTGCTGCCCGATCTGCAGGCTCTCGCCGCTGCCACCCCAGCGGCTGCTCTCGACGCTGGTGCTATACACCACCAGCCCATCGCGCGGGGCCTTGATGGTCGCGCTCGCGAGCTGCTCTTCGAGCTTTTTCAGGCGGTTTTCCAGCAGCGCGACCTGCTCGCGCTGGTTGTCGCGGTCTGCCGCCCGGCTGGCAAGCTGAATCTGGTTGTTCAGGCGCACGCGCTCCACCTCGTCGGTGGCGCTGTCGACGTCGCTCATGCGCTGCTTCTCGTCGCGCAGGTGCTCGAAGGTCTCGTAGGTCTCAAGGTTGAGCTGACTCGTTTTGAAGTTGGCAATCGCGCGGATGTACTCACCCTCGTCGCGGTCGCGCTCGTCCTTGCTCACAAACCCTTCCGCCAGCAGCTCGTCGCTGCGCACAAACTTCTGCGCCAGCCGCTCCAGCTCCAGCTCTGCGGTGGTGATCGCTAGCCGCAGGTCCTGGCGGCGCTTCACGACGTCGCCCTCGCGCCACTGCCGCAGCGCGAGGATCGCAAGTTCCTTCTGCAGCTCCGCCTTGCGCAGGTTGCTCGCGTTGTCGTTGATCTGAATCTGGTACTGGTTCTCCGCCGCCACGAGCTGCGCCCGGCTGCTTGCCAGGCGGGGCTTTTCTTCGTCGATGTTGCGTTGCAGCGCGTCGGCGTTGAGCTGCACCAGGGTCTCGCCCGCCTTCACACGCGTGCCCTCGGGCACGATCATCTGAATGGTCGTCTGCTGCTCCAGCGGGCTGCGCAGCTCGAGCTGGTTCTTGGCTTGCAGGTCGCCGTTCGCCACCGTGGTAATCTCAAACGCCGTGTTCTCCACGCCCGCGAGGTCGCTGGTGCGCTCACGCTCGCGATTGGTCGCGGCTTGCGACTGCTTTGCTGGCTGCCCCGGCGCCAGCGCCACGAGCGTGCCCACGCCTCCCGCGAGCATCGCAATCCCCAGTGCGACGCCCACCCCCTTGCGACGGAGGAGAAACGGCCTGGCCTGCGCTGCGGTGGTCTGCGTCATGCGTGGTCCTTCAGTCGACTCGTCTGCACCCAAGATGACTCGGGATGCACACCCTGCCCGGTGGCTCTTCTTGCTACTCTCAACTCGTGAACATGTTGCTCGACAAACTTCGCGACGCAGGCCGCCCTAGACGCGTCCTCTTCGCAATCGCAGCGCCCGTTGAGGTGCGAGCCGTGCTCGATGCGCTGGGCTCGAGCGTCCAGCCCCCCGCCCTCTGGGCCTGCGCCCGCGTGAGCGACGCCATCGACGTGCTGCACGTGGGCGTGGGCAAAGCCAACGCGGCGGGTGGCGTCGCCCAGTGGCTCGCGGGCCAGCGCGAGCACTACGGGCTCGTGCTGAACATCGGCATCGCGGGCGCGCTGCCGGAGGCGAGCGGAGCGAGTTATCGGGCAAATGTCGGCGAGACAATCGTGGCGACTGCCTGCGATTTCTCGGACGAAGGAATCCTCACGGATGAAGGTTATCGGGATGTCGCCGACATCGGCTTCCCGCTCGACCCCCTTTGCCGTTCCACCTTTTCGTGCGATCCGCTCGCGCTCAGTGTGCTGCGACCCCTCGTGACGCACGAAGGTGTGATAACCGCAGTTTCCACGTGCTCCGCGACCGACCAGCTCGCCCGGGCGATCGCCCAGCGCACCCCCGCCCTCTGCGAGGCGATGGAAGGCGCAGCGATTGCGCTGGTCTGCCGCCGGTTGCTGCAACCCATGATCGAGGTGCGCGCCATCAGCAACCTCACGGGCTCGCGCACGCACCAGGCGTGGGACATTGCCGGGGCACTCGCGTCGCTGCGCCGGGTGGTGCGCGGGCTGTAGGGCCTTTGCGGGGCGTGGCGCGCAGGAAAGCTGTGCCTTGCACGCGGACGACTGAAGCAGCACCCGCTTTCCTCCGATGACCCTGAAGCCGGGTAGCGCGCGATGTCGCTGCGCACCTGGCTTTGGGAGGCATCAGTCGCCATGGGCCTGGATGGCTTGCTTAACTCCTTGCGTGGCAAAGGCGGGCTTTCGTCGATCACGAGCAAGCTCGCGACGTCGCTCACCCCCAAGGGCAGCACAGGGCTTGCCAAGGGTGGTCTGTCGCCCATCGCCATCGACTTTGGCGCGGGTTCGCTCAAAGTCTTGCAGCTCACCGGGGGCGAGCCCCACGCGCTCGCGGCTGCTGCCTCGCTGGAGACCCCCAGCAACCTGCTGCACGACCACAAGCGCCGTCTGGAGCTGCAGGTGCAGGCCCTGCCCAAGCTCATCAAGCAGGGCAACTTCAAGGGCAAGCGCGCGGTGTGCGCGATTCCGACGTGGGACACGGTCTGCAAGCACGTGCCCGTCGGGGGCGTGGTCACCAAGCAGACTATCGATGCCGCGATCGCGCAGCACTTTACCGACTATTCCACCGCCTTCGCGTACAAGTCCATCGAGGCCCCCAGCGAGCTACGGGGCAAGGGCGACGTGCTGGTGCTCGCGAGCAAGCGCGACCTCATCCACCGCTTGATGGACGCGCTGGTGAACGCGCGCCTCGAGCCCGTTGGCATGCAGGCAGAGATGCTCTGCACCATGCAGTCCTTCGACCACCTGCGCAAGCGCGAGGGCGACCTCATCCAGAACGTGCTGTTTGTCGACCTGGGCGCGTGGACGACCAAGGCGATGATCACGCGTGCGGGGAGCCTCGTCGCGGCACGCATCATCCCCGTTGGGGGATATCACCTCGACGAGCTGATCAGCAAGCAGATCGCGAGCACCTTCGAAGACGCCCGCAAGGCCCGCCTCGCGACCGACACCACCGTCGAACGGCGCCTCGTGGTCGAGAAGCACCAGAGCACCGCGAGCGACCCCGCAGACGACCGCCGGCGCGTCGACACGCCCCCGGGCTTCTCGGGAGATGTGCTGCAGCAGCCTGCGGTTGCGGTGGGCCCGCCCGGGAGCGACCTGCGCGAGCCGCTGGAAATGCTCACCGACGACATCCGCCTGCTCGTGCGCTACTTCGGCGCGCAGTGGGATGGGCAGCGCCTCGACCGCGTGGTCTTCTCGGGCGGCGAGAGCCGCCACCGAGGCCTCGCCCAGCACCTGGCAAAGCAGCTGCGTCTGCCCGCGCAAGTGGGCGATCCGACGGCGCGGCTTGCGCGGTCTGGCACGGAAGCAACGGTCGGAGTGGATTTTTCGCAGAGTCAGCCCGGTTGGGCCGCGGCGCTGGGCTTGTGCCTTGCACCCACGGACTTGTAAGGCACATTCGAACCTGAATGTGGGGCGCACGCCCCGCAGTTGGAGGACGCATGAACAGTGACGGCACCAACCTGGGAGGCGGCTTTGGGGGCAGCAGCTTCCTGCCCAGCGACTATGTGCAGCGCAAGGCCGAGCTCCGCAACAACATCGTGCTCCTCTCGACGTTCGCCGTCGTGATGGGGGGCATCGGTGCCGCGTTCTACAAGACCCAGCGCGACTGGCGGCAGCTGCGCGATCAGTACACGCTCACGAGCGAGCAATATGTCGCGGAGGGCGAGAAGATCGAGCAGCTCAAGCAGCTCGAGGTCATCCGCGGTCAGATGATGGAGAAAGCGCAGATCACCGCGAGCCTCATCGAGAAGGTGCCCCGGCACGCGATGCTCGCGGAGCTGACGCTGCGCATGAAGCCCGGGATGACGCTGCAGGCCCTCACGCTCGCTGGCACGCGGCAGGAGATCGCGCCGCCCCCGCCCCCGAACCAGAGCGGGCAGACGGGCCTGGCCCAGGCTGCCGCCGAGCGTGCTGCGCTGCAGAACGCCGCGACCAGCGCCCCGCAATACACCTATCAGGTGAACTTCACGGGCTACGCCGTGAACAACAACGACATCGCCGACTACCTGGCGAACCTGAAGCAGAGCCCGATCTTTACGAACGTGGAGCTGAGCTTCATCCGCGAGGCGACGCTGGATGGCGAGACGGTTCGGTCGTTTGAGATGAACCTCTCGCTGCGCACCGAGGTGTCGCAGGAGACGCTGATCAACTCCATCAGCAACCTGATGGCCGAGCGCGGGCAGGTGGCCCAGGCCGCGCCGGGGAGCATGACGGCGGACCTTGCCGCGGTGCAGACGGGCGAGGGCGAGTGAGCGCGGGCGAGCAAACCGAAGCGAGCAAACCGGCGCGAGCAAGCGGGACAAACGAAGCAGGATGACCAGCTGTATCACGAGCTGAATCACGAGCTGAATCACGGGCTGAACGAACCGGATGAAGGAACCAACGTATGCAAGGCAAAAACAATCTCGTGCTGCTGACCGCGGGGATCGCGTCGATCGTCCTGGGCATGCCCGTGGCGAGCTACTTCCTCGTGTTTCGCCCGCAGAACGGCGAGCTGAAGAAGACGCGCGAGCAGGTGACGCACCTGGAGGGCGTGCTCGCGAAGCTGCGCGAAGAGACCAGCAAGAACGAGGACCTGGTGCGCGCCAACGACGAGATGAAGGGCGCCATTCGCGGCATCGAGGAGCGCTTGCCCACGAACCAGGAGATCGATCAGATCGTCCGTCAGGTGAGCGAGCGTGCCGTACAGGCGGGCCTGCAGCCCCCTGCCATTCGCGCCTCGCGCCCGAAGCAGGCGGGTTTGTACATGGAGCAGCCCCTGGACATGGAGGTGCTGGGCAGCTTCGACGGCTTTGTGAACTTTCTTACCGCGGTCGAGCAGATGCCCCGCCTCACGCGCATCCACGACATGAAGATCGCCGATCGCAGCACCGACGAGGACGAGGTGCGCATCACCTTCACGCTCTCGATCTACTTCCTCGAAAACCCCGAGCAGACCGCGCTCGCGGGCTTCGAGTAATCCTCGCTGGACAAGGCACGCCGAACAAACCACGCTGAACAAGCCCCGCTGAGCAAGCCCCGCCGAATCGCATCAAGCAAGCAATCAAGCACGCAGCCCCGCCCAACGCCCGAAGGACGACACCCATGCACACCACACCCCGCACGCTCTCGCCCGACTCGGGCAACGCTAGCAACCTGACGGGCGAAGTCGCACTGCCCACGAGCAAGACGCGCGAGTATCGCCCCACGCAGCCCATCGTGCTCGGGGTGCTGCTTGCGGTGAGCGTGGGCTCGATCTTCGCGATGCGGAAGATGGCGGGCAAGGCGATCGTTGAGAGCGGGAACACGCAGCAGGTGGACTACACCCACACCATCGACCCCGCGCGGAGCGCCCAGTACGACCGCATCATGATCGACCTCGCTCGCCTCGAGAAGCCCATGCAGCTGGACGTGGACCTTGCAGCAGCCGCAGCCTTTGGCGAGAAGAAGCACAGCAGCACCGTGCAGGCGGGCGACAACGAGACCGACGGGCAGAAGCAGACGCGCGAGCGCAAGCGCCGCCAGAACGAGCTGCTGACCAAGGCCAACGCCCTGGTGGTGCAGAGCGTGATGGGCGGGCGCAGGCCCGTGGCCCGCATCAGCGGCGAGACCTTTGGCGTGGGCGACAGCGTGCAGGACTTCAAGATCGTGTCGATCGAGGGCCGCAACGTCACGCTCGAAGCCGATGGCTTCCGTTTCACGCTTGCCATGGAGACCGCCCAGCAGCAGCGCATGCCCGGCACGGGCAAGAGCAGCAGCGGCAAGAAGTGAGCGAGTGAACGAGCGAAGAGAGAAACCAACGAGAGCGTCCGCCGCGTTGGCCCTGCGGAGCAGAGCAACCCGCGAACGTAAAGACCGCGAACGAGAAGACCGCCCATGCCCAAGTACAACATCGATGACATCCTGAGCGAGCTGGGCGTGGGCGACGCCAAGGGGCGCTCGCACCAGATCGACAAAGAGCAGTCGGGCTACTCGCCCATCCCGAGCGTGCCCAGCAACCAGCGGGCCTTTGGCGACGCGAGCAAGGACCCCGACCACACGCTGGTCAAGAAAGACCAGGGCGCAGCGCCCGGGAGCGCGGGCGTGGGGCCCGCGATGGCCGACCTCTACCGCCCGCAGGAAGACTCGGAGAAGAGCAAGGAGCTCGGCGCGATCCTGCTCTCACGCGGCGTCGTGACCGAGGACCGCTTGAACACCGCGCAGAACGTGGTGACTCAGAGCCCGGGCAAGCGACTTGTGGATGCGCTGCTGGAGCAAGGCGCCGACGAGGCCAACGTGCTTGCCGCGCTGGCAGAAGTGAACAACGTGCCCTTCGAGCGCATCGATCTCGGTCGCGGGCTCGACGGTGGGTTTGACGGCAAGCTGTTGCAGCGCCTGACGCCCGAGTTCTGCAAGAAGAACGGCGTGGTGCCATTGCGCACCGAGGGGCAGCGCGTGGTCGTCGCGACGACGCAGCCCGACAACATCACGCTCATGGATGCGGTGCGCGAGAAGCTCGGCGCACCCATCAAGATCGTGCTGACGACCGCCTTTGACATCCGCGGCGCGATGGAGCTGATCGGCGAGAAGCCCGAGGCAGCGACCGACGTTTCGGAGATCCTTGCCGACGTCGACGATGGCGACGTGCAGGTGCAAGAGAGCAAGGAAAAGGACGCCGAGAGCACCGAGAAGGAGGCGAAGGAAAGCCCCGTCATTCGGTACGTGAACCACATCATCCAGCTCGCGCTGCAGCAGGGTGCGAGCGATATCCACATCGAGCCCAGCGAGAAGAAGCTCAAGGTGCGATTCCGCATCGACGGCGAGCTGAACGAGGCCCTGAACCCGCCCGCCAGCATGGGCGCTGCGATCACCAGCCGATTGAAGATCATGGCGAACCTCGCCATCGATCAGCGCCGACTGCCGCAAGACGGACGAATCCGCGCCACCGTGAGCGGCCGCAAGATCGACCTGCGCGTCTCGACGCTGCCCTGCGTGGGCGGCGAGAAGACCGTCATGCGTATCTTGAACGACAAGAGCATCAGCGTCGAGCTCGACCAGCTGGGCTTCGACGAGGACACGCTGACCATCTGGAAGAAAGCCGTCGACGCGCCCCACGGCGTCGTGCTCGTCACGGGCCCGACGGGCAGCGGCAAGACGACCACGCTCTATGCCAGCCTGCGCACGCTCGACAAGAACGCGATGAACATCTCGACGGTCGAGGACCCCGTCGAGTACACGCTCGAGGGCATCACGCAGAGCCAGATGCACGAGAAGATCGGCATGACCTTCGGCGCCGCGCTGCGAGCCCTGCTGCGTCAGGACCCCGACGTGATTCTGCTGGGCGAAATCCGCGACCATGAGACCGCGCACATCGCGGTGCAGGCCGCGCTCACGGGCCACCTGGTGCTCAGCACGCTGCACACCAACGACGCACCCAGCAGCATCACGCGACTGGTGAACATCGGGCTCGAGCCCTTCCTCGTTGGCGCCGCCATCAACGCGGTGCTCGCGCAGCGACTCATCCGCCGCCTTTGCAAGGAGTGCAAGGAGCAGGAGAAGCCGCTGGAAGAGCTCGCCGAGTTCCTCAGCATGCAAGGCCTGCCCAACGACTTGGTGTGGGCAAGCCGGGGGTGCGACAAGTGTCGCAAGACGGGCTTCTCCGGGCGCGTGGGCATCTATGAGCTGCTGTCCGTGGACGACCAGCTCCGCGACAT
This sequence comes from Planctomycetaceae bacterium, assembly GCA_027487735.1. Classification (GTDB taxonomy): domain Bacteria; phylum Planctomycetota; class Phycisphaerae; order Phycisphaerales; family UBA1924; genus BJHL01. The sequence continues at coordinate 12,759 of JAIYDA010000048.1, read as the reverse complement.
CATCGCGCGAAACCCCAACGTCGCCGAGTTCCGCCGCCTCTGCGTCGAGCGAGGCATGGTCACGCTGCGCAACGACGGACTGCGCAAAGTTGCCCGCGGGCTGACGACGGTGCAAGAGGTGCTGCGCGTGACCGAGGCGAGTCACTAAGGCGCGGTTGCCTGTTGGCGGAGCGTTGTGCGCGGGGAGCGATGTGTCTTGGGCGAGGCATTCGGGATTCGGGATTCGCCATTCGACATGAGGCGCATGAGCGCTCGCGTTATCGAATGCCTAATGCCTAATGCCGAATGCCGAATGCCTCACGGCGAACGCCCAATCCCGCCTTGTTCTTTCTCATCCCCCGCACCACAACCCAGCCCACGCCTCCCAGCACAGCCGCCACCACGCTCTGCAGCGCGGTTGTCAGCAGGCTCAGCAGCACGATCTGCTCGGTGGGCAGGCCCACGAGCGTGCCCGCGCCCGCCACGCCCATCTCGGCAAAGCCCAGCGACCCCGCGGGCGCCATCGCGTTCAGCAGCAAGAACGTGCTGCCCAGGAGCAGCGCGTGCTCGGTGCTCAGCACGATGCCCAGCCCACCCGCAAGCAGCGCGAAGCGCAGCCCGAAAGTGCCAAAGTCCAGCACGCGCAGCAGCGCGTGCAGCATGAATGTCCGGCGCTGGCTCGCGATGATGCTCAGCGGCGCAATCAGCTCGTGCGCTCTGGGCATCGCCCGTCGCATGCGTCCGGGCAGCATCTGCCCGAGCTGCATCGCAGCCCCCAGCGCAAACGGCACGAGCCACGACGCGAGCACCGCGATGCCCAGGACACTCGCCGTCAGCAGCACGCCCCACCACACGTCGATCTTCCCGCGCAGCAGCGCAAGGCCCCCCGCCAGCAGCGCGGTCGTCAGCGTCATCGCGCCAAACATCACCAGCCACGCCAGCAAAGCGGGCACGGGCGTGCCGTGCCAGCGCACGTGCAGCATGCTCCGCACCAGCAGCCCGAGCTTGAAGGGCAAGAGCGACAGCAGCGTTGCGATGCAGTTGATCGTGAGCATGTCGAGGATGGGCACCGGACGCATCGTCGGGTCCGCTCGATCCCTGTGGACGGTGCCGCTCTGCGGCACCGTCCACAGGGGGCGCGCCGTCACAAAGAACATCAGCGCGTTGAGCACGAGGCTCAGTGCCGTGAGCGAAGCCAGCCCCGCGATCGAGCCCGCGGGCAGCGCCTGAAGCCGCTGCAACGCCTCGCGATTGCTCGTGGAGAACGCGAGCGACACCGCCCACGCAAACAGCCCAAGCCCCACGAGAAACCCCAGCGTGTGCAGCACGCGCCCCTTGCGCGTCATCCGCCCGGGCAGGTTTTCCACGCTCCCCGCGCCCGAGCTCGGCTCTGGGCTCTGTCCTTGATTGGGCACAGGGCTTGGCTCGGGGCTTGGCAGAGAACCTGGCATGAGCCAAGGCTAGCCGCCCGGCGTGCCCGACTCGCCACGCACATCACATGCGCCCACCGCGGCACGCGGGCCGCGCACGCTCCATATTCTCGCACTGCCCATGCACCTCAGCGTTGTCATCCCCGCCTTCAACGAAGCCGCGACGATCGGAGTCGTGCTCGCGCGCGTGCGGGCAGTGCTCGCGCAGCTCGCGACCGAGGGCGTCGAGGGCGACATCATCGTCGTGAACGACGCGAGCACCGACGGAACGCTTGCTGCTGCCCAGGCCCTCGCAAGCGGCGACCTCGTGGTCCTCTCGCACGACAGAAACATGGGCAAGGGCGGCGCGGTGCGCACGGGCTTTGCCAACGCGCTCGCTCGCGCGAAGGCACGCGAAGCGGCTGGCGCCCACGGGCGACAGGACACCATCCTGCTCGTGCAAGATGCTGACCTTGAGTACGCGCCAGCGGACTATCCCAAGCTGCTCGCGCCCCTGCTGCGGGGCGAGGCCGACGCGGTCTTTGGCTCGCGCTTCGTCGGGGGCGATGCCCACCGCGTGCTCTACTTCTGGCATGCCGTCGCCAACAAGTGCCTCACGCTGCTCTCCAACTGCATGACGAACCTCAACCTCACCGACATGGAGTGCGGGCCCAAAGCCCTCCGCGCCTCGCTCGCGGAGCGCATCACCATCGAAGAGAACGACTTCGGCATCGAGCCCGAGCTGGTCGCGAAGGTCGCTGCCCTGCGGGCTCGCGTGTTTGAGGTGGGCGTCAGCTACAGCGGGCGCACCTACGCAGAGGGCAAAAAAATCACCTGGAAGGACGGCCTCCGCGCCATCGGCGTGATTCTCAAGTATGGCATCGGGCGCTAGCAGGCGTTCCCGCAAAGTCTTCGGCAACATCTTCCGCAATGTGGCTCGCGCGCCCCGACCGTTCCCAGAGCGCGTCGCAAGCTATCCCGCCTCTTCTGGTCTAAGCATCTTCTGGCCTAAGCCTTTCCTTGCCTATGCCTGTCCTTGCCAACCCAGCAGCTGATAGCGTGTTTCAACGGTCCCGTCGCTGAACAGATCCACGATTTCGTAACCAGCCTCCGCACGCCCGATGCGCGGCAGACCGCTCGTTTCGCGGCTCGCACGCTGCGCTCTGTCCGCCTCACGCGTCCGCCACCACGCTCCACTCACCGCGCCGCTGCAGACATAGGTCACGCCGTTGTACGAGATCACGTCGCGAACGTGGATATGACCACTGAGGCAAAGGCGTACCCGCGGCACGCGCTCAAACAGCTCGATCAATCGGTGCGCATCGAGGTGCATCGACGCAGGGCCCAGCTCGATCGAAGGCCTATCCGCCAGCTCGACGTTCGCGTCGCTCATGAGCAGCCCCGCACCAAGAATCGGCCCGTGGCTCACGATGCACACGGGCATGTGGATCGGTGTCGTCGCGAGCGTGCGTTCGAGCCAGTCAAACTGCGTCTGCTCACCTTCAAACGGATCGAGCCGAAGCATGTACGAGTCCCGCAACGACTGGATCGAGTCGAGGATCACAATCCGCCAGCCTGCACGATCAATCACGCGATACGGCGCGCGAATCTCCAGAGCGTCTGCCGCCCACGCTTTGCCATACTCCAGTTCGTCCCCACGCGCCAGGCTTCGCGATCGCGTCCAGCCCCAGACATCGTGGTTCCCGAGCGTGTGCTCCACCGGAATGGAGTTCTCTGCGCTCCACGCCTTCCGCAGACGTTCGCTCATCCACTCCATCTGTTCGCGCGTGCGACTCATGCCCAAGTGGTGCGAGTCGCCACCAGTGATGATGAGGTCGGGCCGATCCTGCATCGCATTCACATGACGCACCGCCGCGATCACGCCCGCCTCGCCCTGATTCTCGGGCATCATGTGCATGTCGGTCATGTGCGCAAGCCGCAGAGCGCGTTTGCGTCCAACTCCGTTGCTCATGCGAGAGACATCGCCGTTGCTCGCGCACGCGCCGAGCGAGCCGGCCAATCCCGCGCCAACGAGTCCCGCGCCAAGCCCAGCCGCCGCTCCAAGGCCCAAGATGGATCGGCGTGAGAGAGCGTTCGTTGCGTGAGTGTCTGTCAAGCTCGCCTCCTTGTTGCCGTGAGAGGTCGCCGCGAAAGTCGCGTCAAGCCCACGCCGCACGACCGAAGACTAGTCTGCTTTGAGACTGGCGGCCCCTCCAAACCCCACCCTCGCCACCCTCGTTCGCCAGACTTCGCGCAAGCTTGACACTGTGGAGAGCGGGCGAACGACGCCTCGCAGTCGCCATCTCGCAAGAACAGCCGACGCTCGCGCAGAAACCCCATCGCCGCAGAAATCGCTTACTCCGGCTCGGGCCCCGTGTCCTCATCATCATGGTGCAAGTTCACGGGCCACAAGGGCCCCACGTCAAACGCCTCGACGTACCACGCGTTGCTCAGCCGGCGCACCTCGCTGATGTACGCAAACGCCGCGAGCCTGCCCACGCCCAGCGCCATCTCGATGCCCCGGTCATTCGCTTCTGTCCGCAGCACGGGCACCTCGCGGGCCGCGGCAAGCTCGCGCGCGATCTCCAGCACGCGTTCGCGCACCGCGACGTCGGCAAGCGGCCTGCCCGCAACCGCGAACAGCCTCACCACGGCTTGTTGATCTGCGGTGGACACGCCTGAGCATACCGCGCGAAAACCCGCGACATTGCGGACGCGCACACCCGTGAGCGACGCCGACGCGCACGTCCGCAATCGGCGACAAAAAGGCCACCGGGCCCAACGCTTGCACGTCGGGCCCGATGCAGTGCGCTCGCGGCGCATAAGCCGAGTTGTGTCTGGCGCGGGCGGTATCGATGCAGCAAGCCACACCGACCAGCCCGGCGCTCGGGCGACCATTTCTCTTGGGCGCTGGTTGCCCAGCGCCTCCAGCGATCGACCCGCGTTCATTCGCCCGGACAGACTATCCGCGTGCTTGCGCACACGGGCGAACGCTGTTTGATCTTGCACGCGGTGGGGTTTGCCCTGCCCTCGCAGTCACCTGCGAGGCGGTGGGCTCTTACCCCACCGTTTCACCCTTACCGCAGGCTTTGCAGCCTGAGGCGGTCTGTTCTCTGTGGCACTGTCCCTCGCCGGAGGCACCACACGCCGCATGCCAGGGCCCAAAGGCCCCGCCGCGTCGCAGGCTTGCCCGACGGGTGGGCGTTACCCACCACCGTGTCCTGCCGTGCTCGGACTTTCCTCAGCGAATGCTGCAAGCAGCACCCACCGCGGTCGCCTTGCCGCGAACTGTGCATCGTAGCGGCACCACGCCCGCGACGCGCGCAAACGCACGCCGAGCTTCTTTCCGCATCTCAGCGTGTGCAGCATGTCGGGTGGACCGCGACGGCAAAGGCGTGAGTTACGCCTCGCTCGCGACGGCTTCGTCCTTCTTCTTCGCGAGCGGCTTCATCGCGGGCTTCTCGATCTTCTTCTTCACCGCCATGTCGCGGGCCACGTCCTTCGCCACATCCTTCGCCAGGCCCTTGGTCTGGCTGGCAGAGGTAACGCGAGGCTTGCTGGCCTTCTTCTCGGCCTTGGCGGTCTTCGCGGCGTCTTGCGCCGCCGTCTCGCTCGCCTCGTCGATGAACAGGATGCACTGGCAGCTCGAGCACCGCGTGAGGTCGCCCTTCACCTTGAGCGTCACATAGCGATCCACAGGCAGGTGCATCATGCAGCTGCCGCAGGAATACTCGTGCCGCTTGTGGTCTTCGATCTCCACGCTCCCCATCGCCTCTTCGCCCCGCTGCTCCAGCATCCGGTCATAGATGCTCAGCACGTCCGCAGGCACGTCCACCGCCAGCACGTCGCGCTGCTTGCTCAGCTCTGCCACGCGATCGGCGATCTCGGCGTTGCGTGCGTCGCGATCGCCCGCCGCCACCTTGCGCACCTGGTGCCGCTCCGAGACCTTGGTCTCGAGCTCGCTCAGTTGCGACTTGAGGGTTTCGACGTGGGCCCGCTTTTCCTTCGCGACTTCGTCGTGCTGCTCTTTGGTCAGCTTGCGGGTGTTGAGCTCGGTCAGGAATGCCTTGTATTCCTTGTTGCTCTGGGCGTTGTCCATCTTCTCGCGGATGGACGCCATCTTCGCCTCGACAGCCTGGCTCTCCATCTCCGCGTTGTGGGCATCGGCCAGCAGCTGCTTGGTCTGCTTGTCGAGCGCCTCGCGTTTGGCAGAGAGGTTCGCGAGGTCCTTGTCCTGCTCGCTGAGGAACTTCTCTGCGCTGGTGAGCCGCGATCGCAGCCCGCGCAGTTGCTTGTCGATCTCGAACACTTTGAGCAGCTTGCCCGTCACGCTCATGCTGATGCGCTCCGCGTAGTTGTCACGCCGCCGCACCACACAAACCGCCGCGACGTGTACACCATCATAGCGGATGCATTGGGCGTGTGCGGTCTTTGGCGCACGAAACTGCGTTTTTGGGGTTTGATCGGACGTTGGCGTGCACGCAAACGCGGTTTCACCTGCAGATGTCAGGGCGTGCCTGCGGGCTTCGTCGGCGCGGCACCAGTCGGCCCACCAGCTGGCCCAACTTCCTTCGTCGCACCTTCGCTTGCTGGCGGCAACGCCGCCGCGGGCTTTGTCTGCGCTTCCACCGCCCCCGCCTCTCCCGGCTTATCGCCAAAGAATGGCACAAGGTCTTCCGGCCCTGCCGTCGTTTCAGCATCGCCCGCTGGCGTCGACGTGTAGGTGTAGAGCAGCTTGCCGCGCAGCCCGACGTACAGGGGCTGCTTGGTGCCCGCGACCGCCTTCACCGCCTTGACCAGCTCATCGCGCGAGTTGCCCTTGAAGCGCCGCTGATTCTCGATGCGCACGATGACCAGCCTGCCCCGCTCACTGTCCGATACGTGCACCTGCGCATCGCTCGCGACCCGTCCGTCAAACGGCTTGCCCGCGATGGCGTTGTAGACCGCGAGCGCGACCTGCTGATTGCCGGACACGCTCTTGCCCACCATCTCCGCCTCGATCTTCGCGAGCTGCTGCTTGCGCGGGTCGTTGCTCGAGGCTTCCATGCTGCCGCCAATCACCAGCAGCAGCAGCCCAAGGCCAATGGGCAGCACCGCGAGATACTGCATGGGCACAAAGAACAGCGAAGGCGAGCGCCTTGGTGCATAGGCGGGCGGAGCCGTGGGGTTCGCCCCTTCCGCAGGGGGCAGCTTCGTGCCGCGCTTCCACCACAGGGACATCGCAATCCACGAGATGCCCGCGCAAAGAAAGAACACGCCGGGCCAGCGCGACTCGGGCACCACCATGCCCAGCACAAACGTGCCCAAAACGCCCGCAAACAAGCTGAGGGCGAAGACAGCAAAGCCAGACAAGCTTCCAAAGATCATCCCAGTTCCTTTCGCGTTGCAAGCCCGCTGTCCTTTCCAGCAGGCCCGCGGCTCTTTCCACAACCTCCGGGGGAGGCATAGGTATAACAGAACGCGAACGAATTGGCAAACCAACGACCATGATTTGGGGATAGATTCGTCAGATTCCACAAAAATGCGGCGCGATCGCCCAAATCTGCGCGACTCTCATCAATCCCCAAGCAGCGCCGCCACCCGATCTGCCTGAAACTTCGCGATCTTGTGGCTCGGGCCCACGCAGTTCACGTGTCCCAGCTTGCGACCTGCCCGCGGCTCTTTGCCGTACATATGCACCCGCGCCGCAGGCAAGCACGCAATCGCCGCCACGGGCGGATGCCCGCCAATCAGGTTCACCATGTCGCACGCTCCGATGCCAGGGCGTAGCGCAGTGGGGCCCAAAGGCAGCCCGCAGATCGCGCGCACATGGTTCTCAAACTGGCTGGTGATCGCGCCGTCCTGCGTCCAGTGTCCGCTGTTGTGCACGCGCGGCGCAAACTCGTTGGCCAGCAGCATGCCGCGCACCACAAACAGCTCAATCGCCAGCACCCCTGCATAGCCAAAGCACGCCGTCAGCTCGCGGGCCGCGGCGATTGCCCCAGCTTCCACCTCGGGCGTCAGCCCCTCAGCCGGTGCGCTGCTGCGCCGCAGAATGCCGCCCTTGTGGACGTTGTGGGTAATGGGGTAGGTGTCAAACTCGCCATCCTGTGCCCGCACCGAGATGATGGAGACCTCGCTGTCAAAGGGCACGAGGCGTTCCATGATGCAACGGATGATCGGGTTGCTGCCCATGCGCGAGGCGTGGGGCAGCTGCTCGCACAGGGCCTGCCAGGCGCGGGGCAGCTCGGCTTCGCTGCGCACCACCACCTGCCCCTTGCCGTCGTAGCCCCCCTTGCAGGTCTTGATGACCACGCCCTGAGGCCACGCGCTGCTGCCCGCGAGCTTGGCTTCGCCCAACGCTCCGTGCAGGCTCGCAAAGGCCTCGCGAAGCTGGCTCTCGTGCTCGACGAGGGCGTAGGGCGGCACGGCAAGGCCCACACGTTCAAACCATTTTTTTTCCTGCGCGCGGTCCTGGCCCACCGCGAGCGCGATGGGCGCGGGGTGCACCAGCGTGTGCAGGTCGGCCCAGTGGGCAGCATCCACCAGCACGTTCTCAAACTCATAGGTCACGACGTCGCAGCCCTTGGCAAAGGCCTCGACAGCGGCGCGATCGTGAAACTCGCCCACCACAAGCTCGCCCACATGGCGCGCCACGCTCTTGGGCTCTGGATCAAAGAACCGAAACCGCACGCCCAGGGGCAGCCCCGCGAGCGCGAGCATCTGCCCTAGTTGCCCAGCGCCCAGCACGCCCACGACCATCCCAGGCTTGTACTCGGTGGGGGGGCGCTGCTCGAAGGTGATGTCGTCGCGCACGGTCTGGTCGGGCGAGCCGTCAGAACTGATTTCTGGTTTGGGTTCTGGCTTCGGCTCTGGTTTGGGTTCTGGCAGCTCTTCTGGTGTGCTCAAGCGGGCCTCCGCGTGCTGCGCGGGCGGCGGGGCGCGGGGTCTTTGCCGGGCTGGCCCTTGCTCGCAGGGGTGTGGCGCGCCGGGCCCGCCTTGCTGGGGTCGGGCTGGTCGAGCACGCGCTGCGTCTGGGCGGTGCGGAAGGCCAGCAGGCTGGCGCGAATCGCTTCGTCGTGCAGCGCGAGGATGCTTGCCGCCAGCAGCGCGGCGTTGATGGCCCCGGGCTTTCCGATCGCGAGCGTCGCGACGGGCACCCCCCCGGGCATCTGCACGATGCTCAGCAGTGAGTCCAGCCCCTTCAGCGCGTGGCTCTCGACGGGCACGCCCAGCACGGGCAGGTGCGTCTTGCTGGCGCACATGCCGGGCAGGTGGGCAGCCCCGCCCGCGCCAGCGATGATGACCTTGAGCCCGCTCTCCTCCGCATGCTCGGCGTAGGTCATCAGCAAATCCGGCGTGCGGTGCGCACTGACGACGCGCGTTTCGTGCGCGATGCCGAGCTCGCGGAGCGTGGTGCTGGCGTGCTGCATGGTTTCCCAGTCGCTCTGGCTTCCCATGATGATGCCGACGAGGGGCTGTGCGCGTGGGGCGGGTGGCATGGGGCCAGCGTAGGAGAAGTCGCGACCTTCGGACGACATGGCAAGCCGCTTGCGATACCTCATTACCCGTGAACCTCGACCAAGTCCTCAAGCTCGAAGTCCCTGTCGGCGTCCTCCTGGGCGAGCGGCGGATGCGCGTCAGCGAGGTGGTGTCGCTCGTGCCCGGGGCAATTCTCGAGCTGACCAAGAACGCCGAGAGCGAGCTCGACCTGACCGTGAATGGCAGGCCTGTTGCCACCGGGACAGCCGTGAAAGTGGGGGAGAACTTTGGGATTCGCCTGAAGTTCATCGGCACCGCGATGGACCGCCTGCAAGCGGCGACCAAGGCGCAGGAGCAGGCCTCGCAGCAAGAAGACGACGCTGCGGCCCTTGCGGAGCAGTTGCTGAGCGGGCAGTTGTAAAAGTGGTGTGAGGAAGCGCCTTGGGCAGGTCTTGCGCGGGCCGAACGCCGATAAACTCGCATCCAGTCCCGGGTTTTTCCCGAACGCACGCGGAGTCGGTGCGATGCGGGAAGGCGTGGGAGCGGGCCCGTGAGGTGTTTGCATGCCGCGTGACATTCCGGTCGGCAATGGCGACCTGCTCATCACCTTCGATCGCTTTTACCGCGTGCGGGATATCTATTACCCCAACGTGGGCAGATTTAACCACACCGAGGGCAACATCCAGCGCTTTGGCGTCTGGGCCGACGGCAAGTTTGCCTGGATTGAAGACCCGGGGTGGCAGCGCGAGCTGCGCTATCAGGAAGGCACGCTCGTGACGGAGGTGGTGCTGCGGCACCCCGAGCTCGGGCTCGAGATTCGCAGCACCGACGCGGTGGACTTTCACGAGCCTGTCTACTTGCGGCGCTGCGTGGTGCGCGACCTTTTGGGCAAGGACCGCGACGTGCGCCTGTTCAGCCACTGGGACCTGAGCATCCGCGGCACGCCCGTGGGCGACACCGCAAACTACGACCCGCAGACCAGCAGCGTGGTGGTCTATAAAGACGACGCCTACTTCCTGTTCAACGCCTGCGACGAGAACAAGTGCGGCATCGACAACTGGGCCATCGGCACCAAGCGCGTCCGCGGGGCCGAGGGCACCTGGCGCGATGCCGAGGATGGGCAGCTCGGTCGCAACGCCATCAGCCAGGGCAGCGTGGACTGCACGGTGGGGTTCAACCTCATGGTGCCCGCTGGGCGCGAGAGCTATGTGACGAGCTGGTGCGCGTGCGGCAAGAGCTATGAGGACGTGCGGGCCCTCAACCGCAGACTGCTGGAGATCGGGCCCGACCGCATGATCGCGCGGACGGCGAGCTATTGGAGCCTGTGGGCCCGCAAGGAGCACCTGGGGCTGGAGAAGCTGCCCGCGCGCGTCGCGGACCTGTTCATTCGCAGCCAGCTCGTGCTGCGCACGCAGATCGATAACGGCGGGGCGATCATCGCAGCCAACGACAGCGACATCACGCAGTTTGGTGGCGACCACTACAGCTACTGCTGGCCCCGCGATGGCGCGCTGGTGGCCTACTCGCTCATTCTGCTAGGACAGAGCGAGCTGAGCCGCGGCTTCTTCCGGTTTTGTGCGAAGGCGATCAAAGGGCAGGGGTACTTCTTGCACAAGTACAACCCCAGCGGCGAGCTGGCAAGCAGCTGGCACCCGTGGATGGTCGAGGGGCAGCGCGTGCTGCCCATTCAGCAGGACGAGACGAGCCTGGTGATGTGGGCCCTGCGCAAGCACTTTGAGGCCTTCCGCGACGTCGAGTTCGTCAAGAGCTTGTACGAGACGCTCATCGTGCGCCCCGCGGAGTGGACGCTGACCTATCGCGATGCGAATGGCCTGCCCCACCAGAGCTGGGACCTGTGGGAGGAACGTCGCGGCGTACACACGTTCACGGTCGCGAGCACCATCGGCGCGCTGCGAGCCGCGGCGGCGTTTGCGACCGACTTTGGCGAGCCCGACCGCGCGGCGCGGTATCGCGAAGCGGCGGACAAGATGACGGTCGCGATGCGCCGGTTTTTGTTCCACCCCGAGCAGAAGCGCTTCTGCCGCATGGCAACGCCCCTGTCGAGCGGGGGCTATCGCCTGGACATGACGGCGGACAGCGCGAACTTCGCGCTGTTTGCGTTGAGCGACCTGCGCGTGGACGACCCGATGATCACAAGCGAGATGCAGGGGATGCAAGAGCGCCTCAGCGTGCGCACGGGCGTGGGCGGCTATGCGCGATATGAGCGCGACTACTACCACCAGATCGAGCGCGACCGTGTGGAGCAGGTGCCCGGCAACCCTTGGGCGATCTGCACCCTGTGGCGTGCGCAGTACGTGATCGCGAGGGCCAAGACGGTGCGCGAGATGGAGGAAGCGCTGGGCATTCTTGAGTGGTGCGTCTATCGCGCCGAGCTCAGCGGCGTGCTCGCCGAGCAGTTCAACCCGCACACGGGCGACCCCATCAGCGTGAGCCCGCTGACGTGGAGCCACGCGACGTATGTGGTGGTGGTGCTGGAGTACCTGCAAAAGGTGCGAAAGCTGGAGAAGGCGGACACGCAGGCGCTCGTGCCGCTGGACGACCGGGTGGAGATGTCGAGCAAGTAATGAGTTGGGTGATCGGGGAGTGCGCATCTCCACGCGAGATGGCTTTGTTGCGTGGGCGTGGTCATGCCCCGAAGGGGCAGTGGGCTGTAGCCACGCGTGGAGCGGAGCGGAACGCGTGGAAACGTGCGCGGTGTGGGAACTGCCCCGAAGGGGCAGAGCACTCTGTGTCGCATCGGTGCGAACTCCTCCGCCCCTCGCGGGGCGGGTTTCGACTTGCGCTCGATTCCACGGGCGGCGCTGCGCTTGCCCGTGGCTACATCCCGGCGCCCCTTTGGGGCGAACTCGTGCCCGTTCGGTCGAGTGACTGCCCGCAAGGGACGGTGCGCGCGACTCGTGACGGGCATGCACGCCCACCGCGCGCTCTATCCTGTTCGCGTGAAAATTCTGCTTACCAACGACGATGGCATTCGCGCTCCGGGCATTCTCGCGCTCTATGACGCGCTGCTAGGGACGGACATCTCGCCGGGCGTGCTGGGCGGGGCGAAGGTGACGGACATCATGGTCGTGGCACCGCTCACGGTGCAGAGCGCAACGAGCCACGGCGTCACCTTTCACACGCCGCTCATGGCTCGCAACGAGACGATCCGCACGCCCGCGGGCGCGCTCGTCGAGGGTGTTGCGGTGGATGGGCGACCGGCGGACTGTGTCAAGCTCGCGATTGCGAACCTGTGGCCTCAGCGATTCGGGGCCAACTCCAAGCCCGACATCGTCATCAGCGGGATGAACGCCGGCGCGAACTGCGGCATCAACGTGCTGTACAGCGGCACCGTGGCTGCGGCGATTGAGGGCGGGTTTTTGGGCATTCCGAGCATCGCGGTCAGCCTGCGCCTCGGGCGCGGCAAGACGCGTTTTGATCTTGGGGCGAGGCGTGCGCGGGCGGCGCTGGACGTCGTGCTGCGGCTTGCGGGCAGCAGCCCGCTGGTGTCGCACGAGGTGCTGAGCATCAACATTCCGACCACCGAGGAGCCCTGGCCTGCGGGGCAGGGGCCGCGGGCGGTGCATGAGCTTGCGGGCGTGGCAAAGGCCGATTCCAAGCCCAGCGACCCGATGAGCCTGCCCAGCATGCGCGTCTGCCCGATGAACGTGCACGGGCTGATTGATAAGTATGAGCCTCGCGTGAACCCCAGTGGTGAGCAGTATTTCTGGGCTGCGGGGCACGGGCTGGACTTTTACGCGACGGAGCCCGGCACCGATGTTGATCTGCTCATGCAGGGCTTCACGACGATCACGCCTTTGCAGTATGACCTCACACGTCATGAGGGCGTATCACGCTGGAAGCGCATCGAGGCGATGGGCTGATAAGTGTGTGAGATCGCGATATCTGC
>JAIYDA010000006.1 GCA_027487735.1 Planctomycetaceae bacterium | reverse complement strand
CCCGCGCGCTCGTGGACAGCGTCGCCAAGGCCGACGTCTCCAGCGTGCGTGCGGGCCTCACGCCCGACTGCACGCTCACCTACTTCCAAGCCCCGCTGGGCCTGCCCGCGCAGGCAATCCTCGATCGCGTCGCGAGCCAGTTCGCGACCACAGGCGTCTACGCCCTCGAGGACTACGCCATCCGGTCCATCCAAGCCGCCCCCAACCGCCCGGGCTTCGGGCAGGTGCAGGTCAAGGTGTGGGCCAAGGCCAAAGCCGGCTTCCCCGTGAACAGCTGGTGGCGCCTCGACTACGTCGAACAAGATGGCACCTGGCGCGCGAGCGCGATCATGGCCGTCAGCATCTCGGGCATTGGCAACGCGAGCGGGCGATGAGGAAAAGGGAGCGGGGAGCGGGGAACAGGGAGCGGGAAGTAAATAATCGCTCGCGCGCGAGCGACTCTGCCTTGCCCGTTCCCCGTTCCCAGTTCCCCGCTCCCTCTTACTTCCTGCTCACCATCATCCACACAAACACCGGCCCGCCCACCACGCTCGTCAGCACGCCCAGCGGCAGGCGCCCAAGCCCCGGCGCCAGCTCGCGCAGCAGTTGCACCAGGCAATCGCCCAGCACGAGCGTGCACGCCCCCAGCAGCGTTGCCAGCAGCAGGCGCGGGCCGTGCCTTGCACCAATCAGCAGCCGCGCCGCATGCGGGCAGAGCAGCCCGACAAACGCGATGGGCCCGCTCAGCACCACGCCGCACGCCGTGAGCATGCCGCTGAGCACAAACTGCCACGTCCGCAGGCTCCCCAGCGCGACGCCCACGCTCTGGGCCTCGTCATCGCCCAGCGTCGAGGCGTCCATCGCTCGCGCCAGCCGCAGTGCCAGCGCCACGCACGCCAGCGTGATCCCGCCGCACGCCAGCACCAATCGCGTTGGCACATCATCGCGCAAAGCCCCCACCAGCAGCCTGCTTGCCGCCACGCCTTTGTCGGGCAGCAGGTGCTGCGCAATCGCAATGCCCCCCGCCGCGACAAGCCCCACAACCACGCCCATCAGCACCACGCCCGTGGTCGAGAGCCCCTGCGCCCCGCGCGAGCACGCCCACACCACCGCGAGCGCGCCCAGCGCCCCCAGCAGCCCGCACGCGATCGCGCCCAGTGGCCCGGGGTCTGCTAGGTTGCCCGTGGCCCAGTAGCTCGTCAGCACCGCAGCCATCAGCCCAAGCCCGCTGCCGCTGCTCATGCCCAGCAGGTCGGGGCTTGCGAGCGGGTTGCGCAGCAGCGATTGCAGCAGCACGCCCGCGCACGCCAGCCCGCTGCCCACGATGACCGCGCTCGCGCACCGCAGCACCCGCAGCTCGCGCAGCAACTGCACTTGCTCGCTGCTGGCACCCCCGGGCATCGCAAACCCATACACGCGCCACCACACGAGGGCAGCGAGCACGCCCGCTGCGAGCAGCAGGGCGAGCGCAGGCGTGGTGGGGGAGGGGCGGGGCATGGGACTGGGCGAAAAGCGACAAAGTGAAAAGCGATAGAGCGATAAAGCGATAAAGCGATAAGGCGAGAAGGGGGGGGGGGAGTGACAGGCGACAGGTTTCAGGGGACAAGCAACTGCAGCGCGAATGGTGCTGGTTCGTCCTTGTCGCGTGTCACCTGTCCCTCCTGCCGTCCCCGTTCCCCGTTCCCCGTTCCCACCTTCCCCCTATTCCCCCACAGGCTATCATCGCCGCTCATTCCACGTGCTTTTCCGGAGGTTTGGTTTGGCGAAGTCCTTCCGCTGCAAGCTTGTCACCCCCTCAGCCGCCCTGCTCGACGACACGGTGCGCTACGCCAGCATCCCAGCCCACGACGGGCTCATGGGCATCGAGGCGGGCCACGCCCCCATGCTCGTCAAGCTGGGCGTGGGCGAACTCCGCCTCGAAATGGCCGACGATGCCAAGCTGGGCAAGGGCGGCACCCGCAGCTACGCCATGAACGGCGGCACCCTGAAGGTCGCCAACGATGAAGTCATCATCCTCGCCGAGCACGCCGTGCCCGCCGAAGAGATCAACGCTGCCGATGCTGAGACCGAGCTGCGCAAGCTCGCTGAGGTCGCCAAGGGCCTGACCAAGCCCGCCGCGATCGAGGACAACCGCCAGCAGCAAACCTTTGTCAAGAAGAAGCTTGCGCTCGCTCGTGGCGGCAAGTCCATCTAACGCAAGCCCCGCTCAGCGCAAACGTGGCGCAAGGGCAAGCGGGCCGACCGGACTGAGTGTGTTTCCGGACGTTTTTTCGCAAGGCCCACCCCCCTACGCGTGTTCCGGCTCACCCAAGCCGCACGCCCTTCGATGGTTTGCGAGTGATTGACGCGGGCTGGGTTGCAACTTCGCCCGTCTTGGGCCATCGTGCAGCGTGGAATCCAGTCGGTGGGTCTGCCCGGTCGATAGATCAGGCCGATAATGGGGGAAGTGGAGTTCGTCGCGCCCAAGCCCGCAGCACCTTGCAAGGTGGTCTGCGGATGAGCCGATGAAAATCCCTTGGCAGCGATGGCAAACAGCGCACAGTCCTTTGGTGCACGAATAGAGGAGGCGGTTGTGGTGAAGTCTGCGAACAAGAACGCCCGTCGAACGCTCACCTCGCTGGTCGCCCTCTGCGGCCTTGCGGGTGGTGCCGCGCTCCTGGGCGGTTGCTCGGGCGAGATGAACCGCTCCTTCCTCGACCCATCGGTCACGGGCAGCTGGGGCAACACCCCCAAGGTCATGCCCATTCTCAAGCGTCTCGCGACGATTGAGGGCGACAACACCGAGCCCGTGGAATACAGCGAGCCCCTGCCCGAGGACCTCATCCCCCGCCCCGTCAGCTACCGCATCGGGCCCGGCGACGTCCTCGACGTGACCATCTACGACATCGTCGCGACCGAGCGCCCTGAGGTCTATCAGGTGCCCGTCGATCCGCGCGGCATGATCGAAATCCCGCAGCTTGGTCGCATCTTGGTTGCCGATCGCACGACCGAAGAAGCTGTCAAGGCCATCGGCGATGTCGTGCGGGCCCGCAACATCGTCTCCGAGCCCTTGGTGCAGGTGATTGCCAGCAGCCAGCGGCAGACGACCTACACGCTCATTGGCGCGGTGCAGAACCCCGGGCTGTTCCCGATTCCCAAGGCCGACTACCGCCTGCTCGAGGCGATCTCGGTGGCGGGGCAGTTTGACCAATCCTTGGACTTTGTCTACGTCATTCGCCAGGTGCCCCTCACCGACGAAGCCGCGGGCCGTCCCACGAGTGACACGGAAAACGTCCCGATGGGCGACAGCGGCATGCCCGCAGCTGCCCCTGGCGCCCAGCCCACGGGCGACGACCTGTTGAGCATCATCGATGGCGTCGCGCCCGACGCACCAAAGGACGCCGCCAAGGACGCGCCGAAGGACGCCCCCGCCGCCCCGGGCATGCTCCGCATGCGTCAGGGTGGCGACGGCAGCACCCCCCGCATCTATGCGAGCGCCCAAGATGGCGAGCCCATGATCGACCTGATCGAGAGCGAAGCCAACCGCACCGCCGACGGTCAGGAAGGTTCGTGGGTCTATCTCAACGGTCGCTGGGTGAAGGTGCGCCAGGCGACAGAAGCCGACGCGGCGGGCACCACCATCCGCCCCGATGAGCTCATCACGCAGCGCGTCATCCGCGTGCCCATCAAGGACTTGCTGGCGGGCAAGCAGTCGATCAACCTCGTCATCCGCCCGGGTGACGTCATTCGCTTCCCCTCGCCCCCCCAGGGCTTTGTCACGGTGTCGGGCCAGGTCGCTCGCCCGGGTCCGTATCAGGTCACGCCCAACGCCACGCTGTTGCGCACCATCGCCAACGCGGGTGGCTTGACCGAGACGGGCATCCCCTGGCGCGTCGAGCTCACCCGCATGGTCGGGTCGGATCGTCAGGCCACGGTGCGCGTCGATCTCGACGCCATCGCCCGGCACACCGCGCCGGACATCTTCATCAAGGACAACGACCTGATCAATGTCGGCACCACGGGCTGGGCCTTGCCCCTCGCGGTCGTCCGCAACGGGTTCCGCGTCAGCTACGGCTTTGGCTTCTTGCTCGATCGCAACCTGAGCAACGACCTGTTTGGTCCGCCCCCGACCAACGTCCAGGGTCAGTAAGGCCTGAGGCACTCGCGGCAAGGCCCGCGTGCAGCACGGATAGCATCACAACCGCCCCCGGCATCGCCCAGGGGCGGTTTTTCTTTCCAAGGTTTCTTACCAAGGGTCCAAGTTTTGCGCGTTCAGAACGCGTAAAGCACCGGGACCGAAAACGGAGTCTGTGCCCTCGATTGCGAACCGCAGGTAGCCGACAGAACGTATCTGTGGCACTATCCTTCAGGCCTGGCGTGCGACCTACCGGAGGAAGCGCGGGGCATCGGGGAGGCGTCTGGCAGGGCTTTTGGCAAGGCAGGCAACACGCGTGAGCAGCACCGCTGGTCAAGTGTCGCAGGTGGCAACCGCTCCGCAAGCCGGGGCGCTCGGCGCGGCGCACGCGACGGGTGCGCGCAGCTGGACGGCGCAGGGCAAGCTGCTGACGGGAGTTGCGGTCGTCGCGTTCCTGGCGTTTTACTTCCGGTTCTTCATCCGTCAGAGCCAGTTCAGCATCGAGTTCATCGACGACTGGGGGCACGCGTTTGTGATCCCCGTGTTGTCAGGCTTCTTGGTGTTTCGCGATCGCGCGAAGCTGCTGGCGGCCCCGAAGGCGGCGTTCTGGCCCGGGCTGCTGCCCCTCGCGCTGGGGGTGATTACCTACTTCTTCTTCGTGCTGGGCGTGAGCAACCACATGCTGCAGGGCGCAGCGATGCTGCTCGCGCTGTCGGGCCTGGTCATGCTCACGTGCGGGCTCGCGGTGTTTCGGCTCACGTTCTTGCCCATCGCGTTCCTTGCGTTTGGCATCACCATCAGCGAGCAGCTGATGATCAAGGCGACCTTCCCGCTGCAACTGCTCGCAACGCAGGGGGCGTGGCTGCTGCTCAAGATCATCAGCCTGCCCGGCAACTGGTACTTTGTCGAAGCCGACGGCAACACGCTGACCATGTTCTATAAGGGCCGGCAGATTCCGCTCAACGTGGCGGAGGCCTGCTCGGGCATGCGGATGGTGATCGCGTTTGTCGCGCTCGCTGGCGCGGTTGCGCTGCTCAGCGTGCAGGAGTGGTGGAAGCGGGCGGCGGTGCTGATGCTCGCGGTGCCCGTTGCGCTCTTCATGAACATCATCCGCGTGGGCGTGCTCGCGCTCGCGTCGCTCTATGACAACAACCTCGCGAGCGGCAACGTGCACATGCTCATCGGCACGCTGCTGCTGATTCCGGGGCTTGGGCTTTTCCTGGGTGCGGTCTGGGCGCTCGACCGCGTGGTAAAGCCCGAGGCGAAGGCGGTGGGCCAGCCTGTGGGTGCACCAGCGCAGGGCGGAGGCAAGGCATGAATCGCGGCATGGGCAGAACTCGCCTGGGGGGCATCGCGCCGGCGTACGTCGTGGGCATCGGCGTGCTGCTGGTGGCGGCGGTGGCCTTTGGCACCATCGTGCGCGTCTACGGCGTGATGCTGACGAAAGAAGCGGTGTACGCGAAGGATGGGCGCGTGCTCAGCGCCATCCCGACGCAGACCGCGTCGTGGGTGCGCGAGGGCGTGGATCGCAAAGAGAACGCCGAGGTCGAGGCGACGCTGGGCACCACGAACTATGTCTCGCGGTTCATGCGTCGCAAGGACGGCACGGGGATGCTGGACTTTCACGCGGCGTATTACACGGGCTCGATCGACACCGTGCCGCACGTGCCCGACCGCTGCTTTGTGGGCGGCGGATTGCAGCTTGGCAGTGTGGTGGGCGATGTGCCCGTGAAGCTCGACCAGACCAACTGGCGCGAGGCAACGGACGTGCCCGCGGCGTATCTGGGCAAGGCGTGGCGCTATCGCCTGGACAACGGCAGCTTCGTGATGCTGCCCAAGAGCCCCGACACCATCCAGCTGCGCGTGATGGAGTTTCTCGATCGCGACGGCAAGCCCTTCTACTCGGGCTACTTCTTCATCGCCAACGGCGGGCACGTGAGCCGGGCCGAGGGCGTGCGCCTGCTCGCGTTTGACCTCAAGACGCGGTACGCGTTCTACTGCAAGGTGCAGTTCACGAGCCTGCCCGGCACGACCAAGGAGCAGTTCATCGGGCTTGCCGAGAGCTTGCTGAGCGAGGTGATCGGCGAGATCAGCCTCTGCCTGCCTGACTGGCAAGAGCTCGAAGCGCAACAGATGCGCGATGCGGCGGGTGGTGCGTCGCCCGGTTCTGCACGCGATTCTTCACGAGATTCTGATGGCCCCTCGCAGGGTGGGGGGCGATAGGCACCCTAGCGTGGGCGAGGCTGCGTGCGGTCGCGTCCCTGCCCCAAGGACGGGGAGCGATTGGTGCCAGCAATCGGGCGGTGAAGGACCGATAGTGGTTTGGGGGCCAGTTCGGGGGCCAGTTTGGGGGCCAGTTTGGGGTGAGGGGGGATGGCAGCCGCCCGCGCGTGTGCGCGGGCGGGGCATGGGTTGGCGGGCAGTTGTCGCTGCGAGGCGGCGGTGCTCGTGACGGCTCAGTTTGCGACGGCTTTGCACGAGAGTGAATCACGCTATGGCATCGAAGGTCAATACCAAGTTCGTCATCGGGCTGTCTGCTGGGCTGCTCGTCGTGTGCGCGGGCGTTGCGGGCAGCGCGTTCTTCTTCTTGCGCAACAGCGCGTCGGACCTGATGTCCATCGGCGACAAGAAGCTCGCGACGGGCAACATGCAGGAGGCGGTGCAGGCCTACGGCAAGGCCGTGAACAAAGAGCAGACGAACATCGCCTTCCTCACGAAGTGGATCGAGGCGATGGAGAAGTATGCGCCCGAGAGCGACACGAAGTTCGGGGGCGTGTATCGCGAGTGGCTGGCGGCGAAGCGCCGCATCGCGGTGCTGCAGCCCGGCGTGCTCGAGCCCGCGCTCGCGTACACCAAGGTGCGGTGGGAGCTGATTGGTGATGGGTTCAGCCGCGAGGTGTACGAGGGCTTTGCGAGCGAGGTGGAGGAGAACCTGCGGAGCCTGGAAGGCGCGAAGGGTGATGAGCTGCGCGGGTATCTCGGGCTGGCGCGCATCAAGCTCGCGCTCGAAGGCAGCGAGGCGAGCGTGGAGGCGATCAAGGCTCCGATGGAGCTGCTGCGGGCGGGCCTTGCTGCCAACCCCAACAACGCCGAGATCGCGCGAGAGATGATCGAGGCGCACTTGACCCTCGCGCGCCGCCTGGAGCTGCAACGCCGGCCCGACGAGGCTGCGGCGCAGGCGAAGGCGGCGGACGACCTGACCAACGAGCTGCTGGCGAACTCTCCGAATAATCTCGGCGCGCTCAGCGCACGCGTGAACCAGAGCCTGCGGAACCTGCAGCGCGAGGTGCGCGAGGCAAGCGGGGCGATCAAGCCCGAGGAAGCAAGCCGAAAGTTCAACGAAGAGGCGCGCCCGCTGTATGACCGGATGCACGCCGCGCTGATGGCCAAGGCCGACCTCAAGCCCGCGGACATCGAGCAGTTCCGGGGCGTTGAGGTGCTGCTGGATGGCATGGCCCTCAAGCGCACCGAGGAGGTGCTGCGGGCGGGGCTTGCGAAGCAGCCCAGCAACGTGGGGCTGACGATCGCGCTGGCAGAGATGCTCGCGTCGCGCGGAGACTTTGCGGGCGCGGAGGCGGAGATCGCGAAGGTCGCGACGATGCCCAGGTTGCCCGTGGGCAACGCGGGGTTTGCGTTGCTGCAGCAGCGCGGGCCCGCGACGGGCTTGCAGGCCCTGTGGACAGTGCGCGTGTGGGAGCAGATGGAAGCTGGGCCCGAGCGCGACGCGAAGCTGGTGAAGGCTCGCGAGCTGCGCGGCAAGCTCGCGGAGCTGGTGTCTCCGGACAACAACGTGCTGCGGCTGGTGGATGCGCAGCTGGCGTTCGTGGAAAACACGACGGACGCGAACCAGCGTGCGGCGCAGCTGCTGGAGAAGTTCAACATCGAGACGGGCGGGAACGTGGACTCGATGGCGCTCACGGCGCAGCTGGCGCAGCGCCGCAACGAGCCGGGCAAAGCGCGGGATGCGCTGCGTCGGCTGGTGGGCATGCAGCCCTTCAACATCAACGCGCTGCTGGCGCTCATGGAGCTTGAGGTACGCTTGCAGAACAGCGAGGGGGCGCGCGACGCGGCCCGCGCGGTGCTGACGCTCGACCCCACCAACCAGCGGGCGCTGGGCGTGCTGGATGTGTCTCGCGCGCTCACGGGCACGGGCGACAGCACCGACCCGGTGGTGCAGCGGCTGCGTGCTATCGAGCGCTTTGCCGAGGAGAACGGGCAAGACCCGCAGCTGGACACGAAGCTGCGCGACATGCTGAAGCAGGCCGTGCAGGAAGGGGGCGATGACCCGCGCCTGCTGCTGGCTGCGTCGCAGTCGCACCTGCGCCTGGGCGAGCGGAGCGAGGCGATTGCGCTGCTGGAGAAGGCGCTGGAGAAGAACCCAAACAACCCTGCCGTGCGGTCGATGCTGCTGGCTGCACGCAGCGAGTCGCCCGTGGATGGCGCGATCGCGGCGATCGACGCGGGCGAGGGGAGCGAGCTGCAGAAGGCAGTGGAGAAGAGCCGGGTGTTTGCGGGCTTTGGCATCGAGGCGAAGGCGAAGGAGTGGCTGGAGAAGGCCCGCGCTCTTGATGCAGAGAATCCGGGCGTTGTGGACATGAGCTTTACGCGGGCGCTCGCGACGGGTGACCTGGCGGCGGCACGCCAGTTTGCCGAGCTTGCGGTGCGCAAGAACATCGACAACCTGCAGGGCGACACCTTCCGCGCCCGCATGCTGCTGGGCGAGGGCAAGCCCGACCAGGCAGCCGCGGTGATGAAGCAGATCGTGGACCGTGGCGGCGCAGGGCCCGAGGTGCTGCGACTGCAAGCACGCATCCTGATGGCCAATGACCAGCCCGCAGAGGCCGCGACGGTGCTGCGCCGCAGCCTGGATGCTCGCCCGAGCGACCCGCAGGTGTGGAGCGACCTCGTGGAGGCGCTGGTGCGGTCGGGCAAGCCCACCGAGGCCCTTGGTGCGGCCCGCGAGGGTCGGCGGTTTGCCGAGGGCGACCCGCGATTCCTCGATGCGCTGCTGAACCTCGAGGCGCAGGTGGGCAATCGTCGCGACGCGCTGGTGCAGCGCGAGCGGCTGGCACGCATCTCGCCCAAGGATCGCACGAACTGGATCGCACTCGCGCGGCTGCACATCGAGGATTCCAATCGCGAGGGCGTGAAGAAGAGCATCGACGCCATCAAGGCCCTGCCCACCGAGGGCGATGGGCTGGACGTCGTGCAGCTTGAGGCGCTCCACCACCTCTCGATGAACGACCTTGCTTCGGCAGACAACGCCTGGAAGACAGCGATCGGCGCGATTCCGGAGGACAAGCGCACGGTGCGGCCTTACTTGCTGCACGCGCAGTTCATGCTGGAGCAGGGCCTGGGCGACCAGGCGGTGCTCGCGGCGGAGGCGGGCAAGGCCTATCAGACCAAGGGCGTGCTGGAGATTGAGCGCTACCTGAGCGATGTGTTCGCACGCTTCGGGCAGACGCGGGCGATGGTCGCGGCGTCGCGGGCGGTGCTCGCGGGCGGGGCCGACACGACGGACCAGCTGTATCAGAAGCGCCTCGTGGAGGGCTTGGCCCAGATGGGGCAGTTTGAGGAGGCGGGCGCCGAGCTTGCGAAGCTGCCCCAGGGCGACGCGATGGACGTGTCGGGCCTGCTCATCGCGGCTGCGGTGAAGGAGGGTCTGAAGGACGAGGCCGCGGAGCGCACGCTGCTGAACCAGGCGGTGTCGCGCTTCCCCAACTCCCCCATGGCCTTCATGCGGCGCGGGCGATTCTTTATGCGGACGGGCAACGCCCGCGACGGCCTTGCCGACGCGACCAAAGCCATCGAGCTCGCGCCCAACAACGCGACGTTCTTGCGCGAGCGTGCCCGCATGCACCAGCAGGAGAACGACCTGACATCGATGTTTAACGACCTCAAGGCCGCGGCGCTCGCCTCGCCCCAGGATGGGCAAGCGATCTTCGCGCTGCTGCAAGAGCTGCGGACGGCCGGGCGTGACAACGAGGCGGCGGACCTTGCGACGCAGGTGCAGGCAAAGCGCCCGACCGATGCGGTGTTTGCGATGCAGCTTGCGGGCTTCTTCCGCTCGGTGGGGCAGTATGACATCGCGCGCGACTTTGCGCGGCGCGGGCACGAGCAAGATCGCAGCGTGCCCTTTGCGCAGCAGTATCTTGACGCGCTGCTGGAGGGCCCAGCCCCGAACATCGCGGAGGTGGAGCGCGTGCTCACGCTCGCAGGGCCCGACGCGACGAAGAACCCGGGCCTGCTCATGGCGCGTGCGAAGCAGCGGCTGGCGCAGAATCGCGCCGCCGAGGCCCAGCGCCTGTCGCAAGATGCGGTGAAGCTGCTCAACCCATCGAGCCAGGATGAGTTCAGCGCGTGGTACAACGACTTCCGTCGCATCTTGACGGGCACGCCCGAGCGCATCGCGGCACTCGACTCGTTCGCAAAGGCGGGCGTGGCTCCGGAGTGGATGACTTTCTTCCGAGCCAGCGAGCAGGCAAAGGAGGAGGCGACGCGGGCGACGGGCCTGCGCGACCTCACGGCGCTGCAAACCTCGGGCAAGATCGACGCGGTGCGGTTCATTACCGCCCAGCAGCTGGGTGGATATCACTATGAGCGCAAGGAATATGCCGAGGCCGTGAACGCGTGGAAGGCGGGCCTTGCGGTGCGGCCCGACGACGTGGGGCTGATGAACAACGCGGCGTACGTGCTCGTGAAGTTCCTGGGCAAGCCCGCGGATGCCCTGCCCCTCGCGCAGAAGGCCCACGACCGCAGCCCGAGCAACGCCGACATCGCCGACACGCTGGGCCTTGCCAAGCTCGAGACGGGCGCGACGGACGACGCGATTGCGCTGTTCATCCAAGCCCGGCGGGGCGCGACGTCGGTCTCGACGCTGGTGCAATCGAGCATCCACCTTGCCGACGCCTACCTGCGGAAGGGCGACAAAGCGCTCGCCAAGGCGGCGATGCAGGAACTCGACGCCCGCCTGCAAGGCGTGCCCGAGGAGGCTCTCGCAGCCAGCAAAGCCGAGATGGAGGCGATGCGTTCGAAGGTTGAGGGCTCCTAAACTAGCCGCCCTCCGAGCCTAGCCCGAATCGGGGTATGGGCTTTGCGGGGTGCGTTGCGCGGCGCAAGCCTTGCGAGGCGCGGGCCCGAAGTGCCAAGCGTTGTGGGTGGTTTCGCCGCGGTTTGGCGGTGGGGGGTGTGGTTGCTGGCGTGCATTGCCGATAACGCAGTGGCGCAGGTGCGGGGGGCGGGGAATGGCTGGTTTTTCAGAGGACGTGCTTTATGAGTTCGACGTCGAGTGGAAACATGCCCGTGCTTGCTTCGCAGATGCGCTCTGTGACGGCGGTCCCTGTGCCGTCGCAGGCCATCGCCAGCACCAGCGGCGGGGCGGGGGCTGGGCAAGGCCCGGCATCGCTCGACCCGCTGAAGCTGCTGATGAAGTACAAGTGGCTGCTGCTGCTCACGGTCGTGCTCGGCGCGGCCCTTGGGGTGGCGGGCCACCTGGTGCTGCTGCGGGTCTATCCACGGTGGACGGCACGCGCCCTGTTCCTTGGTCAGCCCCCGGTGAAGACGGTCGAGGGCATCGGCACGGGTGAGTTTAACGAAGTGGAAATGAACCGCTTCTTGCAGACGCAGGCCCGCGTGCTGGTTGGTCCCAGCGTGCTGCAGGCCGTGGCCGAGGACCCCAACCTGGTTCGCCTCGCGCCGCACTGGTCCAGGCAGTACATCGCGCTCGACGCGAGCACGGGCGTGGAGCGGCTGAACATCATCCGGGCTGCACGCGAGCTGGAGGACGTTGTGCGGGCCCGCCCGATCGCGAACACCACACTCATCGAGCTCTCGATGACGTACGTCAAGCCCGAGGACGCAACCGCGATCGTGGGCCTCGTGCGCCAGAAGTATCTGGAGCGCCAGACCAGCAGCATCCGCACGACGCAGCAGGACCAGGTGTCGTCCATCAGCCGCGCAATCGACGAGGCCAACGCCGAGATTCAGGCGATCACCACGCGTCGCGACGCGCTCATCAGCCGCAACCCCGACGTGGACAGCCTGAACGAGCAGGCCAGCGCGGTGCGAGCCGACTTGCAGCGCACGAACGAGGCCGCGGGCAGGCTGAGCCAGGACCTGCAAGCCACGCGCAAGCAGCTGGAGCAGATGGAGCAGGAGAAGAACAACCCCGAGGGGAGCGACTTTGGCGACCAGCTCCGCTCCGACGTGGAGCGCGACCCGGTGGTGCTGGACCTCAAGAGCCAGATCGCGAGCCTGGAGAGCGAGCTGCAGGCGATGCGCAACCGGGGTGTGGGCCCCGCGCACGTGGAATACAAGCGCCTCGAAAGCCGCCAGCAGGGCTCGCAGATGCGCCTCGAGGAGGAGCGCAACAAGCAGCTTCGCAAGCTGTTTGATGGCCAGCTCGACGAGCTGCGCAAGACCGTCGCCCAGCTCGAGGCCCAAGAGGTGGACCTGAGCACGAGGCAGGAGGACCTGCGCCGCAAGGTGAACGAGCTCACGAGCATCACGCGTCAAATCGAGACGCTGGAGAAGGACCTGGCAAGCAAGAACGAGCAGCGCGACAAGCTGAGCACCCTGCTGCTCGAGCAGCGCACCATCGAGCGTGCCGGCTCGCGCGAGCGCATCGTGCTCGAGGAGCAGGAGCGTCTGCCCTCGGTTGTGAGTTTCCCGCAGATCGAGGTCATGATCCCCGCGGGCATCCTGCTGCTCACCAGCCTGGTGGGCGGGCTCGTGCTCGTGCGAGAGCTGGTGGACCAGCGCGTGAAGGGCCCGGGCGACATCGCCCTCATCCCCCGCGCCCGCATGCTGGGCTGGGTGCCCGATGCGGCAGAAGACCCCGCGGGTCAGGGCAATGTCGAGACAGCGCTGCGCGATCGCCCCAAGGGCGTGGTGGCAGAGAGCTTCCGCCAGCTTCGCGCCAGCGTCAGCCGGCGCACGGCTGGGGGCGACCATCGCGTGGTGCTGTTTGTGGGCAGCCTGCCCGGTGCGGGCACCACGACGGTGACGCTGAACACCGCCCTCGCCTTTGCCAGCAGCGACCGCAAGGTGCTGGTGATCGACGCGAACTTCCGCCGCCCCGCGCTGCACAAGGCCCTGGGCCTGCAAGACAGCCCAGGCCTGGCGGACGCCCTGGCAGGGCGAGACCTCGCGAGCCTGGTGCAAGCCACCAGCACGCCCAACCTCGACCTGCTCAGCGCAGGCAGCAAAGAGCTGCGCGTGTTTGAGCGCCTGGGCTCGCTGAGCATGGGCGACGTGCTCGCGAAGGCCCGCGCCGCGTACGACATCGTGCTCATCGACACGGCCCCTGCCGTCGTCGCGGGCGATGCGATGGCCCTGGCCCAGAAGGCCGATGCCTCGGTGCTCGTGGTGCGCGCGATGGTGGAGAAGCGCGGCATGGTGGCCCGCGTGAAGAACGAGCTGAGCGAGGCCCGGGCGGAGTTTTTGGGCATCGTGGTCAACGTCGTGCGGAGCGCGGCGGGCGGCTATATGAAGGGCAACATCAAGGTGGCGAGCCAGTATCAGGATGACTAAACGACGCGCGTGCGTGCGGGCACGCGTCGTGTTGCGTTCTTGCTGGCGTATCTTCTCTGCCTATGCCTTCGGCGTTTGCCTTGCCTTCCGGTCCTGTTGCCTCACGTCACTGCCTTGTCACGGGCGGCGCGGGCTTCATTGGCTCGCATCTGGTGGATGTGCTGCTGGGGCAGGGGTGTCGCGTCACGGTTGTCGACGATTGCTCCACGGGGCGCGAGGCCAACCTGTCGCAGCACCCGCACCTGCGGTTTCTTCGCAGCGACCTTGCCCAGGCGTTGCTGGGGCCCCTCGCGAGCGAGCGGTTTGACGAGGTGTATCACCTTGCCGCGGCGGTGGGCGTCGCGCTCGTGGTGGCAGACCCCATCCGGTGCATCCACACGAATGTGCACCAGACGCAGGTGCTGCTGGACTTTGTGAGCAAGAGCCGCACGCCCACGCTGCTTGCCAGCAGCAGCGAGGTCTATGGCAAGGGGAGCAAGAGCCCCTTCGCCGAGACCGACGACGTGGTGTATGGCAGCACCGACAAGCCGCGATGGAGCTACGCCGCGAGCAAGGCGATCGATGAGTATCTGGGCCTGGCCTACTGCGAGCAGCGGGGCGTGCCCATCACCATCGCGCGGTTCTTCAACACCGTGGGGCCCAGGCAGCGGGGCGACTATGGCATGGTGGTGCCGCGGTTTGTGAAGGCCGCCCTGCATGGGGGCACGATCGAGGTGTATGGCGATGGGGAGCAGAGCCGTTGCTTTTGCGATGCGCGCGACACCGCGCGGGCCCTGCCGCAGATGTTGCGCACGCCCGCGTGCATCGGGCGCGTCTTCAACGTGGGCAGCGACCAGAGCGTGACGATGAACGAGCTGGCGGAGCTGGTGGTGCACACCCTTGCACAGGGGGCCACAGCGGGAGCGAGGCCCGCGCAGGTCAAACATACTCCGTACGAAGCGGTGTATGGGCCAAGCTTTGAGGACTTGCGCGTGCGCAAGCCCGACCTGACGCGTATCCGAGAGGCTATCGGGTTTGCCCCAAGGTACACACTCGAAACGACGATACTCGATATCGCGGCGGAGCTGCGCGCGGGCGATGCGTAGCACGTATTTTTTCGTGCGTCACACGCCTCGCTCTTCATGGGATGCATGCGCAGCGCGCTCGATGAGCGCGCTAGACTCTTGTTCCCAGCGGGTCGGAAAGTAGACTTTGGAACCGTTCTCGCTCATGGGTTCTCGCTTTGCTCATGCCCTGGTTGGAGCTATCGCCCTCGCGGGGGCGCAAGCGGCGGCGTGGGCACAAGGCACCGGCCTGGTGGATGTTGCCTCGCAGGCCCAGCCCGCTGCGGAGGCTGTCGCCGCCGCGGCAGAACACGCCCCAAGCCGCTTCAGCATCTTTGAGGGCTACGCGGGCGTGCTCATCGCATCGTTCCTCGTCACGCTGCTGGCAACGCCCATCATGCGGCGCGTTGCGATCGCCAACGGCATCATCGATCGCCCGAGCGACCCGCGAAAGATTCACAAGATTCCCGTTGCCTATTTGGGTGGCGTGGGCGTCTACCTGGGCATCATGGCGGGGGTGTTCTTCAGCCTCATCGCCACGAAGGTGCCAGGCCTCGTCGACTTCCACACGAGCAAATCCAGCAACCTCATCGACGCGCAGTTTCACTTGCCCGTGCCGCTCTCGGTGCTGCTGGGGCTCACGATCATCGTGCTCGTGGGCGTGATCGACGACATGGTGGGCATCAGCCCGCGCGTGAAGATTGCCGGGCAGTTGTTTGCGGCTGCCGCTCTGGCGTATGAGACCGTGGGCGTGCGCATGGCGGCGGGGCTGGTGCTGCCCTTCTGCCACGCACTCAACTTGCCCATCACGACGATTCCGACCGACATCGGGCCCGTCGAGACCGTCGCGTGGATGATGCCCTGGTTTGGCGGTGGCACCATCACCATCGATTTCATCTACTGGATCTCCACGGGCATCATCGCCCTTGCCGTCGTGGGCCTGTGCAACGCGAGCAACCTCATCGATGGCCTTGACGGCCTGCTCAGCGGCACGACGGCGATCTCGGCGATCGGGCTGCTGATCATCGCCCTGGGCCTCGCCCTTGCAGACGACGGCAAGCTCGACAGCCAGCGGCTGGTGCTGTGCCTCGCGGTCATCGGCGCGTGCCTGGGCTTTTTGCCCCACAACTTCAACCCCGCGACGATCTTTCTGGGTGATGCGGGCAGCCTGCTGCTGGGGTTTGCGATGTGCGCGATCATCCTCAGCCTAGGGGATACGGGCAAGACGCATCTCGTCGCGGCTGGGCTCATCTGCTACATGCTGCCGCTGTTGGACACCTGCCTCGCGATCATCCGCCGCAAGATGGAAGGCAAGCCCATCTCCGCAGCCGACGACCAGCACCTGCACCACATCCTCAAACGTCGCCTGGGCGTGAAGAAAGCCGTGCTCGTGCTCTATGGCGTTGCGGGCACCTTTGCCGCGCTGGGCGCGATGGTGAGCCTGGGGCGGGCCCGAGTGGTCTACATGCTCGCGCTCATCGCCGTGAGCTTCATTGGCGTGACGGCGATCAAAATCGCCCGTCGCCGCGCGATCGAGGCGCAGATGCTGGCCCGCGAGGCGGGCCTCGCGCCTGCGGTGCCCCAGCCTCCGCAGCCCCCGCAAGGCAGCGACGCGGCAAGCACGGAC
Source organism: Planctomycetaceae bacterium (assembly GCA_027487735.1). Lineage (GTDB taxonomy): Bacteria > Planctomycetota > Phycisphaerae > Phycisphaerales > UBA1924 > BJHL01. Next base: position 46,194 of record JAIYDA010000006.1, on the reverse strand, counting down.
GGCTCTTTGCGCAGCGCCTCGTAAGCGACTCGGACGCGAGCCCGGGCGGAGGTATCCTCTGCTTCCCATGATCGACCTGCGCTCCGACACCGTCACCCGCCCGACCCCAGCCATGCGCGATGCGATGCACGCCGCCCCCGTGGGCGACGACGTGCTGGGAGACGACCCGAGCGTGCAGCAGCTCGAGGCCCACGTGGCAGCGCTGCTGGGCAAGCAGGCGTCGATGTTTGTGCCGAGCGGCACCATGGCCAACCAGTGCGCCATCCGCGTGCACACGCAGCCTGGCGACGAGATCATCGCGCACGAGGGCAGCCACATCATGCACTACGAGGGTGGGGGCCCCGCGGTCATCAGCGGGTGCATGATCGCGCCCCTCTCCGGGCTGCACGGGCGTTTCTCTGCCCAGCAGGTGCGCAGCGCAGTGCGCGTCGACAACGTGCACTACCCGCGCAGCGCGCTGCTGCTCATCGAGAACACCCACAACCGCGGCGGCGGCAGCCCCTGGCCCGTTGCGCAGCTGCACGAGGTGTGCGACGCGGCTCGCGACGCGGGGCTGCGGGTGCACATCGATGGTGCCCGCCTGTGGAACGCGAGCGTTGCGCTGGGCGTGCCCGCGGCGCAGCTTGCGAGCAAAGCCGACAGCGTGAGCGTGTGCCTGAGCAAGGGGCTGGGCGCACCCGTGGGCTCGCTGCTGGTTGGGTCGCACGAGTGCATCGCGCGGGCGCGGCGCGTGCGCAAGATGCTGGGCGGGGGCATGCGCCAGGCGGGGTTGCTCGCTGCCGCTGGGCTGCATGCGCTGCACCATCACGTCGCGGGGCTCGCGCAGGACCACGAGCATGCCAAGCTGCTCGCGCGAGCGATTGCCTCCAACCCTGGCCTTGCGCTGAGCGAGCAGCACGAGGCGCTCGCGGGCGGCGAGCGCGTGCCCAGCACGAACATCGTGCTCTTCTCGCTGCGCGATGGGCTCGCAGCGCAGCTCTGCGAGCGCCTGCGCGAGGCGGGCCTGCTCGCGCTCCCCACGGGCGATCGCAGCGTGCGCGTCGTGACGCACCTGGATGTGTCGCCCGAGCAAGCGCAGCGGGCGGCGGGCGTGCTGGCGACGATTCGGTAGCGTGCTTTTCCGTCGAACGCTGGCGGCTCGGCCAACTTGCGCGACCAACTTGCCCGCCCAACTTGCTCGCCCCCCGCAATCTACCATCGCCCATGCCCGAGCACGATCAGTCCACTCCGCCGCCTTCGCCCCAGCCCCAAAGGGCCCCAAGCGTGGATCGCGATGGCGTCGTGGAGCGAGCCGCGAAGACCGCAGGGCGAGGCGTGTGGCGGCTGCTCACTGCACCGCTGCGCAGCAAGCTCTTCATGCTGGGGTTGCTGGTTACGGGGCTGGGGGCGGCTCTCGTTGCAGCACCCGCGCTGGGCAAGCACTTTGGGGGCTCGGGCGACGCGCTCGTGTCGTGGGCACCGTGGATGCTGCGCGTGGGCGTGTCGTTTCTCGCGGCGTTTGTGTTCGCGTTCCTCGTGCGGCGCGTCATCACGCTCGCGCTGCTGGTGGGGGGCGTGGCCCTTGCGGGCGTGTTCATCATCCACAAGCTGGGCCTTGGTCTCGACAGCTCGCACGTGGAGGCAGTGAAGGACACCATCGCCTCAACAACCCAAGAGGTGCAGGCCTACGCCGACAGCACCTGGGCCAACATGAAGCAATATCTGCCCAGTGGCGGCGCAGCGGGCGCTGGCCTGTGGCGCGGCGCACGCCAGAAGTTTGAAGCATGACCAGCGCGTCGCAAGCACCCCCCGCTCCGCTCCAGAGGCCTCGCAAGCACGCGCGGGCTCTGCTGTGCGCACTCGCGTGCGCGGTCGCAGCACTCGGCGCGCAAGGGTGCAAAGGCCCAGCGAAGGGACCGCCCGCTGCCGACACCTTCGCGGGCAGCGGCGTGGAGGTCGTGCTCTGGAGCCTTGCCGACGTGCCGAGCGACGTTGCGACCAACGCGCCGGGCGCGCGCATGCCCGCGCCGCAGAGTGGAGCGAGCGACACGAGCGGAGTTCAGTCCCTCACCGAAGCACTCGCGCAGCTGCGAGCCAGTGCGCTCGCGGGCGATGTGCTTGCGCCGCAAGGCACGCTGCAAGCCTGGGAAGGCAGTGGCCTGCGCATCGTGCGCCTCCGCGCGAGCGAGGCCGCGGCGTTGGGCGAGCGCTTTGGTGCGCAGGCGGGCCAGCGCCGAAGCTGGGTGCTGTTTGGCAACCAGCCCAGCGAGCTCGTGCGTGGGCCCCGCGCGGGTAGCAACGCTCTCGTGAGCACCGATGCGGGCCCGCTCGATGTCAGCGGGGGCATGCTCATGCTGAGCATGCGCGCGTGGCCATTGCCCGCCTTGCCCCCGGGCGTGATTGCGGCTGGCACCGCAGCAGGACAGACTTCCGCGAATGCGCCGGTGCCCAGTATCGGTCAGGCACCCACGAGCGCGCAAGCTCAGCTTGAGCTGCTGCTCAGCCTGCCCCGCGCGCCAGCGCGCGAGCGTGCCGCGATCGCCGCGCAGCAAGCGAGCGATGCGCAGGCCTCAACGACTGCGATGGATGCGGTGCCCGCGCCGGGCCTTGCGGGCTTGCTGCCTCGCCTCACGCTCAGCGCGGTGCTGGCGCAGGGCGATTGCCTGCTCATCGAGCCCATCGCGTCGGGCGCGAGTGCGAGTGATGGTGCAGGCCCGCCCGTGCCCGCCCTGCCAAGCTTGGGCGACGCGCTGCTGAGCGATGCCCTCGCGTTTCCGCGTTCGGGCGTGCGCATCGCGGTGCTGCTGCGACCGGTGCTGACGCAGCAAAGCCAGCCCGCCCGAGTTCAGCGCGCGAACGCCCAGTGATGATGGCGCCCGACCCCGCGATCGAATGCCCAATGGCGAATGCCGAATGCCGTGACGCACTCACAGTTCAACCCCCGCACGCATTGCTCGCAACAAGCCCACCCACTCTCCCTACGCCGCAACCGACACAGGCCCCGCCCGCATCAGCTCCGTGAGCTTGTTCAGGCACGCCTCAAAGCTCGTGCACAAGTCGGCCTTGCTCAGCACGAGCGTGCACCCCGCGTTGCGGGCGTTGTCGATGAGCGTGTCGTCCACGCGTGCGCTCAGCAATGCTACGGGCACGCCTTGCAGCTTGGGATGCGTGCGCATGACCAGCAGCAGGTTGATGCCGCTGAGGCCGGGAAGCTGGAAGTCGCTCAGCACGACGCTGGGGCGCACAAACTCCGGACTCATGGTCCACGCGAGCATCGCCTCAGCAGAGGTGAACGTGCGCAGCGCGACATGCACGCGGCGTTGGAAGAGCAGCTCCACGAGCTTTGCTGCGAGCGGATCATCCTCGATGAAGACGACCGTGCCGAGGGAAGGCGTTGCGGGCGCTGCGCTCGCGGCGGCAGGCTGCGCTGGCACGGGCTGTTGCGCCACGGGGGGCTGGGCCTTGGGCTGGGCTGGTGCTGGCGAGACTGGTGCAGCTTGGACTGATGATGCCTGTGGTGCAGGCTTGGCTAGCACGGGCTTGGGCTGCGCCGGTGCAACGGGCGCCTTGGCAGCGACTGGTGCCTGCGGCTTTGCGGCGACGGGCGCTGGCGTTGCTGCGGGCACTTCGGCTGGCGTCGGCGCGATGGCTGCGGGTGCTGCATCGCCCCCGGCCTGCTTGCTCTGCAGCGTGTAGCCCTGCCCGCTCGAGAACACTCGCGGCTCGCTGCCCAGCGGGCATGTGCACACGCGGTTGCGACCAGTGGACTTTGCCACATACACCGCCTGGTCGGCTGCGTGCGTGATCGCCTCGGGCTTCTCGGCCTTGCTCACAGTCTCCGAGTCCACGCCGCTCACGCCCACGCTGATGGTCACGCGCGGCGCAACGTTCGGAACTCCCCAGGGCGTGAGGTCGAAGGGCTTTGCGTCCATCGCGGCACGCAGGCGCTCGGCGAGCTTTTCTGCTTCGGGCTGGGCCATGCCCGGCAGGATGATGCCAAACTCTTCGCCGCCGTATCGGCAGACCACCCCGCCCCGCTCGGAGACGGTCTCGTTGCTGCGCTTGGCAAGCTCGCGCAGCACGCCATCGCCCGCCTGGTGGCCCAGCGTGTCGTTGATGCTCTTGAACTTGTCGGCGTCGAAGAAGAGCAGGCTGAAGGGCGTGCCCCCTTGCTTGCAGTCCTCGTGGCACTGCGCCAGTGTCGCGTCGAAGTGGCTGCGATTGAAGGCCTTCGTCAGCGAGTCCGTCACGGTCTGCTTCGCGAGCAGGTCGTTGCGCACCTGCAGCTCGCTCGCCTGGCGCTCCAGCTCAACGCTCCCCAGCACCATCTGCTCCTGCGCTTCCGCGAGCAGGTTGTCGAGGTTCACGCTCGGGCCCGTGTTCACTTCGAGCACGGTCGCGAGTTCCTTCGCCTGCCGGGCGGTGTCCGCGAGCAGTTGCTTGGTCACGTCGCGCGAGAGCTTCAGCCAGCTTTCTCCCTTGCTCGCGACCAGCGCGAGGTAGGGCTTGGGCTCGGCAGCCGAGAGTGCGCCAGCGATGTAGCCCCCAAGGGCCACGCAGTACACGAGCTGCGAGTGCTCGGGCAGTGCGAGGTTGGGCTTGTGGTGATAGCTGATGCTCTGCGAGAGTTGGTCGGGCAGGCGCCACTTCGCGGCGAGCTGCGCGCCAACCTCGGTGTGGTCAAAGCCCAGGCTCTCGCGCTCGATGGCGGGCAGCGCGTTGTGGTCGGTGCTCGCCGCCGCCATGATCGTGAGGTATTCTTCTTTGAGCGCCGCGATGCACGCGAGCATGCCAAGGTCGCGCATCAACCCGGACAGAAAGGCTTCTTCGGGGTCCACGCCGCGCAGCTGCTTCGCGACGAGCTTCGCGCCCGCGGCGCCATACACCGCGCGACGCCAGTACTCCGCAAGATCGACCTTGCCCGCCGCGGCCTTGCCCATGTCCAGCAGGCTAAAGCCCAGCACGATCGACCGCACCGTGTTCAGTCCGAGCAGGCTCATTGCCCTCGAAATACTGGGGCAGGGCGTGGTCAGCCCGTAGTAGCTGCTGTTCACCGTCTTCAAGACGCGAGCGACGAGCGCAGGGTCGGTCTGCACCGTCTCGCTCAAGGTCTGCATCGACAGGTCTTTTTTGCGCGTGAGCTCAAGCACACGCATCGCCACGCCCGGTAGGCTGGGCAGCGATGCACATTTCAGCACCCGATCAAGGGTTGGTTGTAGCGTCGTTTCCGGCACGAATGACTCCCGCTGAGCAGGCACAGAGTGGCACCTGGCAGGAGGAGTATCGGAGACAGCAGGTCACGACTTTTTGCGGCAAATCGTGATTCGGGACACGTGGCACTCCCAGACCGGAAATCAGATAAGAAAGAAAGCAATACCCCTGTTTCTGGCGTGGGGTACTGCTTTATTTTTGGACTTCGTAAAATTGTTCAGAATAAAAAATGTATTCGTGGAACTTTCACGAGCCCGCGGGCGGGTTCTTCTTGAAGTTCTGCTCCTGCAGCTCCAGGCGGCGCTCCTCGGCCTTGCGCTGCTCAGGCGGCAGGTCCGCGAGTGGGTCAAACGAGGGCTGCGGGGGTGGCGGGGGCGTCGGACGGAAGTTGTACCACAGCACAACACCCGCGACCACAAGGCACACGGCAACGATGCCGATCTTCACGGCGTTGCCCTTGTTTGCCTCGCCGCCCGCGCTCTTGCCGCCCTTGGCTGCCTTCGTGGATTCTTGGGTCTTTGAGCCGCCGGAAAGATCAACGCGATTGGGCATGAGATACATCCTCCAGAAAATGACCGCTTCATGAAACTATAGCAATCCAAGGGCCCATCGGTTCGTCAGCCCACGTCACGGCGTTGAAACAAAATCACCGCCAGCGACAGGAAGAGGACGATCTGCACCCCCGCGTACGCGACCGAAAGGCCGAGATAGGGCAGCGGCACGCGGTGGTTTTGCGACACCGCATCCAGCAGCCAGAAGAACTGCACGTTCGGAAAACTGCCCCAGATGGCGAGCGCGGGGTAGCGCACTTTGGTGGGCGCGTCGAACAGAAAATCGCCCGGCGCGGGGTCGCGCATGAGGGACAGGGGCGTGCCGCCCACGCTGCGGAGTGTGAGGTCCATGCCGCGCTGCTCGGTGGCGATGATCGCCCCGGGCACGTTCTCGCCCATGACTTCGTTGGGGTTTTCGAGGTTTCCCGCGAAGGGGGCCTTGGGCGTGTCGTGCATGAACGGGAAGCCCTGGGCACTGGGGCTGTAGTAGATCGTCGTTCCCGGCGCAATCGGGCGGGCGGGGGGCTTCATGAGCGTGACCCGCAGGGGCGACTGGTCTATCCCGAAGTTGCGGGCGATGTCGGTTGGCTCTGCACGCTGCACCTGCGCGATGGGCTGGGCGTCAAACACGTGCCGGCCTACGAAGTAGTTGCTCAGCAGGCTCGCGGCGAACACGCTCACGCACACAACGATCGTCATGACTTGCCCGAGGCGGGTCGAGGCGGCGGTGGCGACGGCGCTGAGCACGAGCACCGCGAGCGTGAGGCAGAGGCAGGCGGTGATGACTTGGGGCTTCCAGTCGGTGCTGATTGCTTGGGTTCTCCACTCTTTGCCCACCAGCAGCACGCCGACGTAGGCCACGACGATGGCGGGCAGCAGGATGGTGATGGCAGTCTGCGGGAAGTTCCAGCCGTAGAAGAAGTTACACCACGCCCCAAGCCCCATCGCCAAGAAGAACGCGATGCCCGCGAACACCACCACGGGCATGTCGAGGCTGTCGGCTGCGGTTTCCATCACGCCGTGGCGAATGCCCAGCAGCAGGAAGACGAGCATGAGCAGCGTGACCCAGAGCAGGGCACCCGCGACGCCCAAGAACTTGCCGACGACGACTGCGATGCGGCTGACGGGCTTGCTGACAATGGTGAGGATGGTGCGGTTTTCGATCTCTTTGCTGATGGCGCTGGTGGCGATGAAGCCCGCGAGGATGGTGCCCAGGCCAAAGACCGTGGATAAACCTATGTCGAACAAGAGCTTGGTGTCGCTCTGCACCTCGCTGCTCTCGGTGCTTGCGTAGCCCAGGCTGTAGCCTGTTGTCCAGGTGGAGAGGATGATGAGGACCGCCGCGAGCAGCACGAGCATCAGCGTGACGGGCTGGCGCAGCGACTCGACAAAGGTGTTGCGGGCGATGGTGGTGGATTGCAGCAGCATTGGGGGGCGTTGAGAAAGGCGAAACGCCATCGACTCTTCGCTCGCGAACGGAGAATGGTTCGCGGGCACGAACATAGCACGCTGGCAATCGTACATCCACGGATCGGGAGGCGTGATTGCGGTGTTTCTTGCGCGATTTGGGTGAGCTCGCGCACGGTGCATCCTGTCAGCGGATTGGAGCGGATGGGTGGTGCGCTGTTGCTGGCTCGCCTTGGCGGGGGCGACGGGCGTACGGTGTGCGGGAAGGAGGGCTCGTCCGGTTCTCGGGTGAGCTGGTGAGAAACCTCAGTGCCTTTGGCAGCACGCGTGCAGGGCACGCGCATAAGCCGGGCAAACAGGCGAAGTTGCAGTATGAAGGCAGATTACCTGACCTACAAGCGGGCCACGGGCATTTCTCTCAGCGGCATCGTGCTCCACACGCTGATCGCGGGGTCGCTGGGTGCGTATGGCTTTTTGGCCAAGGACCACGCGGCGCTGACGATGTGCGTGTTTGCGGGCGCGGGGGGCCTGGTGTGGCTTGCGCTGGCGATTCTGTTTGACCAGCACCGCCGGGAGCGCATCGAGGCGATGGAAGTGGAGGCCCTCGCGAACACGGGGGGCGCGCAGGCGTCGGTCTTTTCTTCGGGCGACGACCATCGCCCGGCTGCGAAGCGGCTTGCGGGGCTGTTCAAGGTCATGGTGCCGATCGTCACGCTGAGCGTGGTGGCGATTCTGGTGTCGTTCGGCATCGTGCGATTTCTGAGCTTTCAGACGCTCATGGACGTTGCCCGCTCGAAGGCGGGCAGCTACATCCCTTCGCTCCATGCTGGGTGGGGGCTGGGGCTTGGGCTTGCGATTGCGGTGACGTGCTTTGTGTTCGCGCGATATGCCGCGGGCATGGGCAAGCAGCAGGCGTGGGGCAACCTGCGCGCGGGCGCGAGCCTGAGCGGCGGCACTGCTCTGCTGGGCCTGCTGCTGGCGGTGGTGCATGCGATTGACTATGTGGGGCCCGATGGGCCCGCGCGGCTGCTGCCCTACATCGTGCCCGGGTTCCTCGTGTTCATCGCGCTCGAGCTGTCGCTGCACTTCTTGCTGGGCATCTATCGCCCGCGGAAGGCGGGCGAGACGCCCCGCGTGAGCTTTGACTCGCGGCTGCTGGGCTTTATTGCCGCGCCGGATCGCATTGCCAAGAGCATCAGCGAGGCGATCAACTATCAGCTGGGCTTCGACGTCACGGGTGGATGGTTTTACAAACTGCTGGGGCGGACGGTGCTGCCTCTGGTTGCGTCGGGCATTCTCATCGCGTGGGGGCTCTCGTGCTTTGTGGTGGTGCAGCCTCACCAGCGGGCGATGCTGCTGCGGTTTGGCAGCCCTGTGGGCAGCGAGCTTGGCCCTGGGCTGCACGTGAAGCGCCCGTGGCCCATCGACCAGATTTACATCCCGGAGCTGATGGGCAAGACGACCGCCGGTCGCCCGCGCGTGCAGGACTTGACGGTGACGGGGCTGCGCGAGATTCAGCTGGGCAGCCTGACCAAGAGCGACACGAACGCGATCTTGTGGACCAACGAGCACGCGGGGGAAGAGGTCTTTCAGTTCGTGCGTGCCAAGCAGGCGGGGCAGGTGATCGACTTTGCACGCACGGGCGAGACCGACACGCTGGGCGACAGCCTTGTCGACCTTGCGATGGTGTCGGTTGAGATTCCGATGCAGTATGTCGTGAGCGACGTGCGGCTGTTTGATGAGCTTGGCCCGCGCGAGCAGCGCGACACGCGACTGAAGGTCGCGGCGGTTCGCGAGATCACGCGGTACTTCCAGGGGCAGCACCTGGATGCGGTGCTCGGCGCGGAGCGCAAGAACATCTCGGCGGACTTGCTCGCGCTGGTGCAGAAGGCCTTTGACGCGATGAACACCGGGCCCGATGGCGAGCCCCGCGGCGCGGGCGTGCGGGTGGTGCACCTGGGCCTTGCTGGCGTGCACCCGCCCCAGAAGACGGCGGCGGCGTTTGAGGCGGTGGTGCAGGCGGCGCAGCGGCGGAGCGCGAACATGCAGAGCGCCGAGGCGGATGCGATCCGGACGCTGACGGAGGTGGTGGGGGACCACAAGGTTGCGTCGAGCATCGTGGACATGATCGACGCGCGCGATCGGGCCCGCACGGGGACGAACGCGGTGGCGGCGGTGGGTGAGCAGGAGGTGCTGATTCAGCAGGCGATCGAGCGTGCGGGCGGGCGGGCGAGCAGCCTGCTGGCGCAGGCCAGGTCGGAACGCTGGGAGCGGCACATGCGTGCCCGCGGCAACGCGGCGCGGCACCAGGGGACGGTTGCGCTGTTCAACGCTGCGCCGGACATCTTCCGAGCGGGCGAGTATTTCAATGCGATGAGCACCTTCCTCGATGGCGCGAGCGTGATGGTGGTGCCCAGCACATCGGGCAATCTGCGCATCACGTTTGATGGCCAGCAGAAGGACTCGGGCATTGATGTGTTCCGGAGCGCAACTTCGGAGCAGCAGTAGGCGTGGGCGGTGTGTGTGGGGGCAGCGGAGGTGCGGGGGAGAGGGTGTGCGTGACGTGCGTGTGATGATGAGTTTGACCCAAGCGCGGGAGTTTGCTGCGTGAAGACTGCTTTGCGAGTGTTGATCGCTGGTGTGGTGGTGCTGGTGCTGCTGGCGTACATGTGCACGTTCACGGTGCGATACACCGAGAGCGCGGTGCGTACGACGTTTGGCAAGGCCACCGAGCAGAGCGTGAAGCGTGAGCCCGGGCTCTACTTCAAGGCTCCCTGGCCCGTGCAGAACGTGACGACCTATGACACGCGCGTGCGCCTGCTGGACCTGAAGGTCGAGACGCAGCAGACGCGCGACAACCGCACGATCGCCGTCGAGGCGTATTGCACCTGGCGCGTGACGGACCCGCTGCGGTTCTTCCAGAAGTTCAGCAGCGCGGGCGAGCGGAGCGAAGAGCACTATGCACGCGCGGAAGAGGCTTTGCGAGCCAGCCTGCGCGGCGCGGCGGCGGAGATCAGCAACTACTCGATGGAGGAGCTGTTTACGACCACCCAAGGCGGCAGCAAGCTGCCCGAGCTGGAGGCGAAGATGTTCGCCTCGTTTGTCGACAAGCGCGACCAGCAGAACTCGCGGCTTGCGGACTATGGCATCGAGGCGGTGAGCGTGGGGATGACGCGCATCTTGCTGCCCCAGGAAGTGACGAAGGCGGTGTTTGACCGCATGCGTGCCGGGCGCGAGCGGCTGGCGCGCGAGATTGAGAGCCAGGGGCAGAGCCAGGCGCAGGCGATTCGCGACAAGGCGAGCGCGGATGCGCGGCGCATCACGGCTTTTGCCGAGGCGCTGGCGCAGAACATCCGCACCCAGGGCGACCTGGAGGCAAGGCCCTTCCTGGCGCAGATGAACGACAACCCGGAGCTTGCGGTGTTCATGCAGAACATGGAGTTCATCCGCAAGATGCCGGCCCGCACGGCGACGTTGATTCTGCCCAGCAGCCTGCCCGGGTTTGATGCGCTCATGCCCGACTATGTGCAGCGGACGCGTGCCGCTGGGCAGAGCATTCCTGGGCTGGTGAGCGGGAAGACGAACGAGAACGTGCTGCGCGGTGAGAACCCGCTGCGCGAGCCGGCAGCGCCAGCGGCGGGAGGCAACCAGTGATGCACCTGCGTCGCAACCATCCGTTGTTGCAGGCGGGCGGGCCCAACGACCCGCTGCTGCAAGGGGACGACGAGCGGAGTGGCCCGGGCGGCGCACCGCGCCGCGCGAGCAGCGTGACGCTGCGGCAAGATGCGCCCGCGCAAGCGCAGGCGACGATGCTCGACCCCGCAAACCAGAGCCTGGCGGATGCGCTGAACATCCTGCTGTATGTGATCTATGTGGGCGTGGGCGTGCTCGCGCTGGTGTATGCCCTGAGCGGGCTGCGCACCGTGAAGGAGGGCGAGCGCGGGCTGCGCGTGCTGTTTGGCAAGGTGACGGCGAGCGACTTGCCGCCAGGATTGCAGTGGGGCCCGCCCTACCCGCTGGGTGAGATTCGCACGATCAGCCAGGGCGTGCAGACGGTGGAGATTAACAGCGAGTTCTGGGCGTATTTTCCGCCCGATTCGATGAATCGTACGTTGGAGAACGCGACGCCCGAGCAGAGCCTGGACCCAAGCCGGGGCTTGACGAGCGGATCGATCATCACGGGCGATGGGAACATCGTGCATGCGCAGTGGTCGGCGCGGTATCGTCGCAGCGATGTGCGGGCGTATGCGCGGACGGTGCTGGACGAGCAGCAGGAGGAGCGGCTGGTGCGCACCGCGATCAAGCGCGGCGTGGTGCGGGCGTGCGCCGAGGTGCCGATTGACATGGTGCTGATGGAGCGCCAGGAAGAGGGCGTGCAGCCCCTGGGCACGCGGGTGCGCGAGATCGCGCAGCGCGTGCTGACCGACGAGATGGGCGTGGGGATTGAGATCGAGGCGCTGACGCTGACGGCGAAGACGCCGCCCATCGCGCTGCGGCGCGACTTTGACAAGGTTGCCAACGCCGACAGCACGCGGAGCCAAGCCCGCGAGCAGGCTCTGACGGATCGCAGCAAGCAGCTGAACGAGACGGCGGGTGAGGCGTCGGAGCTGCTGCTGACGCAGATTGATGAGTATGAGCTGCTGCTTGCCAAGGGCGACGACAAGGCGGCGGAGGCAAAGCTGCAGAGCATCTTTGGGATGCTGCGTGGCGATGAGAAGGATGCCACCGGCAAGTCGGTGCGTGTGGCGGGCAGCGTGACCAAGACGCTGTCGGACGCGATTGCGTATCGCACGCAGGCGGTGAGCGAGCGGCAGGGTGCGCTCGCCGCGTTCCGCGCGAAGGAGGCCCAGTTCAAGGCCTCGCCCAACGTGATGATCGGGCAGGAGTGGAACGGGGCGATGGCGGCGCTCATGCAGAAGACGGGCATCAGCACCGTGATGATTCCGCGCGGCAACGTGGGCGATGTGTTTCAGCTCATGATCAATCAGAACCCCAGGCAGCTTCGCGAGCTGGAGAAGCGGCTGAACGAGGCGGACGCGCTGAAGGCGGCTCAGAAGCAGGCGGACGACCAGCGTCGCCGCGGTGCGGAGACGAGCGTGGAGGCTCCGACGGAGCAGTAGCTTGGGCTTGCCATCGGTTGGGGGCGGGTTGGTCGGGCTCGTTTCGTTGGAATGCAGGTCAGTGCTGGTTCGTTCTCAGTGCTGGTTCGTTCAAGGTCTGTACGCATGCAAGCAAGCCCCATCAACACCGGCTCACTCAACGTTGGCGCAACATCCGCAGCCCAGGGCTCGTCGCGCGGTGTGAAAGCGCGGAGCAATGAGGACGTGCTGGTGTGCACGCAGCTCTCGCGGGTCTTCAAGGATTTTTGGCAGCGCGATGCGGCGCGGGCGGTGAACAACCTGTCGTTCAGCATCCAGCGCAACGAGGTGTTTGGCCTGCTTGGGCCCAACGGCAGCGGCAAGAGCACGACCATCAAGATGATTCTTGGGTTGTTGCGCCCAACCAGCGGGCGCGTCGCGCTGTTTGGTAAGGCCCCGACGGACGTGGCGGTGAAGAAGCGCGTGGGATACTTGCCCGAGGAGAGCTATATGTATGGCTTCCTCAACGGGCGCGAGACGCTGCAGTATTACGCGAAGCTGTTCGAGCTCGACTATCGCACGCGGGAGCGTCGCATCGACGAGCTGCTGGACATGCTGGGCATCACGCATGCGCAGTACCGCCCGGTGCGCGAGTACAGCAAGGGCATGCAGCGGCGCATCGGCATCGCGCAGGCACTGATCAACGACCCGGAGTTTCTAGTGCTCGATGAGCCCACGACGGGTTTGGACCCGCTGGGCACGCGGCAGATCAAGGACCTCATCATCGAGCTGGGGCGGCGCGGCAAGACCGTGCTGCTCAGCAGCCACCTGCTGGCAGACGTGGAGGACTGCGTCGATCGCCTGGTGATTCTGTATGGCGGGCAGGTGCGGGCGGAGGGCACGTGCGAGACGCTGCTGGAGGCGCAGGAGCGCACCACCATCGAGGTCGATCAGCTCGATGAGGGCACCATCGGCGAGATCGATCGCGTCATCCGCAATCGCAGCAATGGAGAGAAGAGCATCCGGCGCGTGGCAAGGCCCAGGCAGACGCTCGAGGCCCTGTTCATCGACATCGTGGAGCGTGCCAAGCAGGAGCAACTCGCAACCAGCGGCGCAACCAGCGGCGGCGCGACGGCGAGCTTCTTGGGCGGTGCGGCGGCGGCGGGATCGGGCGAGCAGTTGATTGATGCGCTGGTGCAGGCGACGAGCGCGCCAACGCCAGCGGACATGGCTGGTGGGGCGGCTGGTGGGGCGGCATCGCAGGCCGACCAACTTGCAGCCAAGCTGGCAGGCAAGGAAGCAGCAGGCCCGGACACGGGCGTGATCGGCGACTTGCTGAGCGACGTGCAGCGCGACTTGGGCGAGCCTGCCCCGCAAGCTGGCGGAAGAGCGGGGGGCTACTCGGGCGGCTCGTCGGCCCCGGCAGGAAGCCAGAACCAGAACCCAACCCAGGCTGGGCGCAAAGCACCAGCACCGCAAGACAACATCGACAGCGGCGTGATCGACATGCTGCTTGAGGGTGGCAAGGACAGCAGCAGTGGTGGGGGGGCGAAGCAATCGTGATCAGCAGCGTTGTAAGCTCGTGGGTGGGCAAGGTCGATCGCATCCAGCGCGGGCGATGGTTCAAGATTGTCGCGTCGGGCGTGGTGCTGGTCGCGCTGCTCGCGGCGTTCATCGTGTATGCGGTGCGGGCGGCGGATGCACGCAACCAGAGCATGCAGCAAGTGCGCGAGGCCTATGCCGGGCAGGTGACGCTGGAGCAGAGCCAGGCGGCGCAGGAGGCCTCCTCGGGCCCGACGGACGAGGGGCAGACCGGCGCGCAGGTGGACCTTGGCACGGGCGTGGAGAAGCCGCCGGACGCGATCGATGCGAGCGCAAAGGTGCTCGAAGGCATCATGGCGAACCGGCACAGCACGGCGACGGTGGGCGTGACGCTCGCTGCGGGGCTTGGGCTGCTGCTGGGTGTGGTGTGGATGGGGCTTGGGCTGACGTATGCCGCGCTGGGGGTGCTGTGCGGGCTGGGGCTGCTCGTGGCATCGCGCGTGGGGTTGCAGCAATATGGCCCGCCCGTGGTGGGGCTGGTGGTGCTCATCGCGGCATTCGCCGCCATCATGCGGCTGCTGGGCGTGGGGCTGGCGGGCACGGGGCCTGTGCTGGGGGTCGCACGAAACGTGCTGACGGAAGCGCTGCGGATGAAGGTCTCGCTCATCTTCATCGTGCTGCTCATCTTTGGGCTTGCCGCGCTGCCCTTGCTGCTGGATGCGTCGCAGCCCCTGCGATATCGCGTGCAGAGCTTCATGCAGTATTCGACGGCGGGGAGCTTCTGGCTCATCGCGGTGCTCACGGTGCTGTTCAGCGTCTCGACGGTCGCGACCGAGCAGCGCGACAGGCTGATCTGGCAGACGATGACCAAGCCTGTGTCGGCCTGGCAATACCTGCTGGGCAAGTGGCTGGGCGTGAGCGTGCTGGCGGCGGCGCTCATGGGCGTGAGCGCATCGGGCGTGTTTCTGTTTGTGGAGTTTCTGCGGACGCAGCCCGCGCAGGGGGAGGCGGTGGCCTTCCAATCGCAAGACGGGTCGATGATCACCGAGGATCGCCTCGCGCTCGAGACGCAGGTGCTCGTGGCGCGGCGGACGATTCAGGCGAGCCGGCGCGAGCTGGATGAAGCCCTGTACGAGCAAGAGGTGCAGAGCCGGGTGCAGGCGGAGATTGAGCGCAGCGACGCCTCGGGCAGCCTGGGCGAGACGGCGGAGATGCGCCAGGCGCGGATCACCGAACTTGAGAAGACCATGCGCGAGAGCCTGCGGAAGGCGGTCGATGCATCGTTCCGCACCGTGGAGCCCGCGGGCACCAAGACCTTTGTGTTTGAGGGGCTGGCGGAGGCAAAGCGCGAGAATCGCCCGGTGATTCTACGCTACAGCATCGACACGGGCGCGAACATGCCCGACCAGCTCTACAGCGTGACCATCAGCTTTCCGGGCATCGACCCTGGTCGCGTCAGCCGCATTCCGACGGGGCAGAAGATGACGGTGCAGCTGCTGCCCACGGTGATCGACAACACGGGCAAGGTGACGATGCAGATCACCAACGGCGATCTGTTCGATCGCGTTCCCAACGAGCTGTCGTTCACGTTTCCGCCCGATGGGCTGGAGCTGAGCTACAGCACGGGGAGTTTTCAGGCGAACTTTCTGCGGCTCATGTTCGTTCTGTGGGTGAAGCTCGCGTTCCTGGCGATGGTGGGGGTGTTTACGGGCACGTTCCTGTCGTTCTCGGTGGCGAGCTTCGTGGCCTTCAGCATCTTCCTGGCAGCCGAGACGAGCAACTACATGCTCGCGAGCCTGGATGTCTACAGCACCTCGACGCTGGAGGGTGAGGAGATTGCGTGGAAGAACTTCATCGCGTTCATCACGCGCATCGTGGGCAACATCTTCCGCGTGTATGGCGAGCTGGAGCCCACGGCGAGGCTCGTCGCGGGCGAGCATCTGAGCTGGGCGGGGCTGTTTGGCGGCACGCTGTTTCTGGTTGCGGTCGGGCTCGCGCTGTATGGCGCGGGGGTGGCGATCTTCCGCAAGCGCGAGCTGGCGATCTACTCGGGCAACGGCTGATTCGATCAGGCATCGCGCAGAGTCACTGAGGCATAGGCATGACACACGAACGCAAGGTGCAGTGGGGGGCGGGCGGCGTGATGGCGTGGTGCCTCGCGCTCTCGATGCTGCTCTCCATCAACCTTTCTTCCATCGCTGGTCGCGCGCAGCTGACGTACACCGATCAGGCGGCAGACAGCGACCGCCCCGAGGTGAGCCTGGGCATCGCGATGGGGGCGTTCCGCGGCTTGTTTGTGAACATGCTGTGGATGCGCGCCAACGACATGAAGGAGGACGGCAAGTTCTACGAAGCCGTCGACCTCGCGAAGGCGATCACGCGTTTGCAGCCGCGTTTTCCGCGTGTGTGGGTGTTCCACGCGTGGAACCTCGCGTACAACATCAGCGTGCAGACCCAGACGCGCGAGGAGCGCTGGAACTGGGTGAACCAGGGCATCGCGCTGCTGCGCGATCAGGCCATCCCCGCCAACCCGAATGACATGCTCATTCACAAGGAGCTTGCGTGGATCTACTTCCACAAGATCGGCGGCTACACCGACGACGCCAACACGTTCTACAAGCGTCAGCTCGCGGCGGAGTGGACGATGATCATGGGCCCGCCCCCGCCCCCGAGCGAGAAGACCCGCACGCGCGAGGGCGCGACCAAGGTCTATGCCGAATGGCTCCGCACGTTCGTCGACGCGGCCCGCACCGAGCACCAGCTCATCGAGCAGCGGCCCGGCGCCGCGTCGCTCATCGAGCAGGTTCGCTCCCTGGGGTATGACTGGCAGACCGAGCAGCAGCAGCGCGAGTTTGTGGGCAGGCTCGAGATCATCCGCCACACGCTGCGCAGCAGCCGGCGGTATCTCTTCGAGCGCGAGGTGGGCCCGCGCACGAAGCAGGTCATCGCGCTGCTGGACGACCCCAAGCGCGAGGAAGACTGGAACGCCCTCACGGCGTTCGTCCGCCGAAAGCTGCTGGTGGACACCTTCAAGATGGAGCCCGAGCGCATGCTGCGCTACACCGAGAAGTATGGGCCCATCGACTGGCGCTTGCCCGCGGCCCACTCGCTCTTCTGGGCGGCACGGGGCGTGGAGCTCGCTGCGCCGCGGCAGCGGAAGGAGACCGAGGCGGACTTTGACTTCCTGAACACCGACCGCGTGGTGGCGCAGAGCGTGCAGGAGCTGTTCCGCACGGGCGAGCTCTACTTTGATTTCCCAGCCTTCATGCAGGGGCAATACACGCTGTGGCAGGGCGTGCCCAACCCCAGCTTCGCCGCGGTGTATGGCGAGATTCTCGACAGCATGCGGCAGCGCAGCTACAAGTTCGAAGGTCAGTACCAGACGCGCGGCTTCAGCTTCATGAGCGCGGGCTACGAGAACTTCCTCATCGACGTCGTGCTGTTCTTCTATGCCCGCGAGGGAGAGAGCGCGACGACGCAGGAGTGGTATCGCCAGCTTCGCGAGTATCCGGAGATGAACCTGAGCGACCCGAACCGCTACAAGCGATTCTCGGTGCCGCTCAGCGAGTTCGTGGTGACCGAGATTGCCAACAGCGCGACGCGCCCGAGCATCATGATCAACCAGGTGAACGCCAACCTCAACGGCGCGTTCTTCTCTGGGCTGCTGGGCGGCAACGACGAGAGCTTCCGCCGCCAGTTCGAGCAGGCAAAGCTCTTCCACCGCTACTTCTTCGAGCAGCAGGCCCGCAGCAACGCGGTGGACATGAACAACTTTCGCATGGAGCAGCTCGACAGCGACTTCCGCCTCGCGGCGGGCAACATGTTCGTGCAGTTCATCATGACGCTGGGGCTGGACGATGCAGAGAGCGCATACCGCCGCGCACCCAACGACCTGAAGCTGTTCGCGTATGACGCGCTGCAAGAGCAGTATCGCCCGATGATCGACGAAGAGGTGAAGCAGGCGAAGGCCTCGGGAGACGAAGCGAAGGCTCGCGCCTTTGACGTCGTGTTCTTGCAGCCCGACGGACTCGAGGCCCATCGTGCGGAGATGGATCGCTTGCTGCGCAGCCGTCAGCGGGATATCGAAGACAAGAGTGTGCGATGAGGGAAGCGTGGGGGAGTCGCACTCGGTATGCGCCGTGAGGCATTCGGGATTCGGCATTAGGCATTCGGCATTCGGCATTCGCAGATCGGTGCTCTGAGTCGCTGCGCAGCATGTCGCGGGCACTGCCCCGCACGCCTCACGCCTCGTTTGCGCCGAGGGCAAACCAGTAGTATCCAAGCGTCGAGGGCTCGCAGGCGATGCCATCGGTGCTGTGCACGCTTTGCACGCGCAGCTTGGCTCGCGACACGAGGTCGAGCCACTGCGTGAGGCTGTAGGTGCGCAGCCAGTAGGTGCTGTCGCGGTGCTCCTCGTGCGTGCGAGTTGGCCCTTTGCCAGGGGCCTTGTGCAAGATGCTCAGGTGGCTCATCACGCGCTCGCGCCTTGCCCAGGGCCCGCGCTCCGTGCCTGTGGGGGGCTCAAACTGCACCACCTGCGTCACGCGGATGCCATCGCGCGAGCCTTTCCACACGTCCTCGCTCGCCTGCTCATGGCCCACCATGCTCATCGAGATGCCCACGACATACACGCCCCCGGGCGCGAGCAGCGTGCGCATCGTGCGCAGGTGCTTCAGCATCGCGCTGTCGCTGCCCAAGTGGCGGATGCTGTTGATGGGGTTGATCCCAAGATCGATGCTCGCCGGCGCGATGCCCTTGGGCGCGGCCTCCATCGCGCTCACCACCGCGCGCCCGCCCGGGCCCCGGGGCGTGCGCAGGCCCAGGGCTCGCAGGCGGGCGTTGGCATAGCGCACCATGCCCGCGTCCAGGTCGCTGCCCGTGGCATCGTGCCCCAGCCTCGCGAGCGCCACCACCACGCGCCCGCTGCCGCACGCGGGCTCATAGCAGCGCAGCACGCCGCCCGCGCGCACGCCCCGCCCAGCGCCCGCCTTGCGAGCGATGTTCAGCAGCAACTTCGCCTCGGCAAGGCTCTGCTTGCCGGTGCCTGTGTCGTGCAGAATGTCGTAGATGCGAGCATCGGCGTAGAGGCCGACGGTGTTGGTGGGCATGGGGCACCGGTTCTGCGCAATCGCCCTCGCGCGGGCTTTGGTTGAGCGAGCTGATTTGGGCGGGCTGGCTTGGGCAAGCTGGTTTGGGCGGGCTGGGTTGCGTGGACGTTCTATCGGGCGGCGACGACGCGCTCACCACCTGCCCACTACGCCTTGCTGGTCGCCACCTGCGCCGCCGCCTCGGCCTTTGCCGCTTCCTTCGCCTTCAGCAGCCGCTCGAGATAGTGAATGTCCACGCCGCCCGCCTTGAAGCCCGCGTCCTGCATCAGCTCTGCTTGCAGCGGGATCGTGGTCTTGATGGGCCCGACCTTGAACTCGCGCAGGGCACGCAGCGTGCGCGTCATGCACTGGGCCCGCGTGTCGGCGTGCACGATCAGCTTCGCGACCATGCTGTCGTAGTTGGGCGGCACGACATAGCCCGGCACCACGTGCGTGTCCATCCGCACGCCCAGGCCGCCGGGGGTTTGCCACGTGTCGATCCGGCCCGCGCTGGGGCGGAAGTTGTGCTCGGGGTCCTCGGCGTTGATGCGGCACTCCATCGCGTGCCCGCGAATCGTGATGTCGCTCTGCTTGTATGGAATCTTCTCTCCAGCCGCCACGAGGATCGACATCTTCACGATGTCCACGCCCGTGATCATCTCGGTTACCGGGTGCTCCACCTGCACGCGCGTGTTCACTTCGAGCATGTAGAAGTTCTGCTTGCGGTCCATCAGGAACTCGCACGTCGCTGCGCCGCTGTACTGCACGGCCTTGAGCAGATTCGCTGCGCCCTCGCAGATCTTCTGCATCTTCGCGCGGTCCACGCCCGGGCTGGGTGCTTCTTCGATCACCTTCTGGTGCCGCCGCTGCAGGCTGCAGTTGCGCTCCCACAGGTGGATCGCGTTGCCGTGCTTGTCCCCCAGGCACTGCACCTCCACGTGCTGGGCATCTTCCAAAAACTTCTCGATGAAGACCGCGCCGTTGCCAAAGGCCGCCAGCGCCTCCTGGCTCGCGGTGCGAAGCTGCGAGCGCAGGTCGGACTCATTTCGGCAAACCTTCATCCCGCGACCGCCGCCCCCCGCCGCGGCCTTGATGATGACCGGAAAGCCAATGTCCTTGGCGATGCGCACGGCTTCGTCCTCGTCGTCGATCGCATCGGGCGAACCGGGGAACACGGGCACGCCGTTGGCCTTCGCGGTCTTCTTGCACTCCACCTTGTCGCCCAGCGCACCCATCGCCTCGGGGCTTGGGCCAATGAACTCGATCTTGCTATCGCGGCACGCCTGGCTGAAATCCGGGCGCTCGCTGAGAAAGCCATAGCCCGGGTGGATGGCCTGCGCCTCGCTGATCTCCGCCGCCGCGATGATGCGGGCGATGTTGAGGTAGCTTTCCTTCGCTGGCCCCGGCCCGATGCAGATGGCGCGGTCGGCATGCTGGAGATAGGGTGCGTCCTTGTCCGCGGTGGAATAGACGCAGACTGTCTCGATGCCCAGCTCTTTGCACGCCCGCATGATGCGCAGGGCGATCTCACCACGATTCGCGATCAGCACTCGCTTGAACAGGTTGGCCATGGTCGCAGGATACGCAGGCATGCCTCCTCGCCACGCGTTGCCTTGGGTACCCCACGCTCCGCGTGCGGCGGCCATTGCGATGCCTCCGTCTATGCCGATTGTGCGGCTTTGGGGCCAGTAGCCCGCCATTTTCTCGTGCAATACCCCCGCCGCTCCCGCGTTGAGCATCCCGGAAGAGGACGAAACCTCTTGCCAACATCGCTCCGATTGAAATCGTTGCACAACCCGCAGCAGGCACGCGAACAGCGCTTCACCTGCCGCACACTTTCGTAAGGATTTGCCATGAACCGTACCAACTTTCTCTCTCTGAACTGGCTCCGTCGCTCGTCGCTGCTCGCACTCACGCTGCTCGCTGGCACTGCTCTTTGCGCTCCAGCCCTCGCCGATGATGGCCTGGGTGGCCCCAAGGTGAAGGACGAGAGCGTGCAGGGCCAGCCCCGCAAGCTCGCCGGCACGCCCGGCGGGCGCGAGGCAGCCCGCGAGGGCGCCCAGCGCATCCCGCACCGCGGCTTCCTGCGTGCCCTGCTCAGCCTGCAGAAGGATGATGCCCCCGCAGGCCTGCGCCTGACCGACGCGCAGCTCGCGACCATCAAGCAAGCCAACGAGCAGTTCGTCGACAGCATGCAGAGCTACGTGAGCGCGAACAAGGCGACCGTCGAGCAGCTTCGCAGCCAGCTCCCCGCCCGCGAGCGTCGCCGCGTGGATGGCTTCCTCCGCATGAGCGACGACATCGCCTCCCTGCGCGACCTGAGCACCGTGACCGAGCCCGCAAAGGGCGCCGACCAGCCCCGCCCCGAGCGCAAGGCTGAGGGCGCGAACGAGGGCGAGCAAGCCGTTGACGAAGCCAAGGCCCGCGAAGCTCGCGAGCAGCTCCTCGCCATCGTCGAGGGTGCGCCCAAGGCCGCCGACGCGCACGCCGCGATGGTCGCGGTCCTCACCGAGGAGCAGAAGACCTACGTGAAGCAGCAGGGCGAAAAGATGCGCGAGCAGCTTCGCGAGGGGCAGGGCCGTGGTGAAGGCCGCATGCAGGGCCGCGGCGAGGGCGAAGGCCCGCGCCTCACCGAGGAGCAGCGCGAGAAGCTCCGCAACATGACCCCCGAGGAGCGTCGCGAGTTCCTCCGCACGCTGCGTGAAGAGCGCGGCAAGGACGGCAAGCCCGGCAAGCAGGGCAAAGAGGGCAAGGCCCCCAAGCAAGAGGGCAAGCCCGCCGAAGGCGACGACCAGATGATGGACCCCCGCTAACCCTCCGCGAGTCCTCCGTGATCGAAGGCCACCTTTCGCCCGGCGCTCCCCTGCGTCGGGCGTTTCACGCGACGGCACGAGTGCGCTGCAAGGCGCACTCGCTGCCGTTTTGGGCGTGCGTGATTCGTGCCGGCGTGTTCGCAGTTCGCTCGTAACACGTTTGGAATGTGTTTGTAATCTTCACACAACATTTGTGAAATTCGCACACAACGATGAAATCTGAGCGAGTTTTTGGGGCTTTGGGCAACCACAGGCCCGATATCCGGTACAGTTTATTGCCTGTCTCGACAATCAAGCGGGGCGACAACAAGAAATCGCAAAGGCCCGCGGTTTGCGGGTGCAAGCAGGTCGGCCCTTTCCCAAGTTCTCTCTCTCCTCCAGCGGGGCACCGTCTACACGATGGTGCTCCGCTTTGCGTTGCGCCCCGTCAAGCACGCCGGTCGCTCCACCACAGCACGCCCGCCCCGCACGCGACGGGCACCGCCGCCGCGAGCGTGACAAACAGCACGCCCGCGCAGAGCTCTTCGCTGCGTGCAAAGTGCAGGTTCGCGAGCATCGTCTGCCCCAGGCTGCCCGTGCCTGGTGGTTGCAGCATGATGGTGCTCTCGATCTCGTGCAGGCTCAGGCACGCGCCAGCGCACGCAGCCGCCACCAGCACGGGCACGATCGCGCGGGTGCTGCCCAGCGCGGTGGCGAGAGCCCAGCCCCTGGCGCTTGCTGCGTGGTCGAGCGCGCGCGCGTGCGCCCGCGCGCGGGGCTCGAGCCCAGCGAGCATCCATCCTGCGACGCAGAAAAAGCCCGCGAACCGCGAGGTGTGCGCGAGCACCACGATCGCAAAGCCCGTCCAGGCGTCGTTGCTGCGCTCTTGCAATGCCGCGAGCAACTGCGTCCACGCCTGCCCCGCGAGGATGCCCGGGGCAAGGGCCCAGGCGAGGAGCAACGCCACTGCGAGGGCTCCGCGCCGGGGCATCGCCTGCCCAGCGCGCCACGCGAGCAGCAACAAGAGCGACAGCAGCAGGCCCGTGCAGGCCGCGACCCCTGCGCTGCTGGCAAGCGCGGGCGCAGTCACGTGCGCAAAGCTCAGCAGCGAGCTCGCGCTCCGCACCTGCAGCGCAGCCGCGAGCAAAGGCAGCAGCACCAGGAACGCAATGGGCAGCAGCGCAAGCCTGCCGCCACGAGCAGCTCGCTGCGCGGCGTCGTCGATCGGGTGCTGCTGCGTGCGCGCCACCGCGCGCGCGACGCCGCGCGCGATGCACACGCTCGCGATGCACGCGGCAAGCAGTAAGGGGGCACTGGCAATCCAAGGCTCGATGCTGCCCGGGCTGAGAACCGCGCTCGCCCACGCCCGCACCGCGAGCGTGGGGGCGTTTGCCAGGTGCAGGGGCACCGCGCTCCCCAGCATGAGCAGCGCGAGCAGACCGCACGCGATGGCGATGCGCGAGCGCAGCATGTGCAGCGTCGCGAGCAGGCGCATGCCGGGCGAGGCGTCCAGCCGCAGGCTGTCGAGGCAGCTTTGGGGCAGGGCTTTGCACGCGGGCAGCAGCAGCAAGGTCCCCAGCGGCACGAGCCAGAGGGCGAGGCCGACAAACGCGATCGCTTGCATCACGCTGCCGGGGAGCCAGGGCAGCGGGCCCTGCCCCTGGACCGCGAGCCAGGCCCCGAGCCTGCTCTGGGGCTGCACCAGCAGCGTGAGGCAAAAACTCACCAGGTAGTTGGGCAGCAGCAAGGGCAGGCCCAGCAGGGCGAGCCAGCGCAGCGACGCGGTGCGCAGCGCCAGGGCCAGCGGCAACGCGAGCATCGTGGCAACAGCTGCGATGCCCAGCGCCCACGCAAGCGAGCCCGCAAGCCCGGGCGGCACGGCATCCAGTGCTGCGCTCGCGCCCGGCGCATCGCGAGTGCCCTCCGCCCGCAGCAGCATCGCGCCAAGGGGCAGCAGCGCCAGCGTGCACGCCAGCGCGAGCAGCACGCTCGCAGCAACGCGCTGCGGGCCCTGCTCGCTCCGCAACTGTGGATGGAATCGGGGCCCTGGCACCTGAGCATTCTTGGCGGCTCCGCACGCGGCACGCGGGGTTACGATTCTGCCATGAGCGCACCCACCACGCGAGCCAAGAGCACATCCAAGACCAAGACCAACGCCAAAGCCAGCACGCCCAAGCGAAGCGGCGCAACCCCCGCGACATTCCTCGCCCGCATCGCGCGCTTCGTCGCGCTCTGCGAGCCTCTGGAGGCCGACCACGCGCTCGTGACGGCACCGACCGACGTGGCGTATCTCACGGGTTTTTTGGGCGGAGACAGCTATCTGCTCGTGCCGCTGGTTGCATCACCGCGTGGGGGCAAGCCCACGATCATCTCCGACTTCCGCTTCGATGAAGAGCTCGCCCCGCAGCGAGCGTGGTGCAATGTGCTCATGCGCAACGGGCCCATGAGCAAGGGCGTCGAGCGGGCCCTGGGCGAGGCAAAGGCCCGCCGCATCGTGGTGCAGGCCGAGCACGTGACGCTCGCGCTGAAGCAGTCGCTCGCGAAGTCCGCGACCGCAGCTGTCAGCGGCGCGAAGCTGGTGGAGGGGAGCGGGCTGGTGTCGCAGCTGCGCATCATCAAGGACGCGCACGAGGTTTCGCTCATTCGCGCTGCGGTCAAGGTGCAGCAGGAGGCTCTGCTCGCCACGCTCAGCACCATCACGCCCAAGGCGATCGCCACGGGCCTGCGCGAGTGCGACATCGCCGCGACGCTGGAGTGGGAGATGAAGCGCCGCGGCAGCAGCCAGCCCGCGTTTGAGTCGATCGTCGCTGCGGGCGCGACGGGCAGCCTGCCGCACTATCGCCCGGGCACCCGCAAGCTGCGCGCGAAGGACACGCTGCTCATTGACTGGGGCGCCACCGTGGGCGGCTATCGCAGCGACATGACGCGGACGCTGGGCATCGGGGGCGGGCTGGATGCGCCAGCACGAGGGAGCAAGCGCACGAACGTGATGCGCGACATCTATCGCATCACCGAGGAGGCCCACTACCGAGCGGTGGCAATGCTCGGACCCGGGGCGAGCACGCGCGAGGTCGATCGCGCCGCCCGCGACCACATCAAGGATGCGGGGTTTGGCGAGCGCTTTGGGCATGGGCTTGGGCACGGCATTGGCATGCACGTGCACGAGGGGCCCAGCCTGAGCCACGTTGCCGACGCGACGACGCTGCGGGCGGGGATGGTCGTGACGATCGAGCCCGGCATCTATCTGCCCGGCGTGGGGGGTGTGCGGCTGGAGAACGACTACCTGATTACGGAGGATGGGGCGGAGAACCTGTGCAGCCTGCCCATGGGCTTGGAATGGGCGGCGGGGTGGTGATGGCAGGTTGGTGATGGCAGATTGGTCATCGCAGGCACCTGTTTTCGTGCTCCCCGGGCCCGGGTGCCTATTGCCCGCCCTTCTCCATGTCCTAACATGACCGCATGATCGACCTGGCGAAACTGAAAGAGATCGTGTCGCTGATGAGCGCGAACGACCTGAGCGAGCTCTCGCTCAAGCAGGGTGACGAGTCGGTTTCCATCCGGCGTGGGAGCCAGGCGAGCACGGTGATCAATCACCAGCCCGTGATTTATGGTGCGGCGGGTGGGGTTATGCCCGCAGCCGCACCGGCCCAGGCCTTTGCCGGAGGTGCCGTCCAGCCCGCTGCTGCTCAAGCTGGCTCGGGGCAAGCCGCACCGGCGTCGGCCCCAGCACCGCAAGCGGCCCCAGCAGCGCACGCCAACACGATCGACAGCCCCATGGTGGGCACCTTCTATAGCAAGCCCAGCCCCGATGCCAAGAGCTTCGTGACGGTGGGGCAGAGCGTGAGCGCGAACTCGGTGGTCTGCATCATCGAGGCGATGAAGGTGTTCAACGAGATCAAGGCGGAAAAGAGCGGCGTGATCGACGCGATTCTCGTGAAGGACGGCCAGGCGGTGGAGTTTGGGCAGAAGCTGTTTGCGATTAAGTGAACCGGCCCGGCCTGGGTAGCCTTGGGTAGCCCGGTTCTCCGAACCGGCTTCGGGGCAACGCCCCGAGGGGCATCCAAGCAAACTGTTCGAGCAAGCGCCGCACGCCCCGCCAACACTCTGGCCTCTCCCGCGCACGCCCTGCCACCAGAGCCCCCCAGCGACGCCCCATGCCTTCCACCACGCTCTCCGCCGATGCTCTGCTCGCCGAGTTTCTTGCTTGCTCGGCTCACCTCGCCCTCGGCAATGCCACCAGCGATGCCGAGCGCCTCGCTCCGCTCGTCCGCCAAAGGCCCCTGGGCGAAGCGCACCTGCAACGCACCACGCTTCCCGGGCACATCACCGCGAGCGGCTTTGTGGTGGCACAGCGCACCGGGCGCGTGCTGCTCATTGCCCACAAGCGCCTCGGCAGGCTGCTCCAGCCCGGAGGGCACGTCGAGGCGGGGGATGCGTCGCTGCTCGCAGCTGCATCGCGCGAGGTGCGCGAGGAGACGGGCGTGGTGGTGGGCGATGGGCAGCTCATCGACATCGACATCCACACCATTCCCGCGGGGCAGCGGTCCCTGGGTGGGCACGAGCCCGAGCACGATCACTACGACTTTCGCTTCTTGTTTGTGGTGCCCGATGAGGGCACACTCACGCCGCAAGATGCGGAGGTGCATGGGTGTCGCTGGGTGGCGCTCGATTCGGGCGATGCGCTCGCGGCGCTGGGGGAGCGCAGCATTCGCAATGTGCGCGCTGGGTTGGCCCGATTGGGGCAACCTCTTGGGACGATCGATTGAGCTCGCGCACGCGAGCGGCAGCACGATCTTCTACAATGACGCATGAGCATCACGAAGGACGGACTGCGAGCGGCGCTGGCGAGCGCGCTCCCCTCGGGCACGCAGGTGTTGTGGACGAGCGCGTGCGACACCTACGCAAGCTGCAAGCTGCAAGCCCCAGGAAACGCCCGCGCCACGAGCACGCAGGCCTACGACGCGATGGGCATGCTCGCCCGGCAAGCCGCGATTCGCTACGCCGCCCAGGCGAGCACGCACCTGGACTCGTTCATCGCAGAGTTTGTCGATGACAATGGCAGCGTGGTGCACACCGCGCGGTTTGGGGGCATGGTGGCGCAGCCCGCGCACGAACCAGCAGGGCAGGGGCAAGCAGCAGCTTCTTCGCAACCTGCGCCGGCGCAGGTGGCACAGGGGCACGCGCCGCTCGGGGGCATCGGCGCAAAGGCCGTGAGCGAGCAGGGCGGGCTGCCTGGCGTGAAGCACATCATCGCGGTGGGGGCGGGCAAGGGGGGCGTGGGCAAGAGCACCGTGTCGCTCAACCTCGCGGTGGGCCTCGCGCGGCGTGGGCACAGCGTGGGTTTGCTCGATGCCGACATCTACGGGCCCAGCATGCCCACGATGCTCGGGCTCGCGTCGCTGGAAGCCGTGGTGCATCAGGGGCGGCTGCAGCCCTTCTTCACGCACGGCATCAAGTGCATGACGATCGGCAAGCTGGTGGATGCCGACAAGCCGCTCATCTGGCGCGGGCCCATGGCCCACGGGGCGTTCAAGCAGCTGGCGGAGCAGACCGACTGGGGCGAGCTGGACTATCTGATTATCGATCTACCCCCGGGCACGGGCGACATCAGCCTCACGATGAGCCAGCTGCTGAAGCTGACCGGCGCGGTCGTGGTGTGCACGCCTCAGAAGGTGGCGCAGGACGACGCGGTGCGGGCGGCGCGGATGTTCCAGCAGATGCGGATCGACATTCTGGGTGTGGTCGAGAACATGAGCAGCTTCGTGGGCGATGATGGCAAGGTCTACGACATCTTTGGGCGAGGGGGAGCCCAGACGATGGCCCAGCGCCTCAACGTGCCCTTCCTGGGCGAGGTGCCCATCACCATGAGCCTTCGCGCCAACAGCGACAGCGGCAACCCAACCGCGAACTTTGCAGGCACCGACGCGGCGGGCAAACGACTTGTGGCGGCCCTCGATGGCGTGCTGACCAACCTCGAGAATCAAGTCGCCCTCAGCGGCCTGCGCAGCGGCGAACGCACGCCCACGCTCACGATCTCGTGATGGGTAGGGGTACCCCGGGTCTCCGACCCGGCTTCGGGGCAACGCCCCGAGGGGCCTGCAACGAGCGTGCAAAGCAATGCTGCGAGTGGATCGCGAGCGGCGGCGCGACCCGCGCTGCGCGGAGTGCGTCTGCACGGGTGCTCGAAGCCCCGAGGGCTCGCCGCGTGATTTTCGAGCGTGTTTCGTGCATGCCACTCGGGGCTCCGCCCCGAACCCGGGTCGGAGACCCGGGGTACCCAGGCAGTGTTCGTGCTTTGTGTGGATATCGAGCCTCGCGACCGGCGGTCGTCTGGGCTGGCCCACTAGAAACCCTCCTGGCAACTGCCTAGCATCAAGGCCCCACTCAGCGCGACAGCTGCGCAGGTTGGGCACGCATCCTTGACGTTGGCTCGGAGTTGGTATGCCAAAGAACAAGAACCACAAGGGTCTGCTCAAGCGGATCCGCATCAGCAAGACCGGCAAAGTTCGCCACCGCTCGGCAAACCACAAGCACTTGCGTTCGGGCAAGGGCGGCAAGGCCCTGCGTCACCTCCGCAAGGACCCCTACGTCAGCGGTCCGGATGCGAAGCGCTGGGAAAAGTACCTTTTCCGCCGCCTCCGCGGCCGCAACCAGCCCCTCGCTGCCCGCAAGGTCAGCCCCTCGCCCGCTGCCAGCGCCAAGCTCAAGGCCGCGAAGGCCGAGGCTGCGAAGGCCGGCACCGTGAAGCGCGCGCGTCCGAGCTTCGTCGGTTCGAAAGCCAAGGGTGGGGCAAAGACTACGGCCAAGGCAGGGGCCAAGGCTGGTAAGTAGAAGTTCGTTCCCAGTTCGTCATTTCACTCACAAATCTGCCCGGCTGCACCACACGGTGCAGCGCGAGCAGAGCCGTCGGGCCGTGCGGGGGCTGCGCGTGTTGCGCAGCACACCAAGCACGTGAGCTCGCATCGGCACCAGATGTGCAGGAGTCTGAGGTATGCCACGCGTTCGGAAGGGTGCGGCTCGCGCCCAAGCTCGTAAGAGGATTCTTCGCAAGGCCCGCGGCTATTACGGCAGCAACAGCACGAGCAAGTATCGTGCAGAGAACGCCGTCGTGCGTGCAGGCGTGTACGCCTTCCGCGACCGTCGCCGCGTGAAGCGCGACTACCGCCGCCTGTGGATCGCCCGCATCACCGCGGCCTGCCGCATGCGGAACACGCGCTACAGCCTGTTCATGAACGGCCTCGCGAACGCGGGCGTGACGCTCAACCGCAAGATGCTGAGCGAGCTCGCGATCCTCGACCCCAAGGTCTTCGACCAACTCGTCGAGACCGCCAAGAAGCACACGAAGGCGGTCGCGAGCAAGAAGACGCGGGCGACGACGGCTGCGCGGTAAATGAGCAAATAGTCAAAGTTGAGGATAAACGCACGCTTAGGCGTGCGTTTTTCTTTGCGTGCGGCGGTCGCGTGTCGCCTCGCGGGGGGTTCGTGAGAAGGGGCGCGGGGCGTGTTATCCCTTGCGGGCTTCGAGCATCGCGCGCTGCAACTGCTTCTTCACCAGCGCGAGCTTCAGCTGGGCCCGCACGCGGAGCAGAAGCTCGGCCTTGTTCACGGGCTTGGTGATGAAGTCGGTCGCGCCCACCTCCACCGCGTGCTCAGCGTCGGCAAGCTCGTTGAGTGCCGTCACCATGATGACCGGGATGTGCTCCGTCAGCGCACTCGCCCGCAGCTTCTTGCACACCTGAAAGCCCGACATCCGCGGCATCATGATGTCCAGCAGGATGAGATCCGGCGGAAACTTTTCAACGTCCGCGAGTGCCTCGGGCCCATCGAACGCCTTGCGCAGCTCGCACCCAATCTCCTCGAGATACGCCTCAAGCAGCTCGACGTTCTGCGGGTTGTCGTCCACGAGCAGAATGCGAGCCGTGCCGAGGTCGGTGCTGTTGGAATCGTCAGGCATGAGCAGTGCATGGGTGCGTCGCATGCGAGATTGTAGTGAATCAGTCAGACTGGTGCCCGGCGAGGGTCGCAGGATGGTTAGGGTGATGCCCGCGAGAAGTTTAACAATCTGCCCCCTTGCACGCCGCACGAACTTCAGTAGACTGTCGGTTCACCATTTTTCGAAAGGACAGACCGCATGGATCGCAAACTCGTCTCGGCTCGCCTCGGCTTACTAGTTACGCTTGGCGTGGGTGCGTTGCTGCTCCAAGCGTGCTCTACCTGGAGATATCACAAGCCCGAATCTGCGGAGAGTGGCTCCGCGGGCCAGCCCACCCCGCTCCCCCAACTCGCCACCGCGCGGCTTGCGAGCATCGAGAGCCAGCCGATTGTGCAGAGCTCCGACCAGAGCTGCTGGGCGGCCTCCGCCGCCATGATCTTCCGCTTCTACGATCCGAATACTCCACATACCGAGACGTCCATTGCCCAGCGGATGAGGAAGATCGCCGCGGGTACGCCATCTGCGGAAGGGGCGGGCGCCGAGAGCATTTCCGCTGCTGGGCAGATCGAGGTGGTCGTCGCCCTCGCGCCGGAGTACCAACTCGACCCCGAGCGAGTTGCACAGAACGCGCTCGCGATGCTGCGTGGCGGCAAGTTCGTGATGACGGCGAGCACCGAAGGGGGTCTCGAACTGCTCGACACGCTTGCCCGATCACAAGGTGTGCTCGCGACCGAGCTTGGTGAGTCCTTTGTGCCAGCCCAGGGTGGCACCCAGCACCCGCTCATTGTGGGCTTCTCACGTCCGCCACACTGGTCCCAGGCCGAAGCTGGGGATGGTCGCCCATCCTTGGGCCACATCTGCGTCGTCACGGGGATCGACTACGTGCCCGACGAGCTTGGGTCGATTGACCAGGCGACGAACTACCTCAAGGGCAGCGCCTCGACAACCGGCGAGATCTACGCGGTGCACTACGTCGACCCATGGGATGGCTCGCTGCACACCGTCGCGCCGGGCGTCTTCGTTGAGCGTGCCGATTTTGTCCTCTCACGCACGATCGCCCTGCGATTGCTCAAGCAGATCGACAAGACACTGCTGCCGATCAACGCGGGCGAGCGGTAGTCCTACCCAGGAAGCGATGTCATCTTCCCAACGCATCGAGCGATCGCGGACAGGGGCTGCCCGCGATCGCTCGATGGTTGTTCGTCGCGGCGATGGGCGGCCCCTGGGCAATCTCCCTCGCCTCACCCAAAGCTCTGCGGCGGTCAGTTCAAGGCGTCGCCTTCCGGGCGTTCGCATCCGTCGGGTTGAGCGAAGCTGGCGTGCCCGCCGCTGAGCCCGAGCCTTTGTTGCCGCGGCTTGCGGTGGCATTCGGATTTGCCCGTGGCTTGGATTGGGTCGTGCTTGCGCGACCATCGCCTTCTGATTTGCCGACGCCGCCGGACCCGCCGTACTGACACCCGCCAAGCACCCCGAGCGCGAAACCGCCCGTCAGAACAAGCACGCCACAGATCTTCCTCGTCGTCTTCATGGTCAGCTCCATCGCAAACAAGCCGGCCGACGTCGCGTGCAACGTGCACGCTAGTCCGCGCCAATGAGTCTGGTAAAGTGACGAAAGATGTTCCGCTCGGCCCAGGTGTTTCCGGGCTCGGGCGAGGCGATCATCTGCCCCATCGTCTCGACAATCTGCGGGTTCAAGAGCTCAATCGCCTGGTAGCAACTCTCGCGCAGCGTCGAGGCCCAGTGCAGGCGGCATTCCAGGCCATCGCACTCAACCACGGGGCCAATCGCAGGTTCCGCGCTCAACAGCGCGTGGTCCGAGCTCTCGGGCGATGCCCGCGCGCCCGAGAGAAACTCGCGAAGTTGTGTCCGGGCTTTTTCCACCTCGTCCTCGAGCTCCGTCCGAGCGGCATCACTGATGGCCGAGTCGCGCTGGTCGACGATGGCGCGCAGCGCCTCCCGGCGCTCGTCGAGGATCAGCGTGCAGATGCGGCAGGGCTCCTTCGACAAGCTGTCGAGCTTGCTCTGCAAGTCCTTGGCATAGATCCACTGCACTCCGGAGGTGTCATCGACCAGCTTCTGAAAATACGAATCGTGCCAGACGAAGCAGTTCTTGTAGTAGTTGGTGAGGAACAGCATTTTGTCCGTCTTGCCGTCGTCGAGCGTCAGCGTGCCAGCATCGATCTCAATCAGCAAATGGCAGAGGTCGCTCAGCAGCTTCAGCTGCATGTCCAGGCGGGCCACCAGCTCATGGCCCTCGCGAATCACGAAGCCGCTCGCGGTTTGCGTGCGATATGGCGCGACAAACCTCGCATCCGCCAGCACCACCAGCGACGCAAAGTGCGGCTGCTCGGCCCACTGCTTGTGCTGAGCGTCAAACTCTGCGTCTACGGCGTCGATACTCGCGGCGGAATACCCAGGCACGTTGTTGCGCAGCCCGATGAGCCTGTGCTTGATCCTCACGAGCTTGTTGGTCTCAAACGCTCCGCGCGGAATCGCAGACGCGAACTGCGTCATCAGCTCTTCGCGCTGCTTCAGTCGCTCCAGCCTTCGCCCCTCGTTGCCGTCGCGCGCGGTGTCAACGAATCCAAAGATGTAGAGCACCAGCGCGATGATCAGCGCAATCAAGATGCCCCGCTGCAGCAGGTTGTTTGCGATGATGTTCTGGCTCACGGGCTCGCCGACCCGATGCACCTCCGTGTAGTCGTTCGTCGCCTTCGCCGACTTGGGCGTCAGTTGCAGCGACTGAGCCCTCCCCTGCCTCGCAAGCTCACGCAGATACCTCGAACTGCCCTGCACACCCTTCTGCAATGGAGTGGGCCAAACAAGCACATACGCGCCAAGCCACGCAAGCGACGCACCAAGAAAGTCAATCCCCTCCGCGCCCCACTGCACCAGCTCGGCCGTCAGCATGCGAAACGTCGGCGCCTCCGCGGCCTGTTCGAGTGAGCCCGGGCCCGCACTCGCACTCCCGCCGCTCGAGGGCGTCCCTCCCGACGCAGCCGACTTGTCCCACGGCGTTCGCGGCAGACGCGGTCCTTCGCCGCCCCCTTCTGAGGGTTCCTTGCCTCCACGAGTCTGTGCGTCATCCTGCGGCGGCACCGGGCCAGTCTAACCGATTTCTCATCGCCCTGCAAGGGGCCACATAAATTCTTCAACTTGCGATCCCGTCTACGCTCTGCCCCGTGGGCCCCCCGTCCCACCCGCTGCTCGCAATGGCCGCTTCACCTCAGGTGGGCCTGCTCGCGCACGCGCTGCGCGAGGGCAAGCGCATCGTCGCCACGGGCAGCGCGGGCTCCAGCACCACAGCCGTCGTCGCGGGCCTTGCGCGCGGGCTCGCGGTGCCCATCGTGCTCGTGACGGCTCACCTCGACGACGCTGAGGAAGCCGAGCAAGAGCTGCTTGGTGCGGGCCTGCTGTGCGCACGCCTGCCCGCGCTCCCCATCGGCGCATCCGCCGCGAGCGACGCCAGCAGCGCGGTCTACATCGAGGCGTTCGCCGAGCGTCTGCGCATTGCGGGCGCAGCCCAGAAGCTGTCGAGCCTTGGAGGCACCGACACCTCTGGAGTCGCCCCCATTTTCATCTGCGCAATCGCCTCGCTCATGCAGCTCATGCCCGCGGTGCAGCAGGCCCAGCGCCTCTCGCTCGTGGTGCGCGAGGGGCCACTGCGTGATCGCACGGGCAAGGTGGTGGGGGGGCCCCAGGGCCTCGCGGCGTGGCTCGCGGGCGTGGGCTACTCGCGCTGCGACGCGATCGAAGAGCCGGGC
This sequence comes from Planctomycetaceae bacterium, assembly GCA_027487735.1. Lineage (GTDB taxonomy): Bacteria > Planctomycetota > Phycisphaerae > Phycisphaerales > UBA1924 > BJHL01. Next base: position 12,850 of record JAIYDA010000006.1, on the reverse strand, counting down.
GACTTCTCCGTGCGTGGCGGCCTGCTCGACATCTTCCCCATCGCCCCCGCGACGCGCGATGCGGGCGAGCCCGTGCCCCTGCGCATCGAGTTCTTTGGCGACGACGTCGAACGCGTCATGGAGATCGACCAGCAGACCCTCGCCAGCGACCGCAAGCTCGACGAGGCCCAGCTCTTTGCTGCCAGCGCCGAGACCGCCGCGACCAGCAGCGCAGCAACCACGAACTTTCTCGAGCTCCTGCCGCGCGAGAGCGTCGTGATCCTCGCCGAGACGCTGGAAGTGGTTGAGCAAGGGCGAGGCTACTTCGAGCGCGTGCCCGACGGCCGCGGCATCGTGGGCCCGCCCGCAGTGCTCAAGCTGCTCGAGTCGCGGTTCGCGGCTCTTGCCGAGGTCAACCAGTTCTCCAGCGGCGCGCAGCAAGCCAGCGAGCGCATCGACCTCGCGATCTCGCCCCTGCCCTCGTTCTCGAAGGACCTGCCCCAGGCCCTGCGCGAGCTTGCCGAGCTTGCAAGCAGCGAGCGCAGCGGCGCACCCGGGCGCGTGCTCGTCGCGTGCCACACCGAGGGCGAGCACCAGCGCTTGCAAGAGCTGCTCGCCCAGCACGCACCGCAGCTGCTCACCACAGGCCTGTGCGACAGCACCGTGGCCTATGTGCATCGCGGATTCGTCGTCCAGGGCGTGCCCCTGCCCGAGGCCCGCGTCGCCGTCGTGCCCTTCCATGAGATGGTCGGTCGCTTCGCGCCACGCAAGGGCGTGCGCACCGTGCGCGCGGGGCGCGCGATGGACACCTTCCTCGATTTTCAAGAGGGTGACTATGTGGTGCATGTCGACCACGGCATCGCGAAGTACCTGGGCCTCACACTCATGCGCCCGCGCGAGCTGCCCAGCATCGATGCCCAGACGCAGCGCCGCATCGAGGCGAGCAAGGCGGGGAGCACAGTGCCCCTGGCAAGCCTCGCGCAGCGAAAGTCCAAGCTCGCCCCTCGCGCGAGTGCAAAGCCGCAGACGAGCGCCGACAGCCTCGCCGCCACCGAGCAGGCCACCCCGCCCGAAGACGACGCGCAGGAATACCTCGTCCTCGAGTTTGCGGGCCCCTCGCGCCTCTACGTGCCCGCGATGCAAGTCGACCTCGTGCAGAAGTATGTGGGCGGCTTCGCGGGCAAGCCCCCGCTCAGCTCGCTGGGCGGGCAACGCTGGAAGAGCCAGAAGGAGCGCGTGCTGGGGAGCGTGAAGGACCTCGCGGCAGAGATGCTCCGCGTGCGTGCCGCGCGCGAGCATCTGCCGGGCATCTCCTATCCGCACGACACCATCTGGCAGGGCGAGTTTGAGGCTGCCTTCCCGCACGAGCTCACGCCCGACCAGGCCGCCACCCTGCAAGAGATGAAGCGCGACATGCACGCCAATCGCCCGATGGATCGCCTGATCTGCGGCGACGTGGGCTTTGGCAAGACCGAGCTCGCGATCCGCGCTGCCTTCAAGTCCGTCGAGTTTGGCAAGCAAGTCGCGGTGCTCGTGCCCACCACGGTGCTCTGCGAGCAGCACGAGCGCACCTTCAAGGCACGCTTCGCGGGCTTTCCGTTCCGCATCGAGAGCATCAGCCGCTTTAAAACCGACGCGCAGGTGCGCGAGGTCCTCGCCGACCTGCGTCGCGGCAGCGTCGACGTCATCGTGGGCACCCACCGCGTGCTCAGCCAAGACGTCGTCTTCGCCGACCTGGGTCTCGTCATCATCGACGAAGAGCAGCGCTTCGGCGTCGAGCACAAGGAGCAACTGCTGAGGCTGCGCATGACCGTCGATGTGCTCACGCTCAGCGCCACGCCCATCCCGCGCACGCTGCACATGGCGATGCTGGGCATCCGCGACATCAGCAGCCTGACAACGCCCCCCGCCGATCGCCGCGCGATCGTGACCGAGGTCACGCCCTACAACCCTCAGCGCATCCGCCAGGCCATCGCCCGCGAGCTCGCGCGCGAGGGGCAGGTCTACTTCGTGCACAACCGCATCAGCGACCTGCAGAGCGTCGCCGACGAGGTGCGCAGACTCTCGGACAACAAAGCCCGCGTCGTGCACGGGCACGGGCAGATGGACGCGAGCGAGCTCGAAGAGGTGATGCTCAAGTTCATGCGCCGCGAGGCCGACATCCTCGTCAGCACCACCATCATCGAGAGCGGCATCGACATCGCGACCGCGAACACGATGATCATCAACGACGCCGACCGCTTTGGCCTCAGCGAGCTGCACCAGCTGCGCGGGCGCGTGGGGCGCAGCAAGGAGCGTGCCTACTGCTACCTGCTGCTGCCCGAGACCCGCCCCGTGAAGGACACCGCAACCAAGCGCTTGCGCGCAATCGAGCAATACAGCATGCTCGGCGCGGGCTTCAAGATCGCGATGCGCGACCTGGAGATCCGCGGCGCGGGCAACATCCTGGGGCCCGAGCAGAGCGGGCACATCGCCGCCGTGGGCTACGAGATGTATTGCCAGCTCCTCGAGCAAGCCGCCCACGAGCTGCGCAACGAGCCCCCGCCCCTCGCCCCCAGCGGCACGAGCGTCGAGATCGGCGTCGTGGGCACCATCTCCAAGGCGTACATCCCGAGTGATGGTCGCCGCCTTGGCGTCTATCGCCGCCTCGCGCTCGCGAGCGACGAGCAGCAGCTGCACAACGCCTGGAGCGAGGTCGTCGATGCCTATGGCACGCCTCCGCACGCCACGCAGGCGTTGTTCGATCTGGTCCAGCTCCGCCTCGCCCTTGCCGAGCGAGGCGTGCGCAGCGCAGCCGTGCGCGAGAAAGACGTCGTCTTCCACACCACCGACCCGCAGCGACTCATCGCCGACCTGAAGCAAGACGCCCCGCGCGACCCCGCGCTCGCGGGCACGCTCACGCTGCTGCCCCCCGCGAGCGAGGCAAGAAATGCGGATGCCGCAAGCCGCCCCAGCCCCGCAGGCCTGCCCATGGTCTACTTCCGTCCGCCTCCGCAGACGCTGCAACCGCAAACGCTGCTGCTCGTGCTGCGCAAGCGCCTGCGATTGATCGGGCATGCGTCGACCACTCCCGCCCCACGCAGCGACCGCGCGAGCGATGCAAAGCCAAACGGCGTGTCCGCAACATCGCGGGCCCAGCCCACTTCGCAATCTCCCAAGCCCCCCACCCGCAAACCCCCGCCCCCAGGCGTGCGCAGCAGGCCCGCGCGCTAGATGTTGCGTGCAGCGGTCTTGCTCATCGGTCGACACCCCGATAGCCGTTCACTGTTGAGAGTACCGGGAACAACTCACTCGAAACGGGCGCCTTAAAATTTTGAAGCTTGCGGTGCTCGCATGAGCCATCGACGAACGCCACCCCGACAAGGTCCGTCGGGCCCGCCCTCTCATTCGGTTTGCGGGTAGCCCGGTGGTACGGATTGGTCTCGATGAGCACGCCCTTTGCACTCGGAAACGTGACGCTCGACAACTTGCTCGGTGCTCGCACCGACGGCACCTCGCGATCGGTCCCTGCGACGAATGCCTCGGGCACAATCGTAAATGTCATGCTGTACATGTAGTTGGACATCATCACAAAGCTGGGCGGATACTCCGACAAAAGGAACTTCACACCTTTCTGACGCACAATGTCGCTCGTGCTGCTGTTTGGGCAACTGACGGTGGGGTTGTAGAACTGCCCGCCGAGTTCATCTTGCAAAGCCAGCGGCCAGTGAAACGATTGAGCGCCAAACTCCAGCTCGATGCCCGCATTCGTGAACGACGGGAACCCATCAGCCTTTCCAAAGAAGGGCATCGTGTCCCTCCAGGTATTTGCGTAACTCGCGAACGCGACCGCGTTCTGCCTGAGGTTCGACAGGCAGATGGTCCGACGGCCCGATTCACGCACGCGTCCTGCACCCACGACGATGAGGCCTACGAGCACGACGATGATGGCGATGCAGACCAGCAACTCGATGAGCGTGAAGGCTTTGCGAAAGTCAGCATTTTTTCTCGACATCATGCTTGACAGTAAGAGGGGGGGGGGGGTATTGTCTACCGACATCGCTGTTCACGAGTGAGCGGCGGACATCGCGAGGCATCTCGCAGCGGGCTTGTTACAAGGAGAAAACCATGAAGAACTCGAATAGTTGGTGGATTGGCGGCGGCGTCATTTGCTTGGCCGCGACGACACTTTTCGCGTGGACAAATCCAATCGACAAGAAGGAACACACAAACGACTCGACTTGCAACACCTCCGTGTGCGCGCGAGCGTGTACTCGGTGCTGCACGCATTTTAATCCGCTGTCAGATCCAGCAAAGGATGCCACTCGTAACGCGTGCCTCGCAACGTGCGCCACGATTCCGGCGAACAACGGCTGCCCTGCGGATTCAAAAGAAGGGGCCCCTGGGGAGCAGTAAACATCAATGTCTGTTCGCAGCATTCCAAAGTGGTTGGTCCCCTCTGTCGTCATTGGCGCGATCGTGGCATGTATTTGCTTCGTCGCGTTGCGAGGCGTTCAGTACTGGCGCTTGTCGCAGCTCCGCGATAAGGCGACAGAGGGGCTGGTTGCAGGTGCTGGGCGGTCCGAGGACAGTCGGCTCGCTCGAAAGCTGCCAAGCGATGTGCTGAGCGAGCTTGCCCAGCAACAGGATGTCGCGTTGCGTGGCGCGGTACTTGATCTGAAGCTATTGGAGTACGGGATCGACCCGTCCGAAGCTCGACTGTCAAGCGGTCTTGCGTTACTAGAAGGTGTCGCTCCTGCAACAGATCCTGACGGTCTACCAAACCTTCGCGTTATGAACGTCGTGAATAAAGCCAACTTTGTGTGGGCAAAGCGAGGACCTTTTCGAACGCGAGCAAGCGATCTTGAGCAACTCGCGCTGCGATTCTCCACGTCGATGAACTTCATCGAGCGCGATGTCGCCGCTGGCTTAGCATGGACACTCGTTGTTGTTCCTCGCGATGACCGCCCAGCAGATATTCAGGCGCAGCTTGAGCGGACGCTCGTGAATCTCTCAATGCTTCCTGACGCTCGAGAGAACTTAGCAGGCTTCGCAGACTCCGTGCGGAAGGCGCGCAGCGACGCGGGACAGTCTCCCGTGTTGTTCGACAGCGTGGACGCGTTCCTTGCGTCCGTTTCCCCGAAGTAGCACTCTGCATCGAGTGAACTTCCGCGATAAACTCGCCCCATGAGCGCATTCCTCAGCGACATGAAGTGGCGTGGCCTCCTCCAGCAAGTCACCGACGAGCCCACCCTCGATAAGCACCTCGCCTCCGTGCAGGCCAACTCCGCCGCAGCCGCCGAGCGCCGCGCCTACGTGGGATTCGACCCCACCGCCGACAGCCTCACCATCGGCAACCTCGTGGGCATCATGGCCCTTGCACGCTTCCAGCGCGCAGGCCACACGCCCTTCGCCCTCATGGGCGGAGCGACAGGCCTCATCGGCGACCCCAGCGGCAAAAGCGCCGAGCGCACCCTCAACACCCGCGAGGTCGTCGAAGCCAACGTGCAGCGCATCCAGCGCATCTTCTCAGGCGGACAGCTGCTCGACTTCTCGCCCACCGCGAAGAACAAAGCCCGCATCGTCAACAACATCGACTGGCTCGGCAACATGGGCTTCCTCGAAGCCCTCCGCGAGATCGGCAAGCACTTCAGCGTGAACATGATGATCCAGAAAGACAGCGTGAAGGAACGCCTCACCAACCGCGACCAAGGCATCAGCTACACCGAGTTCAGCTACATGCTGCTGCAGGGCTACGACTTCGCATACCTCTGCGAGAAGGAGGGCGTGACCTTGCAGATGGGTGGAAGCGATCAGTTCGGGAACATCGTGGTGGGGGCGGATCTCATTCGCAAGCGTGGGAACGCGAGAGCGATTAACCTTGACGCTGAGTCGCTCTTTCTTCTTCTCGAGCGATCTGCGAACGCTGGCGATGCTGCAGCTCAGGCACTCCGAGCGGAGTATCAGGGCCTGGAGCAAAGCGGAGTATGGCATGATCCTGCGATGATTGAGAGGAAAGATGAGTTCTTCTTGCGCTGTGCGAGGGGAATCGAGGCCAATCCAAGCTGGTTCAGGTTTGAAGACACACTTCTCAAGAGCCCATCTCAGCAAGCTTCTAATCGGGCAGACATCGCGAGGTTCCGATCGCACTTCGCTTTCGGCCTCACCTGGCCCCTCGTCACCAAGGCCGACGGCACCAAGTTCGGCAAAACCGAAAGCGGCGCCATCTGGCTCACCGCCGATCGCACGAGCCCCTACGCCTACTACCAGTTCTGGCTCAACGCCGCCGACGCCGACGTCGTGCGCTTGCTGAAAACCTACACATTCCTCTCGCAGGGCGAAATCGCCGCGCTCGAGCACAGCGTGCAAGCCAACCCCGGCGCCCGCGACGCCCAGCGCGCCCTCGCACGCGAAGCCACCCGCATTCTGCACGGCGAAACCGAGATGCTCGCCGCCGAGGCTGCTGCCAAAGCCGTCTTCAGTGGCGACCTCGCCAGCCTCCCCCTCGCCACCCTGCAAGAGGCCCTCGCGAGCGCGCCAGGCAGCACCCGCAGCAAAGCCAAGCTCGAAGGCCCGGGCGAGAGCCTGCTCGACCTCATGCTGCTGCCCGAAGTCGCCCTCGCCTCCAGCAAGCGCGAGGCCCGCGAGTTCCTGCAAGCCGGCGCCGTCACGATCAACGGCCGCAAAGCCGCGCTCGAAGACTGCTTAACAGCCTCCGACCTGCTGCACAACACGCTCATCGTCCTCAAGCGTGGCAAGAAAAACACCCACGTGCTGCGCTACGGAGGCTGAGCGTGCGCAGGGCCCGCAAGGCCCCCGGCGATGTGCCGGCCATGCCCGCTTCAACACACGCCGTCCATATTCCCGCTTTCCAGCCGTTTTTCCTGCATTCATCGCCCTGATTCGCTGCCCCATAACAGCCACGTCGCTGTTCATTTTCACTTGCTCTCCGCCTGCTTTCCGCTATCGTGCAGGTTCGCGCTGCCAGCTTCGCAGTCGCTTCTCACGCCTGCGCGGCTTTCGTGCAGGCTGGCTTTGCTCTCCCGGCTCTCCTCTCAAGGAACTCTCGCGTGACGCACGCTCGCACCCTCTCGTCCTTCACCTCACTTCGCGCATCGCTCCTCGCTGCCTGCCTGTTTGCCGCGGGCCTTGCCGCAACGCCCGCACACGCCCAGCAGAACTTCGCCCAAGCCGCGCCGCAGCAGCCTTCCCCCTGGACGCTGCTCGCCGAGCGCCCCGCCGCGGTCGAAGCTCAGCCCGCGTGGATTCGCCCCGTCTTCGGGCAGGTGCTCTTCCTCAATGAGCCCGCCCTCCGCGCCACGCTCTTTGCCATCCCGCGCGAGGGCTCGGGCCTGCCCCCCACGCGCCTGCTCCTGCCCGATCCTTCGGGCATGTTCCAAGCCTTCGACGTCTACGAGGCCCCGATCATGGAGCCAGGCCTCGCCGCCCAGTTCCCCGACATGCGCACCTTCGTGGGCCAAGGCGTCGACGACCCGACCGCCACCCTCCGCGCCGACATCACCCCCCAAGGCTTCCACGCTCAGGTGCTCGCGGGCGAGGGCGATTGGTACATCGATCCCTCCACCAAGGGCGATGTGAACCACTACACCAGCTACTTCAAGCGCGACCTCAAGCAAGTCCATCGCTGGGCCTGCGAGGGCGTCATCGCCGGAGCAGAACAGGGCGACGAAAACGCCCCCAACCCGGGCACCTTCCTCTCCAGCGGACCAACCCTCCGCACCTTCCGCCTCGCCGTCTCCGCAACCGGTGAGTACACCGCCTTCCACGGCGGCACCGTCGCCCTCGGGCAAGCCGCGATCGTCACCGCCGTGAATCGCGTCGTGGGCGTGTATGAGCGCGAGGTCACCATCCGCATGGTGCTCGTCGCCAACAACAACCTGCTCGTCTACACCAACGCCAGCACCGACCCCTTCAGCAACACCAACGGCGGCGCACTCCTGGGCCAGAACCAGTCCACCATCGACAGCATCATCGGCTCCGCAAACTACGACATCGGGCATGTCTTCAGCACGGGCGGTGGCGGCGTCGCCAGCCTGGGCAGCGTCTGCATCGGTGCCCGCAAGGCTCAGGGCGTCACGGGCCAACCAAGCCCCGTGGGCGATCCCTTCACCATCGACTACGTCGCCCACGAGATGGGCCACCAGTTCGGTGCCAACCACTGCTTCAACAGCACCACCGGCTCGTGCTCGGGCAATCGCAACGCCTCCACCGCCTTCGAGCCAGGCAGCGCAAGCACCATCATGGGCTACGCCGGCATCTGCGGCAGCGACAACCTGCAAAGCAACTCCGACGCATACTTCCACTCCGTGAGCTTCGACGAAATCCGCGCGTTCCTCGCCTCCGTCCCAGCCTGCGGCACGAGCACCGCCACGGGCAACTTTGCCCCCACCGTGAGCGGAGGCACCAACCTCGCCATCCCGCGCAACACGCCCATCATCCTGACGGCAACCGGCAGCGACAGCAACGGCGACCCCCTGACCTACTGCTGGGAAGAGCGCGCCCTGGGCCCCGCAGCCGCCATCTCCGCCGCCGATGATGGCGCAATCCCCCTCGTTCGCTCCTTGAACCCCAGCACCAGCGCAGCCCGCTTCGTGCCCCCGCTCGCGAACGTCCTCGCCAACACCGTGAACGCCCAGCAACGCCTCCCGCAGCTTGGTCGCACCTGGAACTGGCGCGTCACCGCTCGCGACAACCGCGCAGGTGGTGGCGGCATCAATCAGGCCGACATCACACTCACCGTCGTCGGCTCTGCCGGTCCCTTCGTCGTCACCAGCCCAAGCTCCGCCGTCTCGTGGTCCGCGGGCAGCCTCCGCACCATCACCTGGAACGTCGCGGGCACCACCGCCAGCCCCATCAACTGCGCGAACGTGAACATCGACCTCTCGACCGATGGCGGCAACACCTTCCCCATCGTCCTCGCGACGGGCGTGCCCAACACAGGCACCGCAAGCGTCACGATCCCCAACAACCTGACCACCAACGGCCGCATCCGCGTCCGCTGCGCCAGCAACATCTTTTACAACGTCAACCAGGGCGGCGCCATCACCATCACCCCGCCCGTCACGGGCGTCGTGCTCACGGGCACAGGCTCCAACACCTTCACCGACAACACAGGCAACGGCAACAACAACGCCCGCATCGAGCCGGGCGAGACCGCCATTCGCCTCTTCGTGCCCATCACCAACACGGGCACTTCCACCGCGACGAGCGTTTCGGGCACGCTCAGCTCCAGCACGCCCACCGTCAGCGTGACAACCCCGGTCGCGACCTACGCCAACCTGCCCACCAACGCCGTCGCAACCAACACCGTCGCCTACGTCATCAACGTCTCGCCCAGCCACCCCTGCGGCGCACCCATCAACCTCTCCCTGTCCATCAGCAGCACGCAGGGCTCGGGCTCCTACACCTTCTCGCTGCCCACCGGCGCCCCGGGCAGCATCAACACCACCACCTTCACCTACACCGGCTCTGCCGTCGCCATCACCGACAACAACGCGACAGGCGTGAACGCGACCCTCAACGTCTCAGGCCTCACGGGCACCATCACCGACGTCGACTTCCGCATCCTGGGCAACTCCTGCAACGCGACCGCTGGCAGCACCAGCGTCGGCATCACCCACAGCTACGTGGGCGATCTCCGCGCCCGCCTCACCAACCCCGCTGGCACCACCGTCACCCTCTTCGATCGCCCGGGCGGCACAGGCAACAGCGGCAACAACTTCTGCAGCACCTTCCTCGACGACGGGGGCACCTCCGCCATCCAGGCAATCGCCGTCGCGGGTGCCCCCTTCTCCAGCACTTTCTCCCCTGCCAACCCGCTTTCTGCCTTCAACGGTCAGAATGGCAACGGCACCTGGACGCTGAACGTCGCCGACCTCGCGGCGCAAGATACCGGCACCATCCGCGCCTTCGCCATCGTCATCCGCACCGAGCAGCCCCCGGTCTGCACCCCTCCCAACAACGCCGTCTGCCCCAGCATCTCGCAGCAGCCCCAACCAGCCTCAGGCTGCGTGGGCGACAGCGTCAGCTTCTCTGCACTCGCCTCGGGCACACCGGCACCAACATATCAGTGGCGCAAAGGTGGCGTGCCGATCATCGGCAACCCCAGCGCTGGCACGTCCACACTCACCATCGCCTCGATCGCCCCGGGCGATGCGGGCAGCTACTCCTGCCTCGTCAGCAACTCCTGCGGCTCCATCGCCACCAACGCCGTCCTCCTCACGGTGGGCGGCCCCAACTGCAGCCCCTGCGACCCGCTGGACTTCAACAACGACGGCCTCTTCCCCGACGATGCCGACCTCATCGACCTGCTCTCGGTCCTCGCAGGTGCCGGCTGCAGCACCGACCCTGCGCCTGGTTGCAACGACATCGACTTTAACAACGACGGCCTGTTCCCCGACGACGCCGACCTGCTCGCGTTCCTCACCGTGCTCGCGGGTGGTATCTGCGAGTAACGCACTCACCCCAAGTGATGCCCATTTCTTCGCTTTGCACGCACTTCCCCCAGGCGCGCGGGGCATCGCACGCTCGCCTCGTGGCCCTGAGCGCAACCCGAACACAACACCCGGAAAAATCACCTTGGAGAATCTAGGAAAGCTTGTACGCTGTTCATAAGGTCTCACAACCTTTCTACTGAGCCGTGCCCTGCGCTGCCCACCAGCCCACCCTTTTCCCAAGGTCCCCCATGACGCACTCGCTCGCCTCCCAAGCCCAAACCGTCGAAACCGTCGCGCACCGCCTCGTCGTTGGGCTGGCAGCGGTGCTTGCCTCCATGCCCGGCGCGCCCCTCTCGCCCACGGCCCTCGCCCATCGCATAGGCGTCAGCCGTGTCACGCTCAGCAAGCTGCAAGGTGCCCTCGCCCAGCACTCGCCGCTGGAAGTCCTGCAACGCATCCCAGGCCCCGAGTCGCTCCGCGAGGTCGTCACCCGCTGCGCTCCCTATGGCGTCGAGCCCGCCCTCATCACCGACGCGATGCAAGCCATCGACGCCTTCGACCACCTCATCCGCAACTACTACGGCACCCGCGCCGCCCTGCACGCAGCCATCGGCAGCGGCAGCACCCCCCTTCGCGGCCGCATCGAGCACGCAGCGCGGGCCGACGTCTTCAAAGGCCTCTCGCAGATTCTGGGCGTCGAATGCAACACCTGGCTCACCAGCATGTTCTTCGCGCCCGCACCCGCCGACGAGCAAGCCGTCGCCGTCACCACCATCCACGGCGCGCTGGGCCTGCGCCGCCTCCGCAGCGACACCACGACCTACTTCACCTTCGGTGCACCCTACCCCGAGCCCGGCAAGACCTCCGACCCAAGCCAAAGCCCCGTCAGCCTGCGCGAGTGCTATACCAACGCCCCCGCCCAGCTCGAGGTCGCAATGGCAGGGGGCCAGCTGCGCCACAAGCTGCTCGAGCACCGCACCGACAAGCACGCCATCTTCGACATGCTTGCCGTGAGCCACAACCCCGCGGGCTCGCGCCGCTACGCAACCGGTGCCGCCAACCTCCGAGGCGTGAGCGCGTTCGTCGACACGCCCGCACGCATGTTCGTCTGCGATGCCATCATCCACCGCGACATCTATCCAAGCAGCGAGCCCATGCTCATGGTCTACAACACCGCCTCGCGCGGGCCCGCCAACCCCAACGACCGCAACCGCGACATCGACCGCATCAGCGTGACCGAGTCCGTCGTGCAGCTCGGCGCCCAGCAAGGCACCGCCGCCGACCGCTTCGTGGTGCCCGAGGTGCCCAACTACGCCGCGATGATCGACCGCGTCTGCACGCAGATGGGCCGCAGCATCGACGAGTTCCGCGTCTACCGCCTCAAGTTTGCCTACCCCATCCCCGCCTTCCAGTTCGTCATCGCCTTCGAGGCTCCGCAGCAGAGCCAAGCGGTGACGCCAGAAACTTGAAGGACAAGCCAACCAGAAGCACAAGTCAACCAGCGATCACCCATCGCTTCGAAAGCACGCCCACGCCTCCTCCTCCGTCAGCGCCTGCTCCGCCAGCAGCCGCCCGCTCTTGGGGCCATGCACGCTGCTGTCCGCAGGCCTGCCGCGCTGCACCGCCGCCACGATGCTGTCCTCGGGCTCGGGTCGCACGATGGGCACGTCGCTCCCAAACAGCAGTGTGCTCCCGGGCGTGAGCCCGCTCCGCAGCAGATCGCGCAAGGGCAGCACGCGCGATGGCCCGCCCCCCAGCGTGTGCGGCAGCTGGCGTTCCAAAACCTCAATGTCATACAGCAGGTGGCAGGGCTGCACGCTCGCAATCGCCCCCAGCTTCGCAAATCGCGGCACGTCGCGCTCGTGCACAACCTCCAGGTGCTCCACGCGCACCCTGCCGGCCGCCGCTGCCCCCACGCGCTCCACGCCATCGAGCACCGCTCGCACCGCGCCATCACCAATCGCGTGCGCCGCGAGCATCAGCCCGCGCCCCACGCACTGCTCAATCCCCTGCGCAATCTGCTCGACGCTCATGAGCGGCGTGCCACGCGGATGGTTGGGCAAGGGCTGCGCAAACGCCTCCAGCATCCACGCCGTGCGCGCATTGAGCGTGCCATCCACAAACACCTTGCCCCCCAGCAGCTCCACGCGCCCTGCGCGCTGCCAGCCCCCAGCCGCCGTCGCCGCCTCATGCTGCTTCGCGACATCGGGCACGAGCGCAAACAGCCCCACGCGCATGGGCACGCTCTGCCCGTTTGGCCCAGGCACGTCCAGCTCCCCCGCATCGTGCATCTTTGCGAGCAGCGGCCCCATCCAATCGGGCGTCAGCAGGTCGTGCACGTGCGCAAACCCCAGCTTGGCGAGCGCACACAAGCTCGCCCGCAGTTGCCCCCGCAGCTCGCGCTCGCTGGGCAAGGGCACGCTCTCGCGCACCAT
>JAIYDA010000049.1 GCA_027487735.1 Planctomycetaceae bacterium | reverse complement strand
GCAGCAGCGAGAGCAGCCAGCGGGCCTTGGGGTCTGTCGGCAAGCTCGCGAGCACGGCTAGCCTGCCGCGCTCGCGCAGGGCGAGGGCGGAGGCGAGCAGGCCGTCGGTCGCGCGGGCGTGGGCGGTTCTCTCCATGGGTGTTGCAAGCTCCCACGAGCTGAGCGTGAGCGTGCCGGCGTCGCGGTCGACGCGGGCACGGGCCTCGCGGTCGGGCTCGCCTGGGTTGCTGGTTGGGCGCGGTGCGGAGAACCTGCCCAGCAGGCGCACGCGAGTGCCTGGGGTGATGGCGGCGGGTGGTGGCTCGCGCGTGGGGGTGCTCACGCGCACGCGGAGGCGACCGCGCGCGGCAGAGACCTCCTGCGGCGCATGCCCCTGCGCACGCAGAGCGAGCGTGAAGATGGTGGCGGGCTGCGAGGGCACGCCCGCGAGGGGCGGGGCACTCAGCGTGCGCGGAGCCTCGAGCACGATGCCCTCGACGTGCACGATTGCGCCTTCGGTCGCGACGAGTGTCGCGCCCGGCGCGCGGGCGACGAGCGCGCCCCACGCCGCAGCACCGAGCAAGCCGCAGCAGAGCAGCGCGAGTGCCCAGCGAGGCGTGCGCCCGCGCAGACGAGCCGCGATGAGGAGCAGCGCGGCGCACGCGATGAGCAGACCTGGTGCGTGCCAGGCGCGCCACGCGGGCAGCGGCGCCTGCGCGGCAGCGGCGATGCCAAGCACGAGCGCACCAAGCACGCCAAACACGCGTGCGCGGGCCCAGGCGATGGTGCCTTCGCGAGAGAGGCCGCTTGGCGCACGGGGGTTGGTGGCGAAGGGCGAGGACACCGGGGCATGATTGGGCCCGAGTTGGCGTGGTTGGCGATGATCGCGAGTGATCCGGCGCGAGCGGATGAGGTCGGGCGCGAACGGGGCAGATTGCGAGTAGTCACTGCGACGGCAACGGGCGTTTCGCGGACGGCGCAGGTGGCGAGCAAGCGCGAAAAACCGCCCGCACACTCACCTGTTCGGAAGAAGATAGGTATCGTCGATCGCTACACTCGCACCGCAAATCCCGCTCCAAACAGACCGCGAACGTAGCGGTTTCGGAGCGTGGCGAGAGTTCGCGGCAGCCCCGCGCGGAGTGAATGCCATGGCAGAAAAGCCCATGCTTGGTCGCATCTTCAAGGCCTATGACATCCGCGGGACGTATCCCGACCTTCTCACCGATTACATGGCGTGGCAGATCGGCTTTGGGTGCAGCAAGTTCTTGCTGGGCGAGGCAGAAGCCGCGGGCGAGACCACGCCCATGATGCGCAACGTCGTCGTCGGTCGCGACATGCGGCTGTCGAGCCCCACGCTGACGAAGGAAGTGATCCAGGGCGTGAACGACCACGGGGGCGATGTCATCGACATCGGCATGGTCGACACCAGCATGGTCTACTTCGCGGTGAACTATCTCGACTGCGCGGGGGGCGTGATGGTGACGGCGAGCCACAACCCGCCTCAGTACAACGGCATGAAGATCAGCAAGCGCAAGGCCAAGCCCGTGGGCGAGGCGACGGGGCTGAGCGACATCCGCAAGTATGCGGCGATGGTGGACAAGAGCACGATCGCGAAGCTGACGGGGCGCGTGCAGCAGCGCGACCTGTGGCCCGCGTATAGCAAGCACGTGCGCAGCTTCCTGAACACCGGGGGCGAGAAGCTGAAGATCGTGATCGACGCCAGCAACGGCATGGCGGGCACGATGATTCCGAAGATCTTCGGCAAGGGCAGCAGCATGGGCGAGGTGCCCGGGCTCAAGATCATCGAGCTGAACTTTGAGAACAGCAAGGGCGTGTTTGCGCACGAGCCCAACCCGCTCGTGGCGGCAAACCTCCGGCAGGTGCAGGAGGCGGTGATCGCCGAGAAGGCGGACATGGGCTTCTGCTACGACGGCGACGCCGACCGCTGCATGGTGATTGATGAGAAGGGCAACGCCGTGGGGTGCGACCTGCTCACGGCGCTCATGGCCAAGCACTTCCTTGCAACGCCCGAGGGCAAGGGCGGCACCGTGGTGTATGACCTGCGCAGCAGCAAGGTGGTGGCGGAGGAAGCCCAGAAGGCGGGCGGCAAGGCGGTGCGCGGGCGCGTCGGGCACGTCTTCCTCAAGCAGAGCATGGCAGAGAATGGCGCGATCTTTGGTGGCGAGCTCTCTGGGCACTTCTACTTCAAGAACAACTTCAATGCGGATAGCGGCGCGATCGCGATGTGCACGGTGCTCAGCATCGTGGCGCAAACGGGCAAGAAGCTCAGCACGCTGATTGCGCCGCTGGCGCGCTATCAGCAGAGCGGCGAGATTAACTTCCAGATTGAAGACAAGGATGGCGCGCTCGCGCTGCTCAAGGCCCAGTATGCCAAGCACCCGGGCTGCACCATCGACGAGCTCGACGGCGTGACCATCGACTGCTTCGCCAAGGACGGCTGGTGGGCAAACATCCGCAAGAGCAACACCGAGCCCCTGCTGCGCCTGAACTGCGAAGCGAAGGACAAAAAGACCCTGGACAAAGCCCTGGCGGCGCTGGCGCCCGGGCTGGGGGTGCGGGTGGATCACTGAGTGGTGGGGCCACCCAAAGCGGAACGCGAAACGAGTCTTATAAAAACTGCATCCAGCGTGTCAGATTGAGAACATCCTTGCATTTTGAACACGAGATGTTTGAAATGCAAGGGTGTTTTCTCGCTTGGTGCTCCCCGTGGGCACTTGCGCCTGCGCCTGGTTTTCGAGCGACGCCTCACGTTTTCCGCTCGCCTAGCCTCGCTCGACCAACTCACAAAAACGGTCGATAACGAGGCACCATGGCACGAAGGGTTGAATATCTCAAGCACCGGCTCGTCTGCTCTCCCCTCGGCGGGGCACTCGACGCCGCGCGGGGGGCGGTGCGGCGGCTTCGCGCCCTGAAGCGTCCGGAGCTCGCGCGGCTCTTGCGCGAAGACTCGGCGATTGATCGGATGTTTCCCAAGCTCATCGGGCCCGACACGAACTGCGTGGACTGCGGCTGCCACTTGGGGAGCGTGCTGAGCGTGTTTCACAGGCTCGCGCCGCAGGGCAGCCACGTGGGGGTCGAGGCGATTCCGCACAAGGTCGCGTGGCTGCGGGCACGCTTTCCGCGGGCGACGATTCATCAGTGCGCGGTGGGCGAGCGTTCGGGCGAGGTGACGTTCCATCTCGATGATGAGGCGAGCGCACGCAGCAGCATGCACAAGAACGAGGGGCTGGGCGCACGCGTCACGCCCCTGCTGGTGCCCATGCGCTCGCTCGACGAGCTGCTGGGCGTGGGGGCGGGCGGGGGTGCTCGGCGCGTCGGCTTCTTAAAAGTGGATGTCGAGGGGGCCGAGCTGTTTGCCTTTCGCGGGGCGCGCGAGATGATTGCCCGAGACCGCCCACCCATCTTCTTTGAGTGCGCGCCCTCCACGCTCAAGCCCTTTGGCATCACGACGTTCGACGTGTTTGACCATCTCGTGTCGCTGGGGTATGTGCTGGTGATGATCGACGAATGGGTGGAGCAGGGGGACAAGACCGCGCCGATGGCGCGCGAGGCCTTTGACAAGGCCCAGCACTACCCGGCCCTGGCGCGGAACTTTCTTGCGCTCCCCAAAGAACGGCTGCGGGCGGGATAAGGCCCGAATCGGGCGCGGGGCGCGGCGAGCGAGCACGAGCTTCACTATGCTTGCAGGTTGCTCGTGCGCCGGCTGATTGGTGCGCGAGGCTGTGGGCCTGCACGCACGATGACGGTTTCCGACTTCCTCCAACACTGGCAGCTCACCGAGAACCCCTTCCGGGGCGAAGAGGCCCGATCGGACGCGGTCTTTGCCCGCATGAGCACGCCCGCCGCGAGGCCCGTGCAGGTTGCCAGCGGGCTCACGCCCGGCTTGCAGCTCTCGCAGGGGGACAGCGGGTGTTATCACAGCGAGTTTGACAAGATCGTGGGCGACCTGCGCAGGCCTTCGTCGGCGGTGGTGTTTGGCGAGAAGGGGAGCGGCAAGACCGCGATACGCCTGCAGCTCTCGCGCAAGGTGCACGAGCACAACGTGGCCAACCCCGGCGCGAAGCTACTGCTGGTGCCCTACGACGACCTGAACCCGATGCTCGACACGCTGCTGGAGCGCGTGGGGGGCAAGACCAAGCTCGATGGCCTGCAGCGGGTGCGCCTGGTGGACCACATGGACGCGCTGCTGCACCTGGTGGTGCCCAGGCTTGTTGATGCCCTGCTGGGGCATGTGTTTCAGGGTGATGTCTTTGAGCTGCCTGCGGATGCGAAGAAGAGCGTGCGCAAGCTCGATCGCATGATGCGGCGCGAGCTGCTGTTTCTCCAGGCGCTCTACGACCGTCCGGAGCACGCGTGGGAACGCACGCACGCCCTGCGGCGCAGGCTGGGCATCTGGCCCGCGGCGAGCATCATCGGCGGGCGGCTGTTTGTCTATGGGTTTCCGTTTGTGGTGCTCAGCGCGCTGTTGGCGCACCGCATCTCGCCCTTGTCGTGGGTGACGGAGAAGGGCCTTGCGTGGGGTGCGCTCGTGGCGAGCGTGCTCTATGCCCTCGTGGTGCTGAAGGTGGTGGTGTGGGATCGCCTGACGCTGCTGCGCAACGCGAGGCGGGTGCGCCGGCAGATTCGCGTGCTGCCGCGCGGGCACCTGAGCTATCTCAAGAGCCTGCGCTTGCTGCCCACGGGCCTGCGCGACGCGAGCAACCTCCCGGTGAGCGACGCCGACACGCCGCGGTACGCGAGCTTTGCGAGGCTGCTGCGCGTGCTGCGCTGCTATGGCTACACGGGCATGCTGGTGATCGTCGATCGCCTGGACGAGCCCACGAGCGTGGCGGGCGACCCCGAACGCATGCGGGCGGTGGTGTGGCCCATGCTGAACAACAAGTTCTTGCAGCAAGAGGGCGTGGGCATCAAGCTGCTGCTGCCGCTGGAGCTGCGGCACGCGATCCTGAAGGAGAGCGCGGCGTTCTTTCAAGAAGCGCGGCTCGACAAGCAGCACCTCGTAGAGGAGCTTGGGTGGAGCGGGCCCATGCTGCTGGACCTGTGCGACTCGCGCCTGAGCGCGTGCCGCCTGCCCGATGCGCCAAAGCTCGACACGCTGGAGCTCTTTGCCGAGGACGTGAGCCGGCAGGACCTGCTGGACGCGCTGGAGAAGGTGCGCCAGCCGCGGGATGCCTTCAAGCTCATCTATCGCTGCATGACCGAGCACTGCGCGAACTTCACGAAGATGCAGAGCGAGTGGCGCATCAGCCGGTCGACGCTGCTGCAGGTGGCAAAGGCGGAGCAGGCCCGCGTGCAGCAGGTGCTGCGCGGCATTCGCCCGGCGTGAGTCGTTGGGGTACCTCGGGTCGTTGGCCCGAGAGTCGGGGCAAAGCCCCGAGGGGCACGCGGCGCTGGTGTAGAGAGTTTTTCGGCCCGCTCGCGCCCGCCGCGTCGTCGCGCTTTGCACGCCCGTTGCATGCCCCTCGGGGCTCTGCCCCGAACCCGGTTTGGAAAACCGGGCTACCCGTCGCGGCTATCATGGGCCGACTTATGCCCATGACTCAAGACGAGATTTTCACGAAGATTCAAGGCATTCTTGCCGACGCGCTGGCGATCGACACCGACGAAGTGGCGATGGACAGCCGCCTGACGAGCGACCTCGGTGCCGAGTCGATCGACTTCCTCGACATCGCCTTCAAGCTCGAGCAGGCCTTCGGCATCAAGATCAACCAGGGCGAGCTCTTTCCGGAGAACCTGTCGCAGAACCCCAAGTATGCGAAGGACGGCAAGGTGACGCCCGATGGCCTTGCGGAGCTGAAGGCCCGCCTGCCCCACATCAACTTCGCGAAGTTTGAGAGTGACCCGCAGCTCGCGAAGCTGGGCGAGCTCTTCACGGTGCGCGTGCTCGTGGCGTTTGTTGCGGGCAAGCTGAACAAGTAAGCGTGCTCCCCATCCCCCTGGTGGTACAGGCGTCTCGCCTATGACTTCCGCGCAGCCCGCTTGCCCAGCTCTCGCAGCGTCGCGCCATGCGAATGCTTGGTCGTTCGCACCACGCCTGCACCGAGTGCTCAGCCGAGACGGCTGAGCCACCGGGTCAGCCACTCGCGCGAAGCACATCGCCCGCGACATGAAAGCTGCCCAAGGCGACGATGTGCGAGCATGCGTGCGCGGTTGCGAGCGCACGCGCCTGCGCAAGGGCGTCGGTCGCGTTGCTCGCAGGCTGTGCGTGGGGTGCGATCGCGCGCAGCGTGCTCGCGGGCATGCCGCGCGGGCCCGCCTCGAGCAGCACCACCGCCTCGCACGTGCGGGCCAGCAAGGCGAGCATCTCGTCGGCTCGCTTGTCGCTCGCGCAGCCAAAGATCGCGACCACACGGGGCGGGGGCGGCGGGCCCTCGGTCAGCGGCACCATCAAGCGCTCTGACTGCACCGCGTCCAACGTCGCAAGCACCGACTCGGGCGTGTGCGCGCCATCGACGATCAGCGTCTGCGCGGGCAGCTCAGTTGTTTGTGCAAGCGGCACAGCTTGCAATCTTGCGACGGGCGCTGCAGACTCGATGCCGCGCGAGCAGGCGATGAGATCGAGCCCGGGCAGGTGCGCAGCCAGCAGCATGCACGCAGCGAGCGCTGCGCACGCGTTGATCGCGGTGTGCTCGCCCGACCAAGGGGCCATGCATGTGGGCGAGTGCTTGCCTGCGAGCCGCAGGGTGACGCGATGCCCGATGCGGGCGCGCCTGGGCGTGATGCCCTCGAGGGGAATGCGGGTTGGCCAGAGGCGAAAGCGCGCGTCGTGGTCGCCCAGGATGCGCAGCCGTGCGCCGCGCGTGCGCGCGATGCGCACGAACACCTTGCGCACAGGCCGCGCCTGCGGCACGCTGAGCGCGGGGATGCCGGCCTTCAGGATGCCCGCTTTGTGCGCAGCGATGGCGGGCAGTGTGTCTCCCAGCAGCTGCGTGTGCTCGAGCTGGATGCTTGTGAGCACGCACACGCCCCGCGCTCCGGGCTCGCGCAGCACGACGTTGGTCGCGTCCAGCTCTCCTCCCAGCCCCACTTCGATCACGCGGGCTCGCACCTGCGCGCGCTCGCAATGCACCAGGAACATCGCCAGCAGCAGCTCGAAGGTGGTGGCAGGGCCCAGCTGCGCCAGGCTCGTTGCATCGCGCCGCGCGTCGGCTTGCAGCACGTGCGAGGCGAGGGCCTCGAGCTCAGCGTCGCTCGCGGGCACACCATCGATGCGGAAGCGCTCGCGCAGATGCAGCACGTGCGGGCTGGTAAAAAGGCCCGTGCGCACCCCCGCGTGCGAAAGTCCACTCGCGACCATCTCGCACACGCTGCCCTTGCCCTTGCTGCCCGCGACGTGCACGATGGGGCTTGAGGTGGCAGAGTGCTGCGGGTTGCCTAGCACGCCCAGCAGAGCGAGCATGCGCGCAAGACCAAACACGCGTGCGCCCTCGCCTTTGCCCGCCGCGTGGTCGCGCGCCAGCGCATCGTGGTGCATCGCCTCGACGTTCGCGCCGGCAAGCACAAGCGCAACGGCAGTGGTGGACGCTGCTTCGCTCATGGCGGCGGGGGCTTGGGCTTCTTGAAGAGGTCGCCAATGCCCTTGATGACGTCGACAGGGTTCAGGTTCTTCACCGTCGTCTCGGCGAAGAGCGCAAGGTCGGGGCTGGTGCTCGGGGCATCGAGGCTGCCCTTGGTGCGGAAGGGGAGCAGGCTTGCCGCCTCGAGCACCGTGCCGCCCAGCAGGTTCTTGCCGCCAAACAGCCCGATGGTGTTGTCGGCGAGTGCGCCCGCAGGAATCCACGTCACGACGTCGAGCTCACGCTTCACGAGATCGACCTTGCCCTCGGTCTGCACCGTGAACTCGCCCAGGGGCAGCCCCCAGCGCGGGTAGGTCGCCACGCCATTCACGACGGTGATGGTGAGGGGCTGCAAGCGCTGCCCCACGGCTCCCGCCTCGCGCAGCTTGACAAGGTTCAGCAGTTCGTTGAAGAAGCCGCTGGTGGCAAACTGCGCCTCGCCCGGGTCGATCGTCACGACGCCGTTGAGCTTGCTGAAGTCTTTGTCGAGGGGCACGACCAGCCCCTCGCCCCGCAGCGAGGCGGGCTCTTGCGACGCGGCCTTCGTAAAGCTGCCCACCAGGGGCAGGCCCTTCACGAGCCGGGCGCTCAGGCCCGTCGTGACTTCCAGCAGGCGAGCCTGCACGGGCTGGCGGAAGATGAGCACGCCCTCGCCTATGTCCCCTTGCAGCTGCGCGGTGGCGCGCGGGCTCGTAAACGTCGCATCGATCGTGCCACCCTTGCCCGCGGACTTGTCGTCGCCCAGCGGAAAGCCCGCGACGTTCAGCGCGAGGCGCATGCTCTCGCCCAGCGCGTCCACGAGCAGGCCATCCTGCTGCGCCAGCGTGTCGGCGATGGAGGTGGGCATGCTGGGCACCTGCCCGCGCACGTCGACCACGGCGCGCTGCATGCTGAAGGCACCGGCGTCGTCGCGCAGGTTGCGCACGTGCCCTTCAAACCCGATGGTCTCGCTGCGCGGTGAGCCCTCGATCTGGGCGGACGCGAGCGAGAGGGCATAGGCAAGATCGCCCGGCTTTGCGGCGCCCTGGGGCTGCGAGAGCGTGCTCACGCGCGTGCTCAGCTCGCCCAGCAGCAGGGCCTTGCCATCGCGCGTGCGCAGCTCGGCGCCGGGCACGGTGATGCTGGCTTGTGCGACGAGTGGGGACGAAGCGGGCGAGCCATCCTTCGGTGCGCGGGGGAGGCGCAGCTCGGTGAGCGTGATCCGCGTCGTCGTGGCGCGCGACAGCGTGAAGGCGGCGGGCTTGCCATCGGCCGTGGGCTTGACGAACTGGCTCGCGAGCTCGGGCGTGGTCCAGAGGTCGATCGAGCCAGGCTGCGCGAGCACGATCTCGGTTGGCAGCACACGCAGGGCGAGGGGCTGCATCTTCACGTTGGGCGAAGCGAGCGAGGCCTGCGCGTCGATCGTCGCGCTAGCAAAGTCCGGGCCTTGCGGGGTGGCGCCGGGCGTGATGGTCGCGGTGGTGGAGAGCGCAAAGTCGCCGCCTAGCGCCGCGAGCACGAGGCCCTTCGTGTTTGCGAAGGCGTCGATCGCGACAGCGGGCAGGCTCTCCATGCCCAGCGTGGCGTTGATGACTCCGGGCTTGCCACCAGCGAGGGCGATGGTGGCATTGCCCGACATCGTGCCCATGTCGCGCACCGCGCCGGGGGAGGTCTGCCCGGCGATGGCGCCAAGGAACCCCGACCGCAAGGTGGCTTTGGCGGCGCCAGCGGGCGGAGCTGGCTGCTCGGCCTTGGCAGGCAGTAGGCTCGCGACCGGAGCTTCAAACTCCAGGCTCGTGCCGCGCAGGCCGATGCGCTCGAGCTGCGAGCCGCTCGCGCCGGGTGCGGGCGCGAGCACGTTGGAAACGATCATGGCGTCGGGCACCAGCAAGCGGCCCTTGAGCAGCCCGGCCTTGTCGAGCTGGGGCTTCTTGCTCGCGTCCAGCGGCACCACCATCGGGTCGATCATGAGCGTGGCGGTGGCCTGCGACTGCAGCTGAGGCCTGGGTGCAAGGTCGGGCGCGAACTGGCGCAGCACCTCGGCAAGCGTGGGCGGCGCGATGATGCAGTCCACCTTTGCCAGGCGCAGCAGCACCTGCGTGTCGCTCGCGACGGCGCTCACGTCGCCCTTCACGCGGTCGCTGGTCAGGCTTGCGATGAGGCTCACGCCATCCTTGCCACCCTCGCCTGCTGGCGAGAAGGTGCTGCGGAGCGTGAGCTGCGGGCCCGCGACCTCGCGCACGAGGGCGACAAGGTCCGGGGGTGGTGAGCTGGCTGTGGCTGTGGGTGCGGCTGCGGGCGTTGCCCACGCGAGCAGGCTGGTGGGCAAGCCGCCCAGCTCCAGCGAGCCCGTCGGACGCAGGCTCCAGACGTCTGCGAGCGCGAAGGCCTCGCCCGCTTTGGGCGCAGCGAGCACGCCCGGGGCCTTGATGTCGTACCCCAGCCCAAAGGGCGAGCCCGCGTGGCTGAGCGAGCCTGTGCCCCCCAGCTCGATGCGACCGCCCGCAAACAGCAGCAGGCTGCCTTCGGTGCGCTGCACGACGATCGCTGGCGATGTGTTCGCAGGATTCGTCAGCGCGAGGTTGCTTGCCTCGAAGCTCGCCTGCACCTGGCTTTGGTGCAGCTGCGGGGCGTTGTTTGCGAGGGCGATGTCAAAGTAGGGCAGGCTCAGCAAGGCGGTGCTGGCGTTCGCGCCCGGGCCATGCGCGATGCGCAGCGAGGGGTTGGCCTCGGTGAGTGCGCCGAGCACATTGCCCGCGTTGCCCAGCGTGATGGTGAACCCTTCGTTTGTGCTCGCCAGGCGCGTGGGGGCGTAGAGCATGGTGCCCTTGGCGCTCACGTGCTGCGCGGAGGCGTCGAGCGTGAGGGCGAGGGTGCTGGCTTGGGTGTTGGCTTGGGCGTTGGCTTGGCCGCTGCTCTGAATCGGCACGCCCTGCGCGTCGGCGCTCGCCACGCGCGCGGAAAAGTTGAGGGTGGAGCCAATGTCCTGCCCGAGGTCGATGCCCAGGGCCTGCACAAAGGGCTGAGCGATGATCGTCGCCATGTCCTTCACCACCAGCGATGCGTTCACGCCGCTGGGGATGGCTTGCGAGCCCGCGGCGGGCAGCCGCAGCCCGCCCTGGGGCGTCAGCAGGTCGCGCAGCGCAGCGTCGAGCGTGAGCGTGCCCGCGCTGGCTCCGCTGAGGGTGGCGCTGGTGTTTGCCCGCGCGGTGGCGCCTTGGGCAAGGTCCTGAGTGGCAATCGTCGCGAGCAGCGGGGCGATGACGAGCGGCTGCGCGGGCTGCCCGGGGAGGCGCACGCTGCCGCGGGCCTCGGTGAGGGCGAGGTTGACGGTGGCAGCGGCCCCGCGCAGGTCCAGCGGCGCGCCATCTTTGGGCACGCTCAGGCGCAGGCCCTCGATGGTGACACTGGCGTCGGGCAGGGTGGTGAAGGTGGTGGGCGGTGGTGTGGCAGCCTGTGCTGTCGCTGCGCCTTCCATCAGCTGCGGGGCGATGCGCTGGAGTGCGCTGCCCGCGAGGCGCGCGGTGATGGCTCCTTGCTGCGAGAGCACGCCGTCGGCAATCGCGAGGTTGGCGGCTGCTTGCAGGTTGGTGGTGCGGGCATCGAGCGAGGCTTTGGCGTTGGCCATGGAGCCATCGACCGAGACCTGCACACCCAGCGTGTTGCCCAGCAGGGCGGTGAGGGGCACGGGGTTACCCGCACTGTCTTGCACGACCGGACCCGCGAGGGCATCGAGCAGCGCGACGGGCAGGTTCGTGAGCGCGAGCGTTCCCTTTGCCTGCGCGGAGGCGAGGGTGAGCTCGTCGCCGCTGGCGGCTTGCTTTGCCCAGCTCGTGGCTTGCAGCGCAAGATCGATCGTGCCTTTGTCTGTTGGTGCGGCGCCCGAGGTGCCGCGGGCGACGCTGGCATCGGCCTTCAGCGTCACGTCCAGCGGCTTCGCGGCGTCGATGCTGGCATCGAGCTTGAGATTGGAGAGTGTGAGCGTGGTGGGCGTGGGCTGGGACTGATCGACGAGCGTGGCGTCGAGCGAATCGACCTTGAGGTTGAGCCTGAGGCCCTTGGGGAGGGTGATGGGGCTCTTGGCGGGGGGCGTCGCGGGCTGGTTCGCGGGCTGATTGGTGGGAGCGTCTTGCTTGACGAGCGACGCGACATTGAGCTTGCCCTGGGCATCGCGCGTGAGGGCGACGCGGGCGCTGGAGATCGTGACATCACCCAGGTCGAGGCCGCCCGTTGCGAGGCCCAAGAGGCCCTTGCTGGCGCGGACGGTGGCGCGGGCGACCTCGGTGCCTTGCGCATCGAGCACCACGAGCTCGTCGAGAGTTTGCGGGCCCCCCCAGCTCAGCGAGACGCTCTTCACGCGGGCCGAGCCATTGAGTGCCTTGCCCGCCTGCTCGGCGATGATGCCCGGCGCGAGGGAGCCAGCGATGGTGGGCGCGAAGGCGAGGCCCAGCCCAGCGAGCACAACCACTCCGCCCGCGATGCGGAGGGGCCAACGCCAGCGCGAACGCCGGGCGGGCGCAGCGGGGGTGGACGAACGAGCATCTGGCGGACCGGCGTCTTGCGGAGCGGCGTGCATGGTTTCCTCGGGCAGTTCCTCGGCGGCGCGCAGGGGCTCGCGCCGCTCCTCATGGCGTGGACAGGCAAGGGGCCTGTCCCGCTCTGAGCTTGGACGGACAGTATGAGAGTTGGTTGCGGATGTCGTTGCGGGACCGGTTGCAGGCCCGTTTGTCGGTCTGGCTGCGGGCGGGCGGGTGGACCACCGCACCCACTTACTTCTTGATCTGCTTGATGAAGGCGTCGGCCTCGTCGATGCTGCGCTGCATGTCGGCGATCAGGGTGTTCACCTGGCTTTCGATGGCGCCGCGCTCGCGGTTCATGAGCGAGCCGATGGCCTGGGCGTTGAGGTTGTGCTTGAGGAACAGGACCTGCTCGCGCAGGGTGTTCAGGACTGGGTCCATCTTGTTGCTGCTGGCCTGCATGAGGGAGAGGAGCTGGTCGTACTCGCCTTTGGTCTGGTTGTACTGCTCCTGGCTTTGCTGCTTGAGGCCCTGGTTCGTGAAGGTGCCGATCTCCGCCTGCCACTCCTTGAACAGGGCGGCGGAGACGGTTTGGGTGTTCGCGATGCGCTTCTTCACGGTCTCGACGGCGTCCTTCGCATCGTCGTACTCGGCTTGCAGGCGCTTGTAGGTCTTTTCCAGGTCGGTGGCTTGCCCGCCCGTGGCGGCGTTCAGGGCAAGGAACTGGTCGAGGGCGCTCTGGAACTCTTTCTTCGCGTCCTGCTGGGCCTCCTGCACGTCCTCCACGCGCGCGACGAGCTGCTCGCGCTTGGGAATGCCCACCTGCTCCTTCATCATCATCATCGTGGATTGGCAGCCCGAGAGGGAGGCGACGAAGGCGACCGGTGCGAGGAACAGCGAGGCGGCGAGGATTGGGGTACGCATGGGGGATGATAGAAGCGGAGTGGCGGGGCGGGGAGCGGGGAGCGGCGAGCGGCGAGCGGCGAGCGGGGAACGGGGAACGGGAGGCAAGAGGCAAGAGGCAAGAGACGAGGGACAGGAGACAAGCGACAGGCTGCAAGAAGTGCGGCGAACACAGCAGCGATTCGGGAAGGCGCGCGTCGTTGGCGGACGATGTTGTGTGGCGCTTGCGAACGCGTTGCACCCATGGTGCAGCCTCATCGCACCCTTTACGCACTTCATCCCTTCATCCCTTCATCCCTCCTTCCCTCCATCTCTCTCTTTCTTCTCCTCTTCCTCTGCGTCTCTGTGTCTCGGTGCTTGGCCCTTTCTCACCGCCGTTCCGCGAGTAACCCCCGCTGTTGGTTGTCGCGAGCCGGGAACGAGCCGGGAATACGCTTCCTGCGTGGCCCAAGGCAGCATCAGGACCGACGAGGTAAGCGACCAGGCACGCGCGCCCCACCGCACCCAGGCGATGGTGACCGAGGCGCTGCTGCACGATGCGCTGGGGCGGGCGCTGGACGCGGCGGCGGAGGCGGCGCAAGGGGCGGGACAGGTCTCGGGACAGGTCGAAGGCAAGGGCAGCCGGCAGGGGCCGCCCGGGGGCGAGATCGGGCTGCAACCCGGAGAGCCCGGCACGCTCCAGAAGCCGGTCGATGCGCGGGGCAGCGCGGTGGACATGCCCGCGGGCACCGAGCCCACCATCCGCGTGCTGCCGCCCTTGGTTGCGAGCCAGATCGCGGCTGGGGAGGTGGTGGAGCGACCCGCGAGCATCGTGAAGGAGCTGCTGGAGAACGCGATCGACGCGGGGGCGACGCGGATTCGCGTCGAGCTCGAGCGCGGCGGCATCGAGCTCGTGCGGGTGAGCGACGATGGGTGCGGCATCGCCCCCGAGCAGCTGGCGCTTGCGGTCACGCCCAGCGCCACGAGCAAGCTCCGTAGCCCGCAGGACCTTCTGCACATCGGCACGCTGGGGTTTCGCGGGGAAGCGCTCGCGAGCATCGCGAGCGTGTCGCGCTGCACGATTCGCAGCCGGCGCGCCAAGGACACGCACGCCCACGAGGTGCAGGCCTTTGGCAGCGTGAGCAACCTGGGCGCGCCCAAGCCCGTCGCGGGCAGCGTGGGCACGACCATCAGTGCCGCGAACGTGTTCTTCAATGTGCCCGCTCGGCGCGCATTCCTGCGCACGCTGAACACCGAGCGCGACCGCTGCCTGGAGGTGGTCGACCACGCCGCCCTGGCGCACCCGGGCGTGGCCTTTGAGGTCCGCAGCGATGGGCAGGTGGTGCGCGACTATCCGCAGGCGAGCGGGCCCGCGCAGCGCATCCTCGCGGTGCTGGGGGAGGAGCTGGCGAGCCAGCTGTTCACCATCAACGCGAGCACCGACGACCTGACGACTGCGGGCGCGGGTGGCAAGCAGGGCATGCCCGGGCAGGCGATCGTCCGCCCGCAGGAGGCCGCGCCGGTCGCGACGCTGTTTGGCGTGGCGGGACTGCCCGCGATTGCACGGGGGACGATGAAGGGGCAGTATCTGTTTGTGAACGGCAGGCCCGTGAAGGACCGGGCCATCGGGCATGCGATCGCGGAGGCGTATCGCGGGCTCATCGAGCCCGGGCGCTATCCCACCGTCGTGCTGCTCATCGAGATCGACCCCGCGCTCGTGGACGTGAACGTGCACCCGCAGAAGAGCGAGGTGCGGTTTCGCGATGGCGGGCTGCTGCACAGCCTCGTGCTGCGGGCGCTGCGCGAGGGGCTGGCAAAGGCCGACCTCACGCCCGCAGCAGCGGACCTGGGCGCGGACCTGGGCGCGGACTTGGGCAGTTCGGGGCTTCGCGGATTGCCGGGCGGTCCAGCGAATCGGCTGGGTCAGGCAGACGGGCGTGGGGTGTTTGGCTCGCCAGGGTCGGGGTTTCGGCATATCGCGTGGGCTCCGCCTGTGCCCGAGGGGGCGAGCGGCGGGGAGCCCGAACTGCGACAAGCCGGGCTGCGCGAGCCGGGCTTGCTGGGTGCAGCAGCTCCGCTGCGGTCGGGGTTGGTGCCGGGGGCTACTGCGCCACACCCGGCCCACCCGGCGGGCTCACTGAGCGACGCGAAGTTCGCGGAGTTCTTTGCGACGCGCTATCAGCCTGGAGAGAGCCTGCCCGCGAGCCTTGCTGAGGGGTTGGCTGGGGGGTCTGATGGCGGGTTGGCGACAGCAGAGCCAAGCAAACCCCAGCGCGGGTGGGCACCAGCGCTGGGCGCACCTGCGCCCGTGCCCATCTTGCACGTGCACGACAAGTATGTGGTGACGCTCGACGAGGCGGGGCTCGTGATCATCGACCAGCACGCGCTGCACGAGCGTGTGATGTTTGAGAAGCTCCTCGCCCGCATCGCGAGCGGACCCTTGGAGAGCCAGCCTTTGCTCACGCCCATCGTGGTGCCCAGCACGCGCGATGCGGTCGCGATGCTCGATGGGCTCTCCCCCTTGCTCGCGCGATTGGGGCTGTCGCTCGCTGCCCTGGGTCCGCAGACCGTGGGCGTGCAGAGCGCGCCGACGCTGCTCATCGAGCGGCGCGTGGACATCGGCGTGTTCGCGCGCGAGCTGCTGGACAAGGCCCTGCGGGGGGAGCTGGGCGAAGGTTCGGGTGAAGGTTCGGGCCCGGGTTTGGGCGGGGGCTTGGGCGCGGGCGAGCTTCGCCCGCAGCACGAGCACGCCCTGCGCGACGTGCTGGACATGATGGCC
This sequence comes from Planctomycetaceae bacterium, assembly GCA_027487735.1. Taxonomy (GTDB): domain Bacteria; phylum Planctomycetota; class Phycisphaerae; order Phycisphaerales; family UBA1924; genus BJHL01. Next base: position 5,836 of record JAIYDA010000049.1, on the reverse strand, counting down.
TGCAAAGCCGCCATCAAGGCGGGCGACAAGCTGTCGGACCTCGAGCTGCGCGAGCTGCTGCACCTGCGCGAGAGCGTGGAGCGCAGCAGCAACTGCCCGCACGGCAGGCCCACGAGCATGCGCGTGACGCTGCGCGAGCTGGATCGGCTCTTTGGCAGGAGTTAACGCCTCGCTGGGCATGCACCACGTGAGCCCGAGTGCGCCAGCAACGGGAAGGGTGCCCGAAAGCACACCGCAAGCTCCGAGCCCCAGCGGGCTGAGCATCATCCGGGGCTCAGGGCCGACGGGCCCTTTGGTGCCTCGCGACCTGCGGCGGCAACCAGTGTCATGCCCAGAGTGCAGCCCACCATGTTCGAGACCAGGTCCCACCCCGTGTTCTCAAAGCCGCCCACGTTGGTGTGGGGCATGATGCGGGTGGCGATGAACTCGATGACCTCGTTCACGCCGCCGCACCCCATGCCGACGAGACCGCACGCGAGCAGCGGGCCGAAGTGCTTGCGCAGGTGGCCCCGGCTCGCGTGCAGCAGCGCGGGCCAGGCGGCGAGGGTGCAGGCAAAGAAGCCCAGGGCGTGCACGCACTGGTCGTAGCGCGGCAGCCAGGGGTGCAGGCGCACGTTGTAGAGCGTGTAGTTGGTCATGCCCGTGTCGACGGTGCTCGGGGGCACGGCGATCATGCCCCCCGCGAGGTGGAGGATGAGCCAGAAAAACAGCAGCCAGAGCACGCCCGTGGGGAGGCTCACGACGCGATCGAGCCATGCCACGCCCAGCATGATGACCACGAGCGTGGAGCCGTAGTACAAAAACTCCCAGTTCCCCTTCCAGAGCGCAACCGCCATGCCCGCGAGGCAGATGAGGAAGGAGAGGACAAAGAGCACCTTGCGATGCCCATCGAGCGAGGACCAGTAGGCCATACGCACTTGCCCCGCAATGCAGATGCCGCGCGAGCCCCATCCCGCGAGCCCAGTTGCGCCAGCAACAGGACGGACGCCCCGCTTCCCACACCCTCCCCACACCCCCGCTCTACTCCTCCCTGTCCTCCGTCTGCAGCTCATCCGCCCACCAGTTGTTCTCACCATACCGACGCTTCGCGAGCATGCGGTCCTCGTTCTCGGCGGTGCCATCCACGCCATTCTCGTAGTGCTCGCGCTGCGAGGTTGTCAGCACCGCGAGCACGTCCTCGAGCAGCTGCTTGCGCGTCTGGCTGGTCTTCTTGCGGAAGGCGGCGAAGGTCGATTCGTCGTCGCCCGCGTCCCGGCTTGAGAAATCGGTGAGCACGCGCTCGTCCCACTTGGCCTTGAGGGCCTGGGCGTCGGGCAGCAGCTTCTCTTCGGCAGCCCGCACGAGCTGGCGGATGAGCTGGCGCTGCTCGCTCGTGAGGCTGCGGATGCGCAGCACATCCTGCATGCGCGACCAGCCAATAAAGTCCGGGTAGTGCTGCCCCCACTCGATGCGGAGGCGCTGCTGCAAGAACGCCGTCTTCTGCGGGTCTTCCAGCTTCTCTTCCACAAGGCGCGCGGTGCGCACGTGCAACTGGCCGATGCGCTGCGTGAGCTCCGCGTGGCGTTTCTGAGTCTCTTCGCTGGGCTCGGTGTCGCGGAAGTAGCGCATCGGGCCCCACCCCACCTCGCGGTGCAAGGGGCGACGCTCCTGGATGAGCGAATCGAGCTGCGCGAGGTAGGGGTCGAGAACTTCCTTCATGCCGTCGCGCTGCTCTTTGGTCACCTTTGCCGCCCGCAGCATGCCCAGCAGGTCGGCGTTCACGGGGGCCTCGTCGTCGCGCAGCAGGAGGCGCCGCCGCCCACGCTCAAACTCGTTCCAGCCCGCGTTGGCCTGCTCGTCGGTCAGCAGGCTGCGGAGGTCGGTGAGGAACTCGGTCTCCAGCGCCTTGCTCAGGTTCACCATCTCCTCGGCCATCTTCTTGTAGTCGTCCTGCACGCTGTCCCAGCCGTCCTGCTCGGCCTTCTCGCGCATGTCCTCCCAGGCGCGCTCCCAGCGCTTGCGGATGCCGCGGTTCTTCAAGCGCACGCCCTTGAGCAGCTCTTTCGCGAGTTCGGTCTGCTCGGCGCTGAGCGAGCAGACGTCCTCGAGCAGATCGACATCGTCGATGGTGAAGAGGGCGTTGCCCGTCCACATGTCCCCCGCGATGCTCTCTTGCGCGTGCGCGGTTCGGGGCGAGGCGAGCGTGACAACGCCCGCAGCGAGGGCAAGGCAAGAGAGCGAGAGATGCATGGGGCTTGCAGCAACAAGCCCAGCACGCGACAGCCGCGCGACAAGACCGACTGCAAACAAGGAGCGAAGGGTCGGACGAACTGGCACAGGGCACCCCCAACAAGCAAGACGCGAGCAAGACGCGTTTGGGTGCCACAGGCGGACACCCCGCAAGCGATCGGACGCAAAAGGTATGGTTTGGTTCGCTCGCCGGGCGCGAATGTTCTGTTGTTGCGATTGCTGAGCGCGGTGTGAAAGGGGGCGGAGAGGGCGGCACAGAGGCGAAGTGACCGACTGGCGAGACGGGGCATCAGGCAGGGGAGTGGTCGAGTGGCGACTGTGGATTGGTATCTGTTTGGGTCGAACGACTCGTCGCTGCTTGCTTGCCCAGGAGGGTGGGCATCCCGTCATGCCCGCATTCGCTGCAGCGAACGAAAGTAAAGACCTCCGCGTGCTCGCAGACGCGCAGCGGAAAGCCGCAGCGCTCGCACCCTGTGCGGAGGTTCCAGCCTCGCCGCATGCTCTTGAGCATGCGAACGAGCGACGCGATGATGACCACCGGCGCCACCACGACGACGCACCAGATGCCCACCCAGCGGAAATCGACCGCTGATCGTTGCACTTGCGAGATGCCGCTGGAGACGGAGCTGAGCTTGCTGGGGTCCATCGCGGAGCTATTGAGGTGGTTCCAATGGTGGTTCGTCAGCACCGCGTGACGCACGTCGTCGGGCAGTGTCGAGGGCTGCTCGCTGCGGGTACTCCGGGTGGCAATGACGTCGCGCACGAGCTTGGCGGCGAGGCGACGCTGGAGCGACTCGGGCACTTCTTTGCCCCCGCCCACCAGCACGCTCAGTGTGAGGCGTTGTGGACCAAGGGGGATGCTCCAAAGCGTGAGCGTTGCTTGAGTGTTCAGCTTCATCGAGCACTGCACGTGCTGAGTCTGCTCATCCCACGAGAGGTCGCTCGTGTCGTGCCACGGGCTAGCGTCGATGGCGGCCTCCGTCCCGAAGGCCACTTCCTCGGGCAAACCAACGCCAAAGACGTACGCCACCACCTTGCCCTCGCCGCTTGTTGGCAGCGCGCGGGCCGCATCGACCATGCGTGACGCCGCGCGATGCAGCAGCGTTACGCACAAGGCGATGAGCAGGGCAAAGCGAGCCGCTTGCCAGAAGTGCCGTCGCCTTCTCCTCGCTGCGGCCGCGTGCAAGGCGGCCTCGGGCGCGAAGCCCAACGCCGCGGGGCTCTCGGCGCGAGGGGCTTCTGTGGGCGTCTGCATGCCTCTACTCTTCGCGTGTGAACTCCGCTGCGCTGCAACAAAACGCTTCCCTCACCCCCGCCGATGTGCATCAGCTCGCTTCCCTCGCCCACCTGCGCGTAAGCGACGAGCGTGCGGTCCAGCTCTGCGCAGAGCTTTCCAGCGTGCTGGGCAGCATGCGGGTGCTCGCGGAACTCCCCCTCGAAGGCCTCGCCCCCCTCACCCACGTGCACGAGAGCACCAACGTGCTGCGGAGCGACACCCCGGGCAGCACGCTGCCGCCCGGGCTGGCGGCGAGCCTGCCCGAGGGCAGACTGAGCGACAGCGAGTCGCTCGCGGGCTATGTGCAAGTGCCGAAAATCCTCCAACAACCTTCGCAGCCATCGCACGGGGGGGACGCCTAAATGCAGCCACCAGGCCCCGCGCCGCAGCGCACGAAGTATCAGGACATCGACGCGTTCACCATCGCGCGCCATCACCACGAGCACGCGCACGCGAAGGGAGACTTTGCCGTCGGGGCCCTCAGCCTTGCGCCGGCGATGCAGGCGAAGCTCAACTGCTTTGTCGACACGCTGCCCCACCTCGCGACGCTGCAGCTCGCGGCGATTGCCAAGCTGCCCCTGGAGGCAAGGCGGCTGCTGCCGCTGGCGGGCGTGCCTCTGGTCATCAAGGACAACATCTGCATCGGGCCCGAGGCATCGTTCTTTGGGTTGGCGGCACCGATCGACAAGCTGCCCAAGGGGTGGCAAGGCCGCACCACCTGCGCCTCGCGCATGCTCGATGGCTACCACTCGCCCTTCTCCGCCACGTGCGTCGAGAGGCTGCTTGCTGCGGGGGCGGTGCCCATCGCGAAGGCGAACATGGACGAGTTTGGCTTTGGCAGCAGCGGCGAGCACAGCTGCTTTGGCCCCACACGCAACCCGCTGGATGAGCAGCGCGTGCCCGGGGGCAGCAGCTCGGGCAGTGCGGCTGCGGTCGCGAGCGGGCTCGTGCGGTGCGCTCTGGGCAGCGACACGGGCGGCAGCGTGCGCCAGCCCGCGGCGTTCTGCGGGCTGGCGGCGATGAAGCCCACGTACGGGCGCGTCTCGCGATATGGGCTTGTGGCGTATGCCAGCAGTCTCGACCAGGTGGGCCCGATTGCCCGTAGCGTGCGCGAGGTCGCGGCCTTGCTGCACGCCATCGCGGGGCACGACGCGCGCGACGCCACCAGCGTCGATGCGCCCACGACGGACATCGCCCAGGCCGTCGCGGTGTGTGTGCAGCAGAGCACGGGCGAGGCGAGCAGCGCGGGCGAGCGAGCGTCGCGATTGCTCGCGGGCAAGCGCATCGCCCTGCCCGCGCAGGCGCAGGGCGAGGGCAACCACCCGGGCGTGGCGCAGATGCTCGCGAGCGTGCGCAGCGCGCTCGTGGCCTGCGGGGCTCAGGTGGTGGATGTGGACTTGCCCAGCCTGCGGGCAGCCGTCGCGGCGTATTACATCGTGGCGCCGGCAGAGGCAAGCAGCAACCTCGCGCGGTTTGATGGCGTGCGCTATGGGCACCGCGCGAGCGCTGCCCGCGCAGGGCAGAGCGAAGACGAGCAGCAGAGCCTGTTTGACTTCATCGCCCGCAATCGCAGCGAGGGCTTTGGGCATGAGGCCCAGCGCCGCATCCTGCTGGGCACGCACGTACTGAGCAGCGGCTACTACGACGCGTATTACCTCACGGCTCTCAAGGCCCGCAGGCTGGTGCTGCACGAGTTTGAGCGCGTGCTGCGAGGCCCTGGCCCGACCGCTGGGGCAACGGGCGCGGTTGGAGCCGCCTGCGATGCGGTGCTCCTGCCCACCACGCCAGGGCCCGCCTTCAAGCTCGGTGCAAAGCAGGCGCAGGGCCCGCTGGCGATGTATCTGGAAGATGTGTACACCGTGCCCATCAACCTCACAGGCCTGCCCGTGCTCCAGGTGCCCGCGGGGCACGCGATGGTGGATGGTCAAAGGCTGCCGCTGGGCGTGCAGCTTGTGGGCCCTGCGATGAGCGATGGTGCGTTGCTGATGCTGGGGCAGGGGCTCGAGCTGGCGGTTGCCGCCCACGCACCGACGACGTGAACGCGGCAGACACACGTGTTCCCACTCCCTGAATCGCAGCGCGGGAAGAACGATTGCTTGTCAAAGACTTTGCTCACCCAAAAACACAGAACCCGAGGCCAGTAAGCCTCGGGTTCCGGAGGAAGGGAGGAAAACGAAGAGCATCACCAGGCAGGCAGCCCACGCGATGCTTGCTCTTGCAAGATTCGGTCAAGATAGCGGAAACGGGTGCAAAATCGAGGACATTTTTCCACAATCGTTGTCAGTTGGGGGCTTTGCCCCACAATTTCGCAACAGCCTTTGTGGTCGCCCT
>JAIYDA010000108.1 GCA_027487735.1 Planctomycetaceae bacterium | reverse complement strand
CTCGCGACCAAGCAGGCCCAGCAGAGCCAGTATGAACGCAGCGACATCTGCGCGGTCAGCGCGGCGAGCGTGGTGCTCGAGAATGTCGTGGCCTTCGAGGTCGCGCGGGCCCTGCGCACAAAGTTCGGAGGCGACAGCCTGCGCGAGGTGCGTGAGCAGGTGCAGGTCTACCTGCGGCTGGCGCGCGAGCTGGGCGGGCCAGCGGGGATGGCGTAGGCGAGCATCGTTTCTTTGCTGAGCATCAATGGCGCGTTCCCGCACCTCAGTCCGCCCCTTCGTGGCCTGCGCCCGGCGCATCGCTCACGGGCTTGCGCGAGGTGGTGCGGGCGAGGCTCGTGAAGGCGGCAAAGCCGAAGGGGGTGTCGTGCTGGTTGCCGCCGGGCTCCTCCTCGCCCGACAGTTGCTGCATGAGCTCTTGGCTCAAGGCATGAAACCCCCGCACCTCATGCAGGGGCAGGGTGTAGACCTCGCCCGCGGGCGTTGCGATCTGAAACACCGTGCCCTCGACCGCAGCGCTCATCGCTCGCTGCATGGGCGTGCGGCCTGCGGTCGCTGCGAACACGGGGATGATGCTCGCAACCGGGATGCGCTCGCCCCGGCGCGTGACAAGGCCCACGCGCCCGTCGAGCAGGGCCTCCTCTTCTTTGCTCATGCTGCCGCTGGTGCTGCCCTTGGTTGGGGCGTGGCGCTTCATGCTCGCGACCACCAGCGCGCTGAGCAGCTCGCGCAGCACGTTCTGCCAGAAGAGCTCGCGCAGGGCCCGCACCTCGCCCGCAGGCAGCCCGGGCGGCTGACGCAGCGAGCCCTCGCTCGCGACGCGGGGCTTCGCGACTGGTTTCTTTGCAACCGGCTTACTTGCGATCGGCTTCTTTGCAACTGGCTTCTTTGCAATGGGCCTTTTCTGGCTGGGCTTGCTCGCAGCAAGACGCTTGGACTTCTTCGTCACGAGATGCTCCCCAGGAGATGCCTTCGGTCATATCGCTCGCTCGTTCGCGAGCGGACGCGTTGCAAACTCCGTTTCAGCACAGAGACACAGAGACGCAGAGAAAGAGGAGAGAAAGGGAAGAGACGGAGGGATGGAGGGAGAGAGGGAAGAAGGGAAGAAGTGCCGCAGGTGTTTCGTGGCGGTGGACGCGAGTCACCGTCGTGCCCGCGTCGCCCGCCTTCACTCCATCCCTCTTTCCCAATTTCCCTCCATCCCTCTCTTCCGGCCCCTCCCCTACACGCCCAGCTCCGCCTTTGTGAACAGCGCGTCAAACAGCAGCCCCGCGCCCGTGATGTTCTCGCGCGCGCCTTCCAGGCGATCGATCGTCGCGATCACGCCGACGGGGTTTGCCCCCACCTCGCGCAGGCTCGCAACGGCCTCCAGCGCCTGCCCGCCCGTCGTGGCAACGTCCTCGATGAGCACCACGATGTCCCCTGCCTCCACCTTGCCCTCGATCTGCTTCGCGGTGCCATAGTCCTTCTTCTTGTTCCGCACGAAGATGCAGGGCAGGCCCGTCTGCATCGCGGTGATCGTCACGAGCGGGATGCCCCCAAGCTCTGCCCCAGCCACTCGCGCGACGCGCCGCCCCAGCGCACCCTCCATCTTCTCCAGATGCTCTGCGAACAGGGGCCCGAGCTGGCGCAGCGTCTCGGGGCGCGTGCTGAACAGGTACTTGTCGAGGTAATAGTTGCTCGTCTTGCCGCTGCGCAGCGTGAAGGTGCCGCGCAGCAGGGCAATCTCAGCGATCTGCTTGGCAAGGCGAGAGCGTTCGACGGAGGACAGCGTGGTGGTCATGGGGCAGGGTAGGAAGAACGGCGGAACAAGAGAGAGGTGTCGAGGTGTCGAGGTGTCAAGGGAAAACGCGAGCATGCCGTGCCGCCGGCTTTCCCTCGACACCCTGACACCTCGAAACCTTGACACCTGGACACCTCGGCACCTCTTCTCTTCCTTGACACTCCCGCCCCATCTCCCTCTAAAATCTCCCGCATGTCCACGCCTCCTTCGTCCACGCCTCGCACCACACCATCCTCCCGCAAGCTCTCGCGCACGCTGGGCGTCGCCGGCGCCATCGCCCTTGCGCTTGTGTCGCTGGTTGCCTTCAACGCCCTCTCGGGCAAGCTGCTGCACGGGGCACGCTGGGATGCCACGCAGGGCAGCATCTTCACGCTCACCGCTGGCAGCAAGCGCATCGCCCAAAGCCCCAGCGAGCCCGTCACGCTCTCGCTCTACTACTCCGCCTCGCTCGCCAAGGGCCAGGCCCAGCTTGAGAGCTACGCCAAGCGCGTGCGCGAGCTGCTGGAGGAATACGCCCGCGTCAGCAACGGCAAGGTCGTCGTGAACGTCATCGACCCCGAGCCCAACAGCGAGAGCGAGGACGCCGCCCTCGCGGCTGGCCTGCAGGGCGTGCCCGCTGGCCCCGCGGGCGAGAACTTCTTCTTTGGCCTCGTGGGCACCAACACCATCGACACGAAGGAGGTCATCCCCTTCTTTGACCTGCAACGCGACCGCCTGCTGGAGTATGACATCAGCAAGATCGTCGCGAACCTCGCCAACCCCAAGAAGCGCGTCGTGGGATACATCAGCAGCCTGCAGGTGGAGGGGGGGTTCCGCATCGATCCGCGGACGCGCCAGCCCGCCCCCACGCGCCAGTTCCGTGTGTTTGATGATCTCAAGGCCCTCTACGAAGTCCGCAACCTCGGGGCAAAGCTCGATGAGCTCGTGAGCATTCCGCAGGATGTCGACGTGCTGATGCTGGCGCACGCCAAGCAGCTGCCCGAGAACGCGCTCTACGCCATCGACCAGTTCATCCTTCGGGGTGGACGCACCATCGTGCTTGTCGATCCCCTCTGCGAGAGCGACATGCCCATGAACCCGCAGGCTCTGCCCGACCCTGCCGACCAGGCGAGCGAGCTCTCGCGCCTGCTCGGCGCGTATGGCGTTGAGGTTCCCGCGTCGCAGCTCGCGGCCGACCAGGAGCTTGCCCTTCGCGTGAGCGCGGGCCGCAGCCAGGAGCAGGTGCCCTACGTCGTGTGGCTGGAGATGCGGGGCGAGAGCCTGGCAAAGGACGACCCCATCACCAGCCAGGTGCAAAACATCAACCTTGCCAGCAGCGGGTTCATTCGCGCCACCGAAGTGGACCCAGCCCAGAAGGACGCACCCCGCGCCCGCCTGACGCCCCTGCTCATGACCACGCGGGCCGCCACAAACATGGACGTTGCAGCCTTGGGCGCCCAGCCCGACCCCAAGGGCCTCTTCACCCGCTTCGTGCCGGGCAACCAGCAGCTCACGCTTGCGGCTCGCCTCGAGGGCAGCGTGCGCAGTGCATTCGCTGAAGTGCCCAAGAACGCCGGGGGCGAGCCCATCGCGCCCGTCGAGTCTCACAAGGCAACGGGCGAAGCGATCAACGTGCTGCTGTTTGCCGACGCCGACATCCTGGCAGACCAGCTGTGGGTGCGCGAGGTGCAGTTTCTGCCGGGCGTGCCCGCGGTGCAGAAGCTCGCGGACAACGGCGACCTGATCGTCGCGGCTGTGGACAACTTCGCGGGCTCGACGGACCTTGTTGCGGTGCGCACGCGCGACCTGGGCAACCGCCCCTTCACGCGTGTCGAGGACATCCGCAAGCGTGCCGAGCAGGACAGCCTGAAAGAGAAGCAGCGTCTGGAGCAGAAGGTGGAGGACACCCGCCAGCGCATCGCGCAGCTGCGCACGCAGCAAGGCGCGAGCGAGCAGGGGCTGCTGCTGAGCGCCGAGCAGCAGGAAGAGCTCGCGAAGTTGCAGCAGGAGTTTGCACAAAGCCGCAAGGACCTGCGGGCAGTCAACCTCACGATGCAGCGTGACATCGACCGCCTTGGCTGGTTCTTGCGTGCCGTGAACATCGCGCTCGTGCCGCTTGCCGTCATCGCGGTGGCGCTCATCATCGCGGGTCTACGTTGGCATGTCCGCAAGGCCGCATGACCTTGCGGGCGCATGAGCCCCGCAAGCACCCGTTCTCTTGCATCGTCTGTTTGTCGCACGCTTTCTCGACCCCCCATGAACAAGAACGCCATCATCGTGCTCGTTCTCGCTGCCGCAGGCCTCGGCGCTGCCGCCGTGCTCGTTGACGGCAGGTCTTCCGCGCCCGCGAGCACCCCAAGGGCCACCGGCGAGCAAGCCCCCCTGCTGCTCCCCGCCCTCGCGAGCAAAGCCGCGGACATTACCCGCGTGCAGCTGCTGCGCGACGGCAAGACTCTGCGCATCAATCGCACGCCCGCCGGATGGGTGCTTGCCGACAAGGGCAACTACCCCGCGCAGCCTGAGCCCATCACGAGGCTCGTGCGAGGCCTGCTCGAGGCCCGCGTGCTCGAGACAAAGACCAGCGACCCCGCGCTCTATGAGCGACTGAGCGTGCAGGACCCCACCGCAAGCAGCGGAAGCAAGCCCAGTGGCGCGAGCACGCCCGATGGCACAAGCGTCTCGCCCGTGCTCGTCAGCCTGCTGGGCAGCAACGACGCGCCGCTCGCGAAGGTGATTCTGGGCAAGGCCCAGCAGAGCGCGACGGGCGATGCCAGCCAAGCCGCGAGCTTTGCACGCCAGTCGGGCGCTACCCAAAGCCTGCTCATCAGCGGCACGTTCACGGCTCCGATCGACCCCATGCAGTGGGTGGAGCGCAGCGTGCTCGAGCTTGAGCGTTCGCGCTTTGCCAAGGCGATCGTGCAGCAACCCAAGGGCGCGGATGGTGCCCTGCCCGCGCCGCTCGTCGTCGTGCGCAAGAGCGAGCAGGAAGAGAGCTACCTGGTGGAGAACCTGCCCGAGGGGCGCGAGCTGAAGGACACAACGACGCCCCAGCGCGTCGTCACGCCCCTCGCGAGCGTCACGATCGACGATGTCATGCCCGCCTCGGGCGTCGACTTCTCGCAGGGCGTGCAGACAACGCTCATCACCTTCGATGGCATCGTCTTCCGCGTTCAAACCGTCGACCATCCGCCAGCTTCGGCGACGAGTCAAGCCTCGAATCCGGCAACCACTGAGCCAGCACCAAGCTCCCCCAAGCCCTGGATCACGATCGGCGTTTCCTACGACGCCTCGCTCGACACGCAGGCCCCAAAGCCACCCGCCGCCAACACCGATCCCGTCGCGGCGAAGGCCGATGCCGATGCCCACGCTGCGGCCCTCGCCTCCCGCGCCCAGCAGCAGACCACTTTCGCTGCGGGCCTGCACAACCGGCTGAGCCCCTGGGCCTTCGCCCTGCCCGCCCTCACCGCCAAGCAGCTCCGCGCCACGATGGAGAGCCTGCTCAAGCCCCTGCCAGGCAGCGACCCCCCCACGGCGGATGGCACCCCGATGCCCGAGATTCCGGGCGACGCGCCCATTCCCCCCATGCTGCAGCCCGCGCAGGGCGAGCCCGGTGCGAACTGAGCTGGCAGCGAGAGAAGGCTCGATTTCAGCGTGCAGACTGAGCGAGAAGGCGCAAGCGGAGAAGGGCGAGGGGTGTGGAGCGAAGACGGGCTGACCTGTGAGGACGGCATCGTTGTCGCATCGTCGATCTCACGGCGATCATGCTACTCGACCAAACGCACGAGCTCTCTCATCTTCCTCTGCGTCTCTGCGTCTCTGTGCTTGGCCCTTTTTTTGACCCACTTGGCAAGGCCATTGCCTCGTCACGCTCCGTCACAGCCGGCGGCGGATCATGTCGACCACGACGCCCAGCACGAGCAAGCCGCAGGCGATGGCGCCCCACTTCGCGACGGCGTTGTAGCTGCTGGCACGCTTGTTCTCGATGTGGTCGGTCAGGCCTGCGACGCTGACATTCAGCTCGCCACCCACGACAGCGCCGGTGGCGTCGAAGACCTTGCCCGTCGCAGGGTCGAAGCGGTGCATGTTCCAGCGGGAAAGGTCGATGGCGACGCTGCTTGCAAACTCCGCCTGCGTGCCACGCTGGGCGGACTGGATTGTCCAGCGTGTGGGCGCTGGTGGTTTCGGTGCGGGCTGCGTCGTCGCCGCGTCCGCGTGCTCGGTGGGCAGCACGCTGAGGGTGATGGCGGTGGGCAGCGCGGCAGCTTGCCCCATCGCGGTCGCGGCGTACGCATACTCCGCGCGTTCGCGCAGCGATACGTCGGGCACGCTGCGCTCCAGGGTGAGCAGCGCGCCCGTGGTGGTGTCCCATGAGAGCGCGATGCCCAGGGCCTTGCTGCGGGCGCTCGCGGTGGTGCCTTGCACTTCCACCAGCGTGTCGGCGGCGTGTTCCAAGTCTGTCGCGAGCCGCGCGAGGCGGGGCCAGGGCGCGAGCAGCAGTTGCGACGGGCCTGGCGAGGGCGTCCAGAGGTTCGCTTCGTTCGTCACGATCGCGTGCAGCGGGCGCTCGCTCGCCTTGCTGCGGTCGTGCAAGCCGCGACGCGTGGCGACCGAGCCCTGCGAGGCGACGAGCATCGCGTCGGGCGCGCGGGGGCTGCTGCCAGGCCCGCCCGCGGGTTGGTCCAGCGCGGTGTCCCACCACAGCCACGCGAGCTCGCCCGAAGCAAGCAGCGTGAGCGTCGCGCGGGCGGCGTTCGCGTCGTCGCGCAGTGAGAGCTGCACGCCGGTGGTCGGGGCCCATGCCTCGCGCAGGGTGGCGAGCGCCTTCGTGGCGGCGGCGGAGCGCTTGGCGGCGGTCATGCTCGCGGCCTTGGGGGCGTGATGGTCGGGGTGGGCAGTGGCTGGAGCGGGCGTGATCATGCACGCGGCGCATGCAACAAGCCGGAGCAGGTGGCGGGTGGGACGCGAGGACATCATGCAAGGCCTATCGGCCCTTGGCGGGCGCGACTTTTGCGCCTTCGCTCGGCGCACGACCGGCCCGCGATGCCAAAAACACAGCCGCGACGTGCAAGCACGTCGCGGCTGAAGTGAGCTAAAGATTGCTGTCGAAGCGATTGAGTCGACTCAAGCTTCAGCAGAAAATCGGGTCGGGCTTACCAGCCGCTGGAGCTGCCGCCGCTGTCGCGGCCGCCGCCACCACCGCCCCAGTCGCCACCGCCGCCGCTGCTGCCGCCGTCGCGACCGCGACCGCCGCCGCCACTGCGACCGCCGCCGCCACCGCTCCAGCCACCGCCGCCGCCGCCACCGCTGCGACCGCCGCCGAAGCCACCGCGGCCACCGCCGCCGCCACCACCGAAGCCGCCGCGGCCACCGCCGCCGCCGCCGCCACCACCCCAGCCGCCACCACCGCCGCCCGCCGGGCGAGCCTCACGAGGACGAGCCTCGTTGACGACGAGCTTGCGCCCGCCGAGGTCGTGGTTGTTCATGGCTTCGATGGCGCGAGCGCCTTCGTCGTCATTTGGCATCTCGACAAAGCCGAAGCCCTTGGAGCGACCGGTTTCACGGTCGATGATGATCTGGGCGCGGGCCACCGTGCCATGCGGCGAGAAAAGGGTCTCGAGGTCGCCCTCGCTCGCGCTGTACGGGAGATTACCAACAAAGATGTTCTTCATTTCAGACTCGATCTCACCCGGGCACGAACCAAAGCAGACAGCGAACCAAAGGCGACGCCCGAGTAAAATCGCGATAGGCCCGACACACGACAACACGTCCCGCGCGACGAAAGCACAGACCGGCAGTCTGTCAAGTATAGGAGGCCCGGAGGAGGCGAGCGGAAGAAAAGCGCGCGGGGGGCGGAATCTGGAGCGGAATCTGGGGTGGGAGGGGGAAAAGCGGGGTCGGGCGGGCGGCTTTGCCCGTGGAAAGCGATCAAGGCGTGCTGCGCACGACCTGGGCGATCGCGGGGGCGAGCTTCTGAAATGGGGCAAAGTGCTTGTCGAGGGCCTTGAGAATCTGGTCCTCGTCGGCGGGCTCATCCTCGGTGTACTGCACGATGCGCTCGGCGTAGATGCGAGTCCAACGATCGGTGGGCTCCTTGCGCTGCATGCGGAAGCCAAACTCTCTCCTCCCGTGCTCGGAGATGAGCGCCTGAATGACGCGCTTGCGACGCTCGGTGTCGCCCACACTGCCCACGACGCAGCGCATCTTGATCGAGGTCCGCGTGACTTCGAACTCCCAGTAGAGCTCCGCGCCGCCCGGTGCGGGCGAGCCGTCCTCGTGCATGAGCGGGCCGATCCACGCGGTGGGCAACACTTTCACCCACCCCGCGCGGCTGATGAGCACGCGGTAGTGCTGCGGGCGTTCGCTCATCCAGCGCGCAATCACGTTGCCAGCGCCCGAGCCGCCGACGTCGACGCGTTCAAACAGCAGTTCGAGAGCCCTGCGATGGTTGGTGTAAATCTGCCGGCACAGACGGTCGATGTCCGCGTCGCTCATAAAGCGGCTCCCAACGAGACGGAGGTAATGCTCAAGAAAGACCGCGACATCGGCGCCGAGGGACCCGCCTGCCTGCGAGCGAAGGCGCGACAGCACGCGATGGAGGTCGGCGTAGGAGTACGTCACCCAGTTGTCGTCCGAGGCATCCTCGCCCTCGGGAGTGAGAAAGACGAACAGCGCGGGCACGCCCCGGTGCGACGCGGCGATCGTGTCCTCGTATCGCTGTAACTGGTCGGAGTGCTCGCCGCTGTCGACCTTGTTCTCGATCGCCACGACAAACCGTGGCTCGCGCGACTCGATGAGCAGGTCGATGTTCTTCCACTCGCGACGCACCTGCACGCCGTGCAGCTCGGCCCCGTCGAGATCGATCGGGCTGATGGGCGGCTTCACGTCCTGCGCGCGAGCCTTGCGCAGGATGTCCATGAGCACGCCCTTGAGAAAGATGTCGCCCTGCCCGTGGCTCTCGCCCGGGCTCAGCAACCACGCGAGGAAGTTGCTGTGGCGAATCTCGGCCCGCGCGACGCGGAGAGCGTCAAAGACGTTGAACCTGCCGATGCGCTCTTCGAGCTCCAGCAGGTCGTCGTTCTCGGCGACGAAGCGCTCCAGTGCTTGCACGTCCGTCTCCATGCGCCACCGTAGGCCCTGCCGCCCGCCCTACCAGCTCTGCCTCAGCGTGTCCACAATGTCGCCCGCGAGCCTTTGCACCGCGGCGTTCTCGCCCGTCGCGAGGCGTTCGCCCGTGGGGCGGCTGGGGACGAAGCTGTCGACGCTCGTGAAGTTCTTGCGGGCCACCAGCACCTTGCCCGTCTGCGTGTTCGTCCACGAGAAGTCGGCGGTGATGACGAGGGCAACCTCTTGCACCAAGCCTGTGGTGCTGTCGAGGCTCAGGCGGCGCATCTCGATGTTCGTGATCTCGCCCCGCAGCACGCTCTGGGCGCTCGCCTCGCTGCCCACCACGCGCATGCCCGTGCGGGCCTGGATCTGCTTCATCAGGGCTTCGGTCAGCAGGCTCTCGGTGCCTGTGCTCAGCGTGCGATTGCGAAACACGGGCACGAACACCGTCTCGATGCCAAAGGCGGGCTCGGTCGCGATCGCAAAGCCCTCGCGCGGGTTCGCGGCGCACGAGGCAAGCAGGCCCAGCCCGCTCGCCAGCGCCCAAAGCAGCGTGCCAAGGAGCGCAACCCCACGCAGCCCACGTCCACACCGCAGGGCCCGGCCCCTCATGGCGTGCCTCGCCCGGGCTTTGGTGCAGTTTCTTGCCCGGTCTTTTGCCCGGACTCTTGCCCAGCCGCTTGCGAAGCCTCGGGCTTCGCGCTGCCTTGGGGCTGCAAGGGCTCGCTGCGCTCGAGCATCGTCAGCGCCTCTTGCGCCGCGGCTGACTGCGGGTGCCGCTGCACCAATCGCTGCAAAAACACCTTCGCAGCCGGCGCGTCGTCTCGCGTGATGTACCACCTCGCCCGCTCGAGCATCGCCTGGGCCTGGCTCTCGTCCACGCGTGCCACCAGCGAGTCGGTCATGCCCGTCTGCTGGGCAACAGCCGGAAACTCGGTGGCAAACCGCTCCACTTGCACCTTGGCGTCGCTCAGCACGCTCGTGTCGTAGTTGGGGCCCTTGAACTGCGCGATGCTGCTATACACCAGCCGCTGCATCGCAAGGGGCCTCTGCGGGCTGCGCGGAAAGACGCGCGTGTGCACGTCGTAGACCTCGCTTGCCATCCGCAGGTCGCGCGTGCGGGCATAGAAGTCTCCAAGCTCCAGCAGCGCCCGCTCCGCAAGCCTGCTGCCGGGCAGCCGCTCGACGATGCGCAGCACGATCTCCTCCGCGAGCGGCACGCCACTGTCGATGCGCAGCCCGAGCACGGTCGGGCGGCGTCGCCCGCCAAAGTAGAGCTTCGCAACTTGCAACTCGCGCTCCAGGCTGCGGGCAAAGAACTCGCTGCCCGGAAATCCGTTCACGACCTGCTCGTAGTCCACGAGCGCGTCGTACTCCCGGTCCTGCGCGAGCTTGGCGTTGCCACGCAAGTAGAGGGCCTCGGCAGCGAGGTTGCTCGTGCCCTGCCCGGTGGCGACGGCGTTGTCGAGCCAGGTGGTAAGCAGGCTCTCTGCCTGCGCGGGCTTTTCGGCTGCCAGCAGCTCACGGGCGCGGAGCAGGGTCTTTTCGTCTTCGGTCGTGAGGGCGGGCGCGGCTTCTGGCTTGGCTTGGGCAGTAGCACCGCTCGCCGCGGGCGGAGCTGGCGGCAGCTCAATGACCGCCACCTGCGCGTGCACCCACACAGGCGAGGCGGCACCAGCGAGAAGAGCAAAGGCAACGAGCAAACCGTGACGCATGCAACGCGAGCGTAGCAGGCGTCGCCCGCGGCGATCACCTTGGGCGCCCGCTGCGGGCACGCGTGCCGCTGCGGGCTCATATCCTGCGGCGCATGCCCGCCCCTTCCGGTCAAAGTCCTGGCGCAAAGTCTGGTCAAGGCAAGGTCCCGCTCGAACGGGCCTCGCTCGTCCACCCGAAGCAGACCTCGCCCGCGAGCCTGCGCCTGCACGTCTACCCAGCGGTGGTGCTGCGCGAGCGGTGCAGCCCCGTGGCAATCGACGAGGGGCTGCCCGCGATTGCTCAGCGCATGCTGGAAATCATGCGAGAGGAAGAGGGCATCGGGCTCGCTGCCCCGCAGGTGGGCCTGGCGTGGCGGATGTTCGTGCTGCACGTGCCCCGCCCGAAAGACGACGCCCGCAAGCGCGACCCGATGACCGTGGTAGAGGGCGCGCCAGCCTGGTCCGACGGACCCCTCGTGTTTGTCAACCCCATCGTCGAGGCGAGCGAGGGCGTCGTCGAGCCCAGCGAAGAAGGCTGCCTGAGTCTGCCCGAGGTGCGCTGCAAGGTGCTCCGGCCGCCCGTGGTGCAGATGAGCGCGGTGGATGCGACCGGGCAGCCCTTCCGCGTGCGCGCCAGCGGCTTGCTCGCTCGCTGCATGCAGCACGAGTTTGACCACATCGAGGGCGTGCTGCTGCTCGATCGCATGTCGCCCATGGACAAGCTCAAGAACCGAAAGATCATCAAGGACTTGGAACGGGAGTGAGCGCCGAGTCGGCGTTTGCGTCGGCGTTCGCAGAGCGCACGTCGATAGCGATGCGCGCAGCCCACACCGTGCAAACGCCCGATGCGTGCAGCGCGAAGCGCGTCTGGCTGTCTGCCCAGACGCGCACGCGGGTGCGCTCGCTATCGACGCTGAACATTCGGTCGGGCTGGCGTGCAAGGCGCGTGAGCAGGGCTTGCAGCACGCCATCGTCGTAGGCGCGGGCGTCTGCGTCGGGCTCGCGCACGGATGGCTGCTGTCCTGGCGTGCGGATGGGCAGCTCGCGAATGTCTGTGCCCGAGGACCGCAGCACCGCACGCGTGACGAGCAGGGACGAGTCGGAGCCAAATCCCGCGCGGCCCGCCTTGCCCGCGGCTCGCGCGCGAGAAGCGCGGGAGAGCTCCACGATATCTCCCGCGTGCAGCAGGCTGATGCGCGCCCCATCGCTGTCGAGCACGCCCGGCGGCTCAAGGCCTTGCGAAACGTCCTTGCGAGAATCCGTCCAGAACTTGCTCTCCGCGCTCTCAAGCCACGCCAGAACGCCCCCATGATCGTGCAGCATGCGGATGGTGGTTGTGCCTCCCACTTGCTCGACAACGGCTCCGCTCGCATCGGCGAGGCCCAGCGCCGCGAGGTGGTGCTGCTTGCGGAGGGCGGCGAGCATGCGCCCGTAGCGTCCGCGGGCGAGGGCGTGGGTGTCAAAGAGCATGGGCGTGCCCAGCACCATGCCGTTGTTGAGGCGGACGCCTGTGCGCGGGCCCGGGGGCTTGCCCAGCGGGGTGCTCTCGTCGTCGTGCGGAGCGTTGGTCAGGGCTTGCTCGCTGGTGCCGCCAACGAACATGGGATGGCTCATGGCCGCTGCGCCCGCGCTGGTGCCCGCGACGCGCAGGTCGCGGCGAAACACCGCGACGAGCATCGGGGCCGACCACATGCGTTGCATGATGCGGCTTTGGTCACCTCCGGTGAAGAAGAGCAGGTGTGCGGCGTGCAACTGCCGCACGGCGGCTTGCTCGTCTTCATGCCCCAGGCTGGGGTCGCGCATGCGCTCGATGCGGGCGCCGGGTGCGTGCTGCTCGAACATCGCGCGGGCCCGCTCCCAGCTCTCGTCGGGCTCGGCGCTGGCGAAGGGGGCGATGATGATCGTGGGGTGCCTTGGTAAGCCTGCGAGCATGGCCTCGAAGGCGATGGTGTTGGCTGCGTCGAGCGATCCGCCGATGGGGATGAGCGGGCCCCGGCGAGCGGCGCAGCCACCCAGGGGCACCAGCACAGTGAGCGCTAAAGCAAGGCAGCTCAGCGTGAGCAGGGTGCGGAGCGCGTGCATGCTTGTCTGCATCATGGTCTGCCTCATGGCGTGCTCTCCTCAAAGATCGCAACGCCCGACTGCACCGAGCCGTTGCTCTGCTCGCGCGCCCACGCACGATACATGCCCGTGGTGCTGTAGGGCATGGCAATGCTGCCATCGGCGGAGAGGGCGATAAGCCCGCCGTCGTCCTTGGCGAGCTTCTCGAAGATCACGTGCGATGCGGCCTCGTGCACGCTCTCGCCCAGCAGCTCGATGCGCTGCGCGAGCACGCGGGCGGCGCCGACGCGGATGAACTGCTCGCCCGAGCCCGTGCAGCTGATGGCGACGAGCCTCGTCGCGAGCGTGCCGCTGCCGATGAGCGGCGCATCGCCCACGCGCCCCGCTGGCTTGCCCGTGATTCCGCCCGTGCTTGTCGCGGCGGCAAGGTTGCCCGCGCTGTCGAGCGCCACGCACCCCACGGTGCCGAGTCGCGAGGGCGCGGTCGATTGCACGCTCGCCGCGTGCGACCTCGAAGTGCGCGAGGCGAGCTCGTCTTGCAGCATCCGCAGCCGTCGCGGCGTGATGAACCACGCATTGGGCACGCGCTGCAACACCGGGTAGTCGTTTGCGAAGGCCTCGGCACCCTGCCCAGCAAGCATGCGGAAGCGCTGCTGCTGCATGAGCGTGCGCGCGAGCGACACTGGGTTGCGGACGGTTGTCACGCCCGTGACGGCTCCGTAGTGCTCTGTGCTGCCATCCATGATTGCCGCGTCGAGCTCGACGACGCCTTGCTCGTTGATCGCTGCACCCCGACCGGCGTTGAAGAGCTCGTTGTCCTCGAGCTCGCGCACCACGGCCTCGCATGCAGCGAGTGCGCTCCCGCCTTGCGAGAGGATCGTGGTGCCGGTGCGCAGCGCGCTGGCGAGGGCGGCCTCATAGGCCTTGAGCAGTGCCGGGTCGGCGTCTTTGTCAAGGGTGCCTGCGCCGCCGTGCAGGGCGAGGGCCCAGGTGGCCTTTGGTGCAGGGGCCTGCGTGCTGGCGTTGCCGCGTGTGGGGTTCGTGCCGCACGCACCGAGCGACGCAGCCGCGAGCAAGGCGAGGGCGTAGAGGACTGACCATGGAGATGTGCGAAGCATGCCCGCAGCGTAGAGAAGCATCGTCGGACGAGCGCAACCGCCTCTACGCTTTGCGCATGTTCATGCCCATGTCCATGCCAGCTGTCGGGTCTTTGCAGTCCATCGCATCGCGTGCTGGTTGTCTGCTTGTGTCGATGCTGGTGCTCGCTCCGCATGCCGGGCTTGCGCAGCCCGTCGCGACTGCGAGCGCTCCGCAGCCTGCGCCGGCTGTTGTCTTTGCTCCCAGCGCGTTCTGGACTGCTGCGGCAAGCCCCGTTGATGCCCTGCGGACCGTGGCAGAAAGCAGCGACTTTCAGGCCACGAGCACGAGCGAGCAGGTGGTGAGTCTGCTCGATGCGATCGCAGCAGCCACGCCCAACGCACACCGGTTCAGCATGGGCAAGACCGTCGAAGGGCGCGAGATGCCCGTGATCGTGCTGAGCGAGCCCAAGGTGCAGACACCCCAGGGAGCCCGCGAGCTTGCCGAGAACGAGGGCCGCGCGATCGTGCTGCTGTTTGGCAACATCCACGCGGGCGAGGTGGACGCGAAAGAGGCGTACCTCATCCTCGCGCGCGAGCTGGCGCTGGGCACGCTTGCCGACAGCGAGCAGTTGCTGAAGGACCTCATCGTCATCATCGCCCCCAACTACAACCCCGATGGCAACGACCGCTTCCGCGCTATCGAAGTGGCTCGCCCCGGGCAAGGCGGCCCCGCCCAAGGCGCGGGCCAGCGGCACAACGCGATGGACCTGGACCTCAACCGAGACTTCGGCAAGCTGAAGACCCCCGAGGGGCGAAACCTCGTGCGTCTCGTGCACGAGTGGGACCCGCACGTGATCGTCGACGGGCACACCAGCAACGGCAGCTGGCATCGATATCTGATGACGTATGCGGGCCCCAAGGTGCCCGCAGGCAACGAAGCGCTGATCACATGGACGCGCGACACGTTCTTTGCACGCATCGATCGTGCGATGCTCGCGGAGCATCGCATCCACACGTTTTTCTATGGCGACTTTGAAGGCCAGTACAACGAAACGGACCCCAGCGTGCCCGATGGCGCAAAGCGTGAGCACACCAAGTGGACGACTTTTCCAGCGCTCCCCCGCTACAGCACGGGCTATTTCGGGCTGCGCAATCGCATCGGCATTCTGAGCGAGAGCTACAGCTACAGCAGCTACAAAGATCGTGTCGCGGGTAGCCGGGCCCTGGCCCTCGAGGTGCTGCGCGAGACGGCACGCAGCAAGGACACATTGCGGCAGCTCGTGCGCGAGGCAGATGAAGACGGCGCGGGCAAGGGCAAGCACGCGGGGCGAGAGATCGCGATTCGTGGCGCAGCCGCGAAGGCGCCAACGAACGCTGCGCTGCTGGGATACGTCGAGGAGCGCCGCGCGGGCCGCTGGACCAACACGGGAGAGGAACGGACGTACGACGTTGAGGTGTGGAACCGCTACGAAGGCACGCACTTTGTCAGCAGGCCCAGGGCCTACGCGTTCACCACCGCTGTGCCAAGCGCAATCGAGAACCTGCGCATGCACGGCATCGAGCTCGAGACGCTCGACGCTGCTCAAGAAGTGCAAGCCGAGCAATACACAATCGAGAGCGTGTCGCCCGCGAGCCGCGCGTTTCAAGGGCATGTGCTGCTGCTGGCGGAAGCGACGCCCACGAAGCAGACGATCACGCTGCCTGCTGGCACGACGATCGTGCGGACCGACCAACCCCTCGGCACGCTCGTGGTCTATCTGCTCGAGCCCGGGAGTGAGGATGGCTTGCTGACTTGGAACTTCTTTGATGAGTGGGCCAAGCCAGGCAGCACCTTCCCGGTCACACGCGTTACAGCGTGGTGAGCGCTGCCTTTTTCCTCTTTGGTCTCATGAGGGTGGCACAGGCGTCTCGCCTGTGCCCTCGGCGCCCACTCCTCCGAACACACCCATCACCTCCGCGCGCACCCAAGCCCACGACTCCTACGCCAGCGCCTTCTTCACCTCATCCATCAGCCGCTCCACCTGGAAGGGCTTATACAGCACGCGCTGCAGCCCCTCCTGGCTCGCACGCACGATGCTGTGGCTGGGGTCGTAGCCAAAGCCCGTCATGAGAATCACGGGGAGGCTTGCCTTGCGCTTCTTCGCGGCGCTAAACACCTCATACCCATTCGCCCCGGGCATGCGGATGTCGCTGATGACGAGGTCAAACTCGCCATCGCCCGCAGCCAGCGCCTCGATGGCCCGCTCGCCGCTATCGACGACCACGACCACGCCCCCGCGCTGCTCCAGCACCTTGCCGATGATGGTGCGAATCTTGCTCTCATCGTCGGCGATGAGCACGCGCTTGCCCGCGATGAGCGGATCGACCGCGTGCACGTGCAGCGCCTGCTCCACGCCCAAAAGCCCAGCGGGCCCAGCCGCACACTGCTGCAGCCGAGCCCGAATCGACACAAGATCACGATTGATGCGCTCGAGGTGAGGCGTGGCAGCGGGCTGGTTGCCCAGCTCAATCAGCATCGCCTCCACTTCGTGCGCGATGTCTTCGAGGGGCTCTTTCAGCTCGAGCGCGACGCGCCCGCTGATCGCCTGGTTCGTCGTCACGCGCTCCACCACCAGCAGGTCGAGCATGTGGATGCTCACGGCGATGTAGCGGGCGAAGATCTCGCAGAGCTGGCGCTCCTCATCCCCAAAGGCCTTGCTCTGCACGCTCTCGACGTTCAGCACGCCGATGATCTGGTCTTGCAGTCGCAGGGGCACCGTCAGGCTGCTCTTGGCGTCGTTCACGCCCGGCAGATAGAGCTTGTCGCCCTGCGTGTCAGTACAGATGTAGCTGCGACCGCTCGCCGCGACATAGCCCGTGATGCCGTTGCCCTCCAGCGCGGGGCGGATGGCAAAGCTGTCATAGTCGCTGGGCAAGCCGCACCCCAGCACGAGCTCCAGCTTGCCCGTCGCTTTGTCCAGCAGGCGAATCGCGAAGTGGTCAAAGTGCAGCAGGTCGCGGCAGAAGCGAACGATCTTGTCCTCGAGGTGCTTGAGGCGCTCCACCGCGTTCAGCTTGCGCATCAGCTCGGTGTCGAAGCGCAGCAGCTCGCTGCCCGCCTGGTCGATGGCGTTGATACGGTGCTGCAGCCGCCTTGCCGCGCTCACGTCCCGCACCACCAGCACCAGGCACTCCGCCCAGCTCTCCACGTCGGGCCCGATCGCATCCAGCGTCGCACGGCTCACGGGCGTGACGACAAGCTCAAAGAACTTGTCCTCCTCCGCCAGCACCTGCTCGCTCCGCGGGGGCAGCCAGCCCTTGGGCACCTTCACGCTCTTGGGCGTCAGCGGGTGGTCCTTGTCAAACTGCCGGCACTGCGTGCTGATGCGCTCGCGCATCGCGCTGCTCAGCCCCGCGAGCATCGCGTTATCCCAGATGATCCTGCCGCCGCGCGTTGCCAGCCCCACGCCCTCGCCAATGGCGCTCAGCAGCGAGAGCGCGAGCGTCGCAAGCGAAGCATCCAGCATGGGCACCAAGGGCACGGCATCGCCCGTCGGCTCGTCGCCCGCACCCGACATGGGGGCACGCGAAGGGGTGAGGCCCGACGAAAGTCCAGGCTCGCCCTGCGGCGTGCCGCCGGGCCGGCCTGCGGGCGGGGTTGGCGAGCGATCATCCACAATCGTGTGCCGAGAGCTCTCGCTCGCGGCCGCAGGGGGCTGGGCTTGCCCAGTGGGCACCGAAGGCTGAACAGGCACGAGAAACTGGTTCACGCGTAGCAACTCTTTCGTGACGCCTTGCCGGTCAGACGCTCCTGGTTTGGATGCCTTTGCGCCCAAAGCGGTTGCGAATCCTCGCAACTCGCCCCGCACGCTGCGGACAACCTTGCAAGAAGCACCAAAACCCAACCTTCGCGTCGGCTCGGAATCGAGCCCACTTGAGACCCATCGCACTCCGAGGCCACCAAAACCTACTGAGGCTCCCACGCCCCACCCGAAAGACAATACGAGGGTTCCGCCTGCGGGATGCGACAGAGGCGAAATCTCCGAACACTGTCCGAACACATAAAGCGACCTATAACCCAATGATCGTCGTCGACCAAGTCCACAAGCGCTTTGGCAATCTGCACGCCGTGCAGGGGGTGAGCTTTGCGCTCCGCCCGGGGCAGATCGCCGGGCTGCTGGGGCACAATGGCGCGGGCAAGACGACGACGATCCGCATGATCACCTCGTGCATCATGCCCGACGCGGGATGCGTGCGCGTGGGCGAGCACGACACGCGCGATGCACGGCATCAGGCGATGCGCTTGCTGGGCTATCTGCCCGAAGCCACGCCCCTCTACCACGAGATGCCCGTGGAAGACTACCTGCACTATCGCGGCAGGCTCTGGAGCATGCCCCGCAAGGACCGCACGCGCGCGATTTCCCGCGTGCTGGAGCGTTGCTGGCTGCGCGATGTGTCGCTGCGGCGCATCGGCACGCTGAGCAAGGGCTACAAGCAGCGCGTGGGCCTGGCGAGCGCCCTGCTGCACGACCCGCCCGCGCTCGTGCTCGATGAGCCCACCAACGGGCTCGACCCCACGCAGGTGCACGAAACCCGCAGCCTCGTGCGCGAGCTTGCTGCCGATCGCACGGTGCTGCTGAGCAGCCACATTCTGACCGAGGTCGAGAAGCTCTGCGATCGCGTGGTCATCATCGCGGGCGGAGTGGTGAAAGCCGATGGCTCGCCCAGCGAGCTTGCCGCTGCCACGGGGCTTGGGGGCGTGCAGCTCGCGGCCTTTGCGCCCGAAGAGGACAAGAGCAGCGCGCACGCCCTGGCAGCTGTGATCGCGGCGATGGAGGGCGTCACCCGCGTGTCGCAGCAGTGGGGGCAAACTCCGGGCGGGCATATCTGGGCCGAACAAGTGCGGGCCGAACAAGTCCGGGCCGGACAAGCCCAGGCCGGACAAGCCCAGGCCCGCAGCGTGTGGTCGTGCTTCGTGCAGAGCGCAGGCGCCGACACGCAGGCCCTGCGCGAGCAGATCGCGCTCGCAGCCCTCGCCCACCGCATGCCCCTGCACCTCGTGCGCGAGCAGCGCGCGACGCTCGAGCAGGTGTTTGCGCACGCGACCGACAGCGCGGGTGCCAGCGCAGCAAACACTGCCCCCAACAGCGAACCCGCGCGGCCCGCGCTCGCGCCGCCCGCTTCCATACCCCACGCTGCCTCGTGGGACGCCGCACGCCGCGAGGTCGCGCCGAGCGAGCAGCAGCTTCGGCTGCGGGCTCGCCTCGATGCCGCTGCGAGCGCCGAGCAGAGCCAGCCCCCCGCCACGCTGGATGGTCCGCGAGCTGGGGGGACGCCATGACGACAAGCACAAGCCCAGGCCTCAACCCGCTCGCGGGCTTCCCGGCGATCGTCCGCCGCGAGCTCTGGAGCTACTTCCGCCAGCCCGCAGGGTGGATCATCATCGCCCTCTGCACGCTGCTCATGGGCGTGGTGTTTGCCATCGGCGTGCTGCTGCCCAACCAGCCCGCGACGATGCGCACGCTGTTTGACGCCAGCGGCTGGCTGCTGCTGCCCCTCGCCCCCGCCATCACGATGCGGCTGTTTGCCGACGAGTATCGCAGCGGCACCATCGAGCCCCTCCTCGCAAGCCCCGTGGGCACGCCCGCGCTGGTGCTGGGCAAGTTTGCGGGCAGCGTGCTGTTCTTGCTGTGCATGCTGCTGCCCACGCTCGTGTTTCCGGCAACGCTCGCGCTCTTCGCGTCGCCAGCCCTCGATGCCGGGCCCATCATCACGGGCTACCTCGCGGTGGTGCTGCTGGGCATGCTCTATCTGTCTATCGGTCTGCTCGCGAGCAGCTGCACGAGCAACGCCACGCTCGCCTTCATGCTCACGCTGTTTGCGCTCCTGGGCTGGCTGCTGCTGCCCGCAGCGGCAAGGCTCGGAGAATGGGCCCGCGTGATCACCTTCCGCGCCTCGCTGGGGCCGCGCGTGGCAGACTTTGCCAAGGGCGTTGTCGACCTTGGGCACGTGGTCTTCTTTCTCGCGTGCATCACCAGCGTGCTGGCGTGCGCCATCGCCGTCGTGCGACTGCGGAGGTGGAAGTGATGCCCAACTCTTCAGCAAGCCCCACCAAGAGCCCAAGCAAGAACCCAACCAAGAGCCCAATCAAGAGCTCGACAACAAAGACGAGCGTCCTGCTCATGACTGCCCTCAGCCTCGGGCTCGTGCTGGGCGTCGCTGGCCTCGCCACCACGCTCGCCGGACGCACGCTGCCCAGGCTCGACCTCACCGCAAGCGCCAGCGCGGGCCTCTCGCCTCGCAGCAAGCAGGCCCTCGCGGGGCTCGCGGGCCCCACGCGCATCATCATCGCGGGCGACCTGCGCAACGCCGATCCCAAAGCCAGGCGAGCCCTGACCGACGTGCTCGATGAGCTGCGAGCCAGCAGCCCGCTGCTCAGCGTCCTCACCGTCGATACCACCAGCGAGACAGGCCTGGACGACTACCGCGCCGTGCTGCAAAGCCTGCACGAGCGCGAGGCTTCGCAGATGGATGGCGCCACCACGCTCGCAAAGCAAGCCGCAGCCACCGGCGCCGCGGCTGCCAGCGAACTCGCCAGCGCCCGCGCACCACTCGCAGGCCTGCGAGACCTGCTCGCACGCGCCGCGCCAACGTCGCAGGTAACGCTCCCCGTGCTGCGCGGCATCGTCGAGCAGGGCCCGGGCGTGCTCGCGACGCGCGAGAAGGACCTGCAAGCCCTTGCCGAGGCGATCCGCCCCGCGCTCGAGCAGCGCATCGTCGACGTGCCGGTGCCCGCCCTCGAGCAGGCCCGCTCGCTGCTGCTCGCGCCTGCCACCGCAGCCCGCCAAGATGCCCGCACGCTGCTGGGCGAGATCGCGAAAGTGAACGCCGACCAGGGCACCACCAGCGAGGCTCGCAGCCTGCTCAGCCAGCTCGCGAGCCACCTCACCCGCGCCGCAGACATCGCCGATGGCTTGCAGACCCAGGCCAGCGCGCTCCCTCGCCTCGACATCGCCCGTGTCGCCGAGGCTCTCGCGCGGGGCTCGGCGGGGCTCATCGTGGGACCGCAGCTGCCCACTGGCAACGCCGACGGTGCATCGTCGCTCATCGCGATCGACCTGCGCAGCCTGCTGCCCGATGGCGTGGTGCTCGAGGCTGCCCAGGCAAGCAAGACCGACCTGCAGCGACGCGTGGAAGATGTGCTGAGCACCTCGCTCGCCTCGCTGGCTGCGGGCGCAAAGCCCCTGCTCGTCGTCACCCACGCCGACCCGCCCGGCGCGGTGCTGGGCACGCGCCTCTTCGATGCCGCCGTCGAGCGGCTCGCGCTCCGCGGCATCGACACCATCGAGTGGAGCGTGGTGGGGGAGGACGAGCCAAAGGCCACCGACCTGGACCCCAAGGCCCTCCGCCCGCGCGTGTATCTGGTCATCGCGCCCGACGCGAGCGCGCAAGCCAACGCCACGGGCCTCACGGGCAGCCAGCGCGTGCAGCAGATGGCAACCAAGCTGCGCGATGTGCTGAAGGCCCAAGGCAGCGATCCGTCGCTGGCACCCCGCAGCCTGCTGCTCTGCATCGCCCCCAGCATTCTGCCCACATATGGCTCGCCCGACCCGCTCGCGCAGCTCGCGGAAGAGTTTGGCATCCGCGTGCAGAGTGGCGAGCCCCTGCTCACCGAAGTGCTCACGCCCCAGGGGCGCAGCGTCGAGACCGACCGCCTCGTGCAGCCCATCGAGGGCGATGCCCCGCTGCAGCTCGCCCTGCGCGGGCTGCCCACCTACGTCACGTGGGCCACGCCCATGGAACGGATCGATGCGCCGGGCACCACCGTGCTGCCCTTGCTGGGCGTGCCCTCGGGCCAGGCCGCGAGCTCTGCCGGTGCGCGAACCTGGGCCGAGTCGCAGTGGCAGCGCTTGCGCAGCGTGCGGCGTGAGGACCGGGCCCTGCTGCCCGCAGCCCAGCTTCCAACGCCCGACCCGCAGCGCGAGCGTCTCGCCCCCGCTGCCTTCGCCGGCGCGGATGGGCAATGGGTCGTCGCTGCGGCGGGCGAGCGGGCAGCCGAGCCCGGGTCTCAGGCCCAAGGAGCAGCCAAACCCCAGCGGCTCGTCGTCGTCGGCACCAACGACTGGGCCATCGACCCCGTGACGCAGCAAGGGCGCGTGGTCGATGGGCGCCCCGTGCTGCAAAACCCGGGCAATCTCGAACTGCTGGACGCAAGCGTGCACTGGCTCGCACACCAGGACAATCTCATTGCGCAGAGCGCCAGCGCCACCGTGGCACCGATGGTGCGCGCCATCGACGATTCGAGCCTGCGGCTCGTACGCATCGCCACGATCGCGGGCCTGCCCTTGCTCGTGCTGCTCACGGGCATCACGATCCGCCTGCTGCGGAAGTGATCGGGCGTTTGGCATGCTTCGCGTGCGCCGCGCGGTAGCCCCCTATCTTCCCGCCTGAAAGTGCCCGCCCGAAGCCGACGCATGCGCCGCATCACCTCTCCAGTTCGTTCGCTCGTTCTTGCCGCGGGGCTGTGCGCGGGCGGTGCTGCGCAGGCCCAGGGGCAGGCCCAGCAAGAGGGAGCACAAACCGCGCCCTCCCAAGCCCCGCCCGCCCAGCAAGCAGGCGAAGAGCGAACCGACCTCGCGGTGTTTGCCAGCAGGCCCGTCGCCCGTGTGCGGTTTGAGGTGCCCGCGGCCCTCAGCATCGAGCAGCGGGTCGATCAGGCCCAGCGGGGCATCTCGGGCTCGGCAGTGGTCGAGGCGGCTGCGCTCGAAGCTTCGCTCGATGCCCTCGCCCGCAACCAGCTCCGCCTCACCGAAGGCCTGCCCTTCGACGCGGCATCCGTGACCGAGGACCTCACGCGCCTTTCTCGCCTGGGCAGGTTTGCCACCGTCTCCGCTCGCGTCGAGCTGCGGGCCGACGGTCGCGTGGAGCTTGTGTACAGCGTCACGCCCCTCGCGATCGTGCAGAGCGTTGCCACCAGTGGCAACGTGCTGCTGAGCGACCAGGAGATTCTCCGCAGGGTCGATCAGCTCCAGGGCACGCCTGTGGACGCTGCCCAGCTCGATCGCGCCGCCCGCAGCATCGAGGAGATGTATAAAGAAAAGGGCTACGCCAACGTGCGCGTGCAGGTCGATCAGAACGAGCTTGCCTCCACGGGCGTGGTCATCTTCCGCATCCGCGAGGGCGAGCCCCTGCGCGTGATGGAGATCCGCTTCTCGGGCAACCAGGCCATCAGCAACGCCGAGCTCGCCCGCGCCGTGGAGACCGAGACCGCCGGGCTCATCGTGCGCGGGCTGCTGGATATCGAGATGGTGCGCGAGGATGCGACGTCGATCGCGCGTCTCTATCGCGACCGCGGGTTTGTCGATGCGCGCGTCGTCGAGATCATCACGCCAGCGCCCAACGGGCGCGAGGCGATCGTCGAGTTCCTCATCGAGGAGGGCGACCAGGCTGTGCTCCGCAACGTGCGCGTGAGCTATGGGCCCACCGATCGCGGCGTGTTCACGCCCGAGCAGCTCGTGGGCATCACGCAGCTCAAGCCGGGCGATGTGTACGGCGATGCCAAGCTGCGCAAAGCCCTCGACGACATCCGCGCCGCCTATGGCAAGCTTGGCTACGCCGACGTGCAAGTGACGCGGCGCGACCTGCGGGCCCAGCCCGACGACCGCGTCGCCCGTCTGCCCGGGGCCCGGGGCGAGGTGGACCTGCTGCTTGTCATCGAAGAGGGCCAGCGCTTCCGCACGGGCCTTGTGGAGATCACGGGCAACACCATCACGCGCGACGACGTGGTCCGCCGCCAGCTCGACATCACGCCCGCCCGTCCGCTCGACGCCACCGCGGTGAAGGAGAGCGAGCGCCGCCTGAACAACGCCCGCCTCTTCGCGCCCGCGCCAACCGAGCCCAAGATCGACCTGCGCCCGGCTGCCCTCGAGTATCCGGGCGAGCGCGACGTCGTCGTGGAAGTGACCGAGACCAACACGGGCTCGTTCAACATCGGCGCGAGCTTTGGCAGCGACGCTGGTCTGCTCGGGCAGATCTCGCTGCAGCAGCGCAACTTCGACATCGCCGACACGCCCGACACCTGGGAGGAGCTCGTCACGGGCGAGGCCTTCCGCGGGGGCGGGCAGACGTCGACCATCAGCATCCAGCCTGGCGACAGAGTGCAGAACTTCGGGCTCTCGCTCGTGGAGCCCGCGCTGCTGGGCACAGACTACTCAGGCTCCGCAAGCGCCAACTACCGCCGCCGCGTCTTCCGCGCCTACGACGAGCAGCGCTACGGCGCGAGCTTCAGCGTCGGGCGGCGCTTCGGCAGCCTGTGGTCCATCAACATGCCGTTCGGCATCGAGCGCGTGGGCTTGTCGGACATCGACGCCGACGCGCCGACGGACTACTTCGCCGTCTCCGACGACCGCACGCTCGCGAGCGTGGGCCTCACGCTGTCGCGCAGCAGCGTCGATCAGCAGGCCTTCCCCACGACGGGCCAGAAGCTCGCATTCAATGTCGAGCAGTTTGGGCTCGTGGGAGATGAGACGTACACCATCCTCGGCGCCGAGTTTGGCAAGTATTTCAAGCTCGATCAGGACGTGCTCGACCGAAGCACCACGCTGTTCATCAACACCCGGGCGAGCTTCATCCCGGGCGGTCGCGACGTCGCCCCGTTCTACGACCGCCTCTACCTGGGTGGCGAGAACTTCCGAGGCTTCGCCTTCCGCGGCGCATCGCCCGTGGGCATCCGCAACGACAACGGGCAGGTGAGCGACGACCCCGTGGGCGGCAACTGGCTCTTCTTCGCCGGTGCGCAGATCACCAAGCCCATCTACGAGGACATCGCTGCTGTCGTCGCGTTCATCGATAGCGGCACCGTGGAAGAGGACGTGGGATTCGACGACTACCGCGTCAGCATCGGCGCGGGCGTGCGCATCTATGTGCCCCAGCTCTCGCCCGTGCCGCTCGCGTTTGACTTTGGCTTCCCCATCGTGAAGCAAGACACCGACCGCACGCGGCTGTTCACGTTCAGCATCGACCTGCCGTTTAACTGAAGAGTGAGCGGAGTGTGTGCTGGCGCGCCGCGCGGCGGCGCGAGGCGCGGTGAGTCTGAGGCATTCGGGATTCGCCATTGGGCATTCGTTCTTTGCGCACGAGCGTCGTCGAACGTGTCGCACGACGCGCAGCGCACCCTGCCTCTGCGAATGCCAAATCCCAAACCCCGAATGCCTCGCCCCACCCACCACCCCGCCCAAGCTCCACGGGCCACCCAGCACCCACTCGCTACCCTGCGTCCATGCCAACCTCTTCGAGGCGTCGCGCTCTCCTTCACGTGCTGCCCGGGCTTGCCCTGCTGGCCTTTGCCCAGCCAGCTTTCCACCAGCCGGCTTTCGCCCAGCCCGGCCCTTCCCAGCCCGGCCCTTCCCAGCAAGACCAAGCCCCCATCCACCTCAACCTCGGCGCCCAGCCCGACGCCATCGTGCTGCTCGAAGCCGGAGCGCAGCCGCGCCCGCTCCGCACGCCCGGCTCGCAGCGCGTCGCGGCCCAGCCCGCCAGCGCGATCCTCACGATCGACACCACCCGCGCCCGCACACTGGGCGATGGCTCCGATGACACGATGCTCAGCCGCAGCGTGCAATACGTCGAGTTCGTGCTCGAGCCGCAAGCAAGCGACCCAGAGCGCCCGGAGCTGACGCGCTATCGCCTCGTCATCCGCCAGGCCTCGCTCGATCAGCTCCTCATGCCCGGGCTCGATCTTGGCTCGGGCGATGCGATTTCGACCGCGATCATCGACGCATCGCCCATGCCCTTCTGGCATCAAGCCCCCGAGCCAAACTCGGGCGTGCAGCGCACCATCCTGCCCACCATGGGCATCGGCATCACCCTCAGCATCGCCCCGCAAGGCTGGATCGACGCCATCAACTTCGACTACCCAGACGACGCAACCTCCGAAGCCCTCACGCTCATGCAGGACATCGCGAGCGCCTTGCGCACGCTGCTGCCACCGCTGCCCACCCAGCCCGCAGGCGAGGGCGCACGCTGGCAGTTCTCGCAATACGAAGGCATCGACGGCATGCTCCTCGGCGCCACACGCACCATCACGCTCGCGAAGGCCCCGCCCCAGGGCGCACTCGCCGACTTTGGCGTCATGACGCTCACGCAGAGCTTCGCGGCCGATGTGAGCGAGGGGCTCGCCTCGCCCGCGACGCTCGCGTTCATCGACAGCGACGTGCAGAGCGTGCACGCCACGCTCGCGGGCACCGCGCAAAGCAGCTTCGACTACGCCATCGACGCCACGCCCCTCCCCCGTGAAGCAACCAGCACGCTGCTGCGCCGCAGCGAATCTCGCTGGACGCGCCCGGGCGAGGCAAACCCCGTCACCTTCACCGCGGGCAACCTCGAGCGCTGCTCCTCCACGCTCCGCCGCACCACAGAGGCCCTGCCGCCCTTTGCCGAGCCACCCGAAGCCGACGCCCCACCCATGCCCACGGTCGCCGATGCCGCCCGCTGGCGCGCCGTCGAGGTCGGCGCCGCGCAGACCTTTGAATCCGCGCAGAAGGGCATCACGTTCGTCGATGCGCGCTTGCGGTCGCTGCTTGCTTCGGGCGAGCCAGCGCCCGAGGCCTCTGCTGGTGAGGGCGAGCCCATCGCGCTGCGCAGCACGCTCGCCCCAGGCCAGCGGCTGCGGGCCCAGGCAAGCTACGAACGCATCGAGCAGATGGAGAGCGTGCTGCCCACCGTCGACACCATCACCGCGCTGGGTGTGCAAGCAAAGCTCGAGGTCGTGCTCGAGAGCGTGAACGATGATGCCTCGCAGGCCACGGGCTACGTGCTCGTGAGCGAGGTTGCAGGCTCTGAGTCCGTCGCGCGCCCCACCCCGGGCCAGGCAGTCGCCGAGGGCGATGTGACGCAGACGGACTTTGGCGAGGTCGTTACGAAAGACCTCGCGGGCGTGCGCATTCCGTGCACCGCCTTCGCCTCAGGGGGCGTGCTGCTGAGCCACCTGGACGTGCCCACGGAGGTGAGCGAGTCGTGGGACGTGATGACGATGGACGTGCTCTTCGCACTCGAAGAGGTGCTGCAAGGCATGCAGCCCACCCGCCACGCCAGCGAGCTGCGCGCGGGCGAGGTCCGCGTGTCGTCCACGGGCAAGCCCGAACCCGAGACCGAGGGCTCGCTCACGCTCCTCGCCCTCTCGCTGGCCGAGGCGGAGGAGCAGGCTCAACAGGAGGGCCAGCCGCAACCAACGTCCCCGCTCGTGCTGCGCGAGTTTCAGTTCATCCGCCAGGCCCCGCGCGAGCGCGACCTCTTCAGCGTCGCGCCGTTCATCAAGGATGCCAGCGTGCGTGCCGCCTCGCGCTTCGAGGTCGCGGCCCAGCTCAGCGGCTTCTGCGTCCCCACCCTCGCCAGCCGCACGCACAGCGAGGTGCGCGAGGCAACCTACGACCGCGCGGGCGAGCAGACCAACGCTCGCAAGACCATCCTGCAGTTCATGCGCATCGAGCTGCTGCCCTAAGTTCCCGTTCGAGCCACATCTGGCGCGGCTACCCCGCCACCCCCTCCACTTCGCCACTTCGCCACTTGGCCACTCCGCCACCCGGCTTCTTTCCCACACCACCCCACCCTTCCTGCCGATACCCATTCCACGCGTGACCGCCTCCGCTCCATCCTCGCTGCCCCCGCTCGTCCGTCTGCTGCGCCCTGCGCAGTGGAGCAAAGGCGTGTTCGTGCTGCTGGGCCCCTTCTATGGCCTGCGAGACATCGCGCCCGATGGTCGCACCCATGTCCTTGTCCAAGCCTTTCTCGCCGCTGCGTGCTTCGCCCTCGCCAGCAGCGCGTGCTACATCTTCAACGACCTGCGCGATGTCGACGCCGACCGTGCTCACCCGCGCAAGCGCCTCCGCCCCATCGCCAGCGGCGCAGTCTCGG
>JAIYDA010000098.1 GCA_027487735.1 Planctomycetaceae bacterium | reverse complement strand
CTTCCTCCCCGTCATCGCCCTCGAAGACACGCCCCTGGGCCCCACCCCCCACAAGCCCGGCAAAGTCTTCCGCCTCCTCCGCACCGCCTGGCTCGCGCGCCAACACGCGAGCGCGTGACCCGAGCGGAAGTCAGAGAAGAAGATTCTCAGCACAGAGACGCAGAGAGACAGAGCAAGATGAGGGGACAGAACTGTCAGAAGCACGCTGAGCAAGGCGATGCTTCCTCGCACTCGCATGCTCTGAAGAAAACGCAACGCTCCGCCACCGGTTACCTGTCCCCTGTCCCCTGTCCCCTGTCCCCTGTCTCCTGTCCCCTGTCTCCCGTCTCTTGTTTCCCATTCCCCATTCCCCGTTCCCCGTTCCCGGCTCCCTCCCCACCCCACCCCACCTCCGACTACCCTCCCGCCCTCCACATCGTGCGCATCGCCCTCATCATCAATCCCCGCGCTGGTTCCGGCCGCGCCGCCCTCGTCGCACAGCGGCTCGAAACCCTGCTGAAGGACCTGGGCTGCCAGCCCGTTGCCGCGTTCGTGCACCCCCGCGAGCGAGACACCACCACCGCCTCCACCCGCGCCGCACTTGAAGGCGCGCACGCCGTGGCGATCGTGGGGGGCGATGGCACGCTGCACCACAGCCTCCCCGAGCTGCTGCACGCACGCGTGCCTGTCTATCACGTGCCGCTGGGCACAGAGAATCTCTTCGCCCGCGCCTTGCGCACGCACCACACACGCGACCTCGCGCAAGCCGCCACCCGCCTCCACACCCTCGCCCGCACGCACGCCTACCAGCACCTCGACGTGCTGCAACTCACCTCGGGCGAGCATCGCTGCGCAGCCGCCATCATGTGCACCGTCGGGCCCGATGCCAGCGTGGTGCATCGCCTCGCGCGCGTCCGCACCGGCGCAATCTCGCACGCGTCCTACATCGCCCCCGCCCTGCGCGAGGCCTTCGCCCCGCACCTGCCCAGCCTCACTGTCATCGCCGATGGCGTGCAGCTCGCCTCCAGCGAGCCAGGCTGGCTCGTGGTCGCGAACCTCCCGCACTATGCGCGAGGCATCAACCCCTGCCGCAACGCCCGCGCCACCGACGCGCAGCTCGACGTTGCCTTCTTCCCCGCGCGCTCCGCCGCGAGCGTGCTCGCGTGGTATGCCCGCTGCGCCGCCCGCATGCAGCTCGACGCCGACAGCTCGCTCCCCGGCGCCCGCGCCGCGCGGGCTCGCTCGGTCACCATCTCTGCGTCCGCTCCCATCATCGCGCAAGCCGATGGCGATGCGATCGCGGGCCTTGGGAGCACGCTCACCATCTCGGTGCTGCCGGGCGTGCTTCCCGTCCTGGCAGACGCAGACATGGTCTTATAACAACAACGCCCCGACCGTCCAGCCGCGTATTTCCTTCCGAAACCGCCGCTCTGAAACCATCATGCAACCGATGCGAACAATGTGCGTCGGAAAGTAAGTAAGTCCAAACTTGTGCTCTGCCCAACGCCACCAAGCACGAAGCAGCACACAAGCGAAAACCCAGACCCCACCCCACAGGCAAAGCCCGGCTCTGTTGCCGAGCCCAGCCCAAGGAACACGAAGGAGCCTCTCATGAACCGCAAGCCCGCCGCCCGCTTCCTCGCTCGCACCCTCCTTGTCGCCTCGCTCGTCGCCGCGCCCGCCGCCCTCACGGGCTGCAACAACGCCGCAGAAGGTGGCCTCACCGGCGCAGGCCTCGGCGCCCTCGCAGGCATGGGCCTGGGCAGCCTCTCGGGCGACATGGGCAAGGGCGCCGCCGCCGGCGCGATCATCGGCGGCGTGGGCGGCGCAGTGCTGGGCGACCAAAACGCCCGCCGCGGCGGTGGCGGCGGCTCTGGCTGGTAAACCAGTTGTGTCGGCGACGCCACAGCCGACTTGCTGAACCTCTGATCAACTTGTGATGGAAGAAGCCCGCCGAGAAGGTGGGCTCTTTTCGTTGCGACTTCGGTGGGTGGGCTGCGCGAGAAAAGCTGCGAGGCATTCGGGATTCGCCATTCGGCATTCGAAAGCGCCGTCCCGCACGCCCCGCGCGCCAAGAAATCGAATGCCGAATCCCGAATCCCGAATGCCTCTCTTTTCACCCCTTCCGCCGATACACAATCTCCACATCCTCCCCGCATCTCCGCACCCGCTGCAACGCAAATGCTCGCGCACTGCTCAGCCGCTCTGCCACGCGCCCAATCGCCACGCTCCGCGCCTGCTCATCGCCCAGCACCAGCGGCGCGATATACACAATCGCCTCGTCGATCAGGTCGTCTTCCATGAGCGACCCAAGCAGCCCGGGCCCCGCCTCCACCAGCACCGTGCTCATCCGGTGCTGCGCGTGCAGCACCGCGAGCAGCTCGCGCAGATCAATCCCGCGCCCGATGCCATTCTCAGCTATCGCCACGATGCCCACCCCAGCCTGGTCGAGCGCCGCGCGCTTCTTCGCGCTATAGCTCGTACACGCCATGCTGCGCTCGCACGCCACCAGCGTGGGCAGGTCGCGTGCGGTCGTCACCAGCTTGCGATCCAGCGGAATGTCCAGGTCGGTGTCCGCCACCACGCGCGTTGCCACCCGCCGCGGAGGCACCCCGCGCCGCGCGTTCAGCATCGGGTCGTCGGCGATCACCGTGCCGATGCCCGTCAGCACGCCATCCACCCGCCCGCGCAGGCGATGCACGCGGTCCCGCGCCAGCTCGCCGCTGATCCACTTGCTCTCGCCCGTGCGCGTCGCCACGCGCCCGTCCACTGTCTGCGCCCACTTCGCGATCACCCACGGGCGGTTGCGTTGCAGCCTGAGCACAAACGGCATGATGAGCTGCTCGCACGCGCGCCGCGCCTCGCTGCCCACGCTCGCAAACCGCACCGCGACACCAGCAGCAAGCAGCCGCTCCGCGCCGCCCTTGGCAATCGGGTTGGGGTCGGGCACGCCGATCACCACCTCGCGAATGCCAGCCCGCACGATCGCCTCGCTGCAAGGGCCCGTGCGCCCCGTGTGGTTGCAGGGCTCCAGCGTCACCACCATCGTCGCGCCGCGCACGTCCTCGCCCCGTGCCGCCGCGCTCGACAGTGCGTCCACCTCCGCGTGCGCCCCGCCCAGCACGCGATGGTGCCCCATCCCCAGCACGCGACCATCGCGCACGACAACGCACCCCACCAGCGGATTGGGCTCGACCTTTCCGACGCCCCGCACCGCGAGCCTCGCCGCGAGCATCAGCCACCGCGCATCATCGCACGCCCCCTGCTCGCGCAGCGATGTTGGTCCACTTGCGGGCCCGTTCGCGAGCCCATCCGCAGCCCGACTTGCTGATGCATCTTCCGCGTGCATAAAGGACCGTGCATGGGGCGCGCTCACGTGCCCGACAGCACGCCCTCCTTGCGACGCTCGCGTAGATCGTTCTCCACGCGGATGCGCTCCTTCGCAAACAGCTTCTCCCAGTTGGGGTCTGCCTCCGCAAGCTGCCCGCGCCGCAGCATGTCCAGGTGCAACGTCGTCGTCGTCCGCAGGTCGCGCCCAACCTTCGCCAGCAGCCGCAGGCTGTCGCGGTCGTTGGGGTCAATCTCCAGCGCACGCTGCGCATACCTCATCGCATCCTCACCCCACCCGCGCTCGGCATAGAGCATCGCGAGATTGCGCAAGGGCGTCGGATCCGTCGGCAGCAGCGCAAGCGCCCGCTTGTACGCATCCGCCGCGGCTACAAAGTCGCTGTCGCCCTTGCGCTGCGTGAGTGCGAGCGCCAGGTTGTGCCAGGCTGCCCCAAAGTCCGGGTTCATCACCACGCTGTCGCGATAGAGCGCAATCGACGCATCCAGCTCACCCTTCGCGTGCGCCGCCTGGGCCCGCTTGGCAAGCTCAAACGCCTGCGCCGCACGCTGATCGGGCGAAATCTCTGTTCCAGGTCGCTGCCGCGACCCAGCGCACGCGGCGAGCAAGCCGCACAGCAGTAGCGCGCACACCACCGCGGCGCGCGAGCCCACTCGCTCGCTGCCGCGCGTCGCGTCGCTCATCCGGGCGTTCTGCTGCTGGGCTTTATTTTGCTGGGCATTGTTCTGCTGGGCTTTATTCTGCATAGTGCCACCAATCGCTCACCACCAACCCCTACCGCTCCACCTTCTCCCACCGCGTAAACCGCACGTCCATCGACCACTTCTCCGCCTCGGGCCTCAGCATCACGCTTGCGACCTCCAGCCCGGGCACGTCCGCCAGCGCACTGCTGATCCACGTCATGAGCACGCTCAGGTCCTCGTGCTTGAGCGCGGTGTAGCGGATCGAGATCTGGTTCGCGCCAATGTCCCGCCTGGGCGTCGTCGTCACCGCACCCACCGGAAACCCCGGATACCCCGCCCGCACGCCCGCCGCCTCGATCTTGCTCAGCGCCTGCGAGCTGCCCTCGATCTTGGGCCCCTCGCCCGCGCGACGCTTGATCAGGCTGTCGAGCTGCGCGAGCGCCGCCAGCGTGTTGTCGGCCTGCGCTTTCGCCCGCTGCGTGCGCTGCTGCGCCTCGCTCGCCCTGCTCGTGCCGTGCAGCGCGAGCGCGCCACCGCACACAAACAGCAGCACGCTCGCATACACCAGCGCGCGGGGCCTGTTGCGACGCTCCCCCGCCTGCGCCTGCATCGCGAGCGACGCCGCAAGCTCCTCGCGCGCTGCCTCGGGCAAAGGAGCAACCACCTCGCGCGAGCCAAAGCCCCCGGAAGCAAAGCCCGCCTGCGCATAGCCGCCCGCAAACTGCGTCATGCCCCACCCCTTCCTGCCGGCGCCTGGCGCTCCTGCCAGCGCCCGCTCAGGCGCAGCCGCCGCTTCTCGCCGCTGGGAAAGATCTCCATCGACCACGACGCGATTCCCGAGCCCCCCACGCGCCGCAGCCCCTCGAGCACCGCCTCACCCTCGCTCGTCGTAGGCACCAGCACCTCCACCACGGGCACGCTCGCCGAATCCAGCGAGATGCTCAGCACCTCCACCGTGGGCGAGGCGAGCACCAGGCTCAGCAGCTCCAGCTCGCGCACCACGGGTCTTGCCGCATCCACGCCCGCTGGGCGCGTGCTCGTTGCCTCGCGCCGCTTGATCTCATCTTCAATCAGCATCAAGGGCGTGATCGTGGGCGGCGGCGTGCTCGCGGGCGGATACACCTCTTTCACCTTGCCCTGCCAGCTTGTGCGCCACGCCAGCGTCGCGCGGTCCGCATCCCGCGCCGAATCCAGCAAGCGCAGCCCCAGCACGCCAAGCCCAACCCCCAGCAGCCCGATGCCCGCCGCGCCCCACGCGTGCAGCCGCCTGCTCGCCCTGCCAGGCCTTTGCGAGAGCCCCGCGAGCGCGTGCGTGCGCTGCGCAACCGCCTGCCTGGGCGTGCTCGCGAGCACCTTCGCGCAGCGCTCCAGCGTTGCCCCCAAGGGGTCGGGCGCGAGCGTGGCATCCACGTCCGCCGTGCCTCCCAGCCCCCAGCGCTGCGCAATGAGCTCCGTCGCCTCGCCCGCGCTCAGAGCTTGGGGCCCCGTCGCAAGCTCGTCGGGCAAGATGCACACCACTTGGCTGGGCGCAACACTCAGCTGCGCCGACCACGCCAGCCAATCGGTCATCAGCCGCGCGATGTCATCGCCCGTCACCATGGGCAGCTGCGCCTTTGCGCCCCGCTGAGCAGCACCCGGCGCAACACCCTGCGCGACAACTTGCCCAACACCCTGCGCAGCATCCTGCCTCAGCGAGCGCGAGTCGTCTTCCAGAGGCACCACATCATCCTCGCGCACCGCCCGCATCCGCAGCACCTGCGAGCTCCCTGCCACCAGCTCGCCCTGCCTGCTCCACGCCCACACCAGCCTGCCCTCGCTCAGCACGCACACCACGCCCACGACGTCCTGTGCACCGGCCCCAGCCCGCTGCACGAGCGGGTCCTCCTGCTGCGCGATGATCGGAGCCGCCAGGGCCCGCGTCGTCCGCGGGTCCCACGCGACGCAGAGCGCGTGCCACAGCGTCGCCACCGCCCCCACCTGCACGCCCTGCCCATCCAGCGCGTCGAGCATCACCCGCGCGAGCGCATCGTGCGTCGCGAGCACCGCCACGCGCCGGGGCGAACCCTGCGGAGCCTTGCCTTCTCGCGCGCCACCCTTGCCCTTGCCGCCGCGCTGCAAGCTGCGCAGCAGCCCACCCAAAATGCCCTTGCGCCCCCCACTGCGCCCGTCTCGACCATCACGCCCATCACCCTTGGCTTCGCTCGCCCTCTCCTCCTCGCTCGTGCGGGCCGCAAACGCCTCGTCGCTCGCGAGCACCTGCACCGTGCTCTCTGCGGCTGATGGCGCAAAGAACGCCGCGGGCGTTTCTGCGGGTCGTGAGTTCTCGTCCGAGGTCTCGACGATCGACCCCGCGCGCG
Source organism: Planctomycetaceae bacterium (assembly GCA_027487735.1). Classification (GTDB taxonomy): domain Bacteria; phylum Planctomycetota; class Phycisphaerae; order Phycisphaerales; family UBA1924; genus BJHL01. Next base: position 29,143 of record JAIYDA010000098.1, on the reverse strand, counting down.
ACAGCTCGCCCACCACGTCGTCGCTGCTCGTGCTGGTGGTCAGCCAGGTGCACGCGCTCCCCTCGTCGTCCAGCAGCAGCAGCTCCAGCGTGTCCGTCGAGCGCGGCCCTTGCAACCCCTTCGCAAGCCACGCCGCGCACGCCCCGGGCTGGCCCGCAAGGTCCTGCGCCAGCACCTGCGGGTCGCTCGAACTGGGCTGCGTTGCGACCCAGCGCTCATCGCTCGCCGCGCCCACCAGGCGCGCCGAGACCAGCCGCACCCCGCGCGAGGCACGCCGCAGCAGACAGACGCGGACGCTCAAGGCGGCTCCTTCCGCAGTCGCTCCCTATTGAACTTCTCGAGCGCGTCCGGTCCGGCTGTGTTGAGGCCCTGGCCATCAAACTCCTGTCGCATCTCGCTCTGACGCACCGACACGGTCTTCACCAGCTCGTCATAGCGATCCCCAAGCTGCTTGCGCGCCAGGCCCTCAAACTCATCGCGGTTGCCCTTCACCTGCTCATACACCTGCTTCTCGAGCTCGCCGGGCGACATCTCCCCCTGAGGTTTGCGGGCAAAGCGCTCCCACACAAAGAGATACAAAGGCACGTCCTCGGGCGGCACAAACTCGGGCGCGAGAATCATCGGCGCATTCGGGTCCAGCAAACGCCGGAAGTCCTGCCTGCCCCCAAGCTGCGCCCTGCGCTCGCGCACGTTGTCGGTCTCGCCCGCGGGCTGCATTGCCTGCACGGGCATCGGTGCGGTCGCGAGCGTCACGCTCGCGCCCGTGCGCTCTGCCAGCGGAATGTCCTGCGCCTCGCCCCCGTCCACCGTCGCCACCAGCCGCACGAGCCCAGCCTCAATCGCTCCCACCTTCTTTCCCTGCACGATGTCGCCCACGCGCACAAAGACCTGCCTGCCCCCATCGCGCAGCAGCGCAAGCGGCGCGCTCCCCGCGCTCACCATGCCGTGGTACGTCACGCTGGGAGGAGGAGGCGGAGGCGGCGCGACAGGCTGCGGCACCACCGCCACGGGCTGCGCCGTCGGGGGCTTGGGCTTGTTGGCGATGAACCCCAGCCGCGAGGCCGTGCCGGGCGTCGTGCGCTCTTGCTGCTGCCCCTGTTGCCCATCATCCAAAGGCGTAAACGCGGGCAGCTCGACCACCTCGGGCGGCACAGGCGGCTGCGCTCGACCCACCAGCACCGCAGCAAGCCCAGCGCCCGCCAGCCCCGTCACGGCAGCGGCCTGCGACAATCGCAGCATGAGGTTGTTGGGCGTGCTTGGCATTGGGCTTTGCTTGGGGGTGTGCTTGGGGGTGTGCTTGGGGCTCTGCTTCGGGCTCTGCTTCGGGCTCTGCTTCGGGCTCTGCTTCGGGCTCTGCTTCGGGCTCTGCTTCGGGCTCTGCTCGCAGTGTATTGCCCCCGCACGCACGCGACGCTGACAACTGCGTCGCGCACGCCGCTGCGGGGTGGGCGTCCGCACCCGTCCCTTGCACCCATGCCCCCCACCGATCATGTTCGCCGCCCGCACGCGTGCGCTCGCGCCCGCCTGTCGCGCCAGCTATCGCGCACTCCCCACCACCACAGGCTCTTCCACCCGCGTCCAACTGATGAACGCCCCAGCCCGCTGCACCTGCCCGCCCATCGCGGGGCGACTGCCCTGCCGCACCATCGCGAGCCCCTCGTATCGCACCGGGGGTTGCCCCCGGCTCTCTGCCACCGCCCACACCTTGTAGAGCACCGGAGCCGACGTAAACATCCGCTGCAGCCGCTCGCGATCCCCCGGCGCCACGCCCACGCGCGCCATCGCATCATCCAGCAGCCGGCGTGCCTCCTGCCCCACCGTTTGCCGCCCCTGCTGGCCGGTCGCTCCCGCCCCGCTCGTCGGCCCGCTCGTTGCCGCTGGGCGAGGCGTGCTCGCAAACGTCCGCAGCTGTTCCTGAATCGTCAGGCACTCTCCCAGCATGGGCCCCGCTTTGTCGGCGGGCAGCACCGCCTTGAGCACCGCCTCGATCACCGCGCGATCGGCACTCCGCAGGCTCACGCCCAGGGGCCCCTCGCGCCGCAGCATGCCCATGGCCCGCTGCTTGCCCACAAGGCGCTCCAGCTCATCCACCGCTGCCGCCGCATCGAGCAGTTCGTCCTGATTCAGCCCCACAAACTCCGCGAGCAGTTGCCCCTGGCTCTCGGCAAAGCCCACCGTCACCTGCTGCCCCTGCGCTACGCGCAGCGTGAAGGCACGCCCCTGCTCATCGAGCACTTCCTCAATGTTGGCGTTGCCCGCCCCCGTGAGCCACGCCCCAATCGCCTCCTGCATCCCCTTCTCCGCGTGATGGTCCACATATCGCTGCTGCGCCTTGCGTTGCAGCAGCGTCTGAGCGCTGATGCGCTCCAGCAGCGCAACCACGAGCAGCGTGAGGATCATCCCCAGCGCAATCACCATGGGCAGCACAAAGCCCCGGCGCGACCCGCGTTGGAAAAACCGGCTCCTCACTCGTCGCCCTTTCCGCGCCCAGGCTGCGCTCGCTTGGGCTGAGGCATGGCAGGCTGCACCGCGTTGGTGCTCCCCGGAGGCAACTGCGCGCCTTGCTGCGATGAGCCCGCAGCGTTCGTTCCGCCTGTCGTCGCCCCGCCCGTGCCCGCCGTCGATGAGCTGGGAGGCGAGGCCTCGTTCCCAGTTTGCAACCCCACCTCAAACAGCCACTGCGCCGTCACGCCGCTGGCCATCTCGATGTCGAGCTCGACATACGCGGGCAAATCCTGGCGAAACACGCCCACATACGCATCCTTCTTCACGCGGTCGTCAAACATCCGCCAGCGCAGCGCCCGAATGTTCTGCGCCACGCGAAACGGATCCCCCACTGCCGCTTCCTCCACAAGCCGCATCGCGCGCGACGCCTCGCGCATCTCCTCCACGCTCCGCAGCAAGCGCGACGGCACCCACCACAGCTCAAACAGCGCCGGCGCATCCGCTTCCGCGTTCGGCGCGGGCTCTTGCGGGCGCAGCTCAAACGCGCCCCGCACCGCGCGCACGCCCACCAGTTCGTCCTCGCTCTGCCCTTCTCCATCCTGCCCGCTCGCGTCGCTGCTCTCTTCAACGGGCACCGCCGTCGCCACGCCCGCCGCCTCGCCCGCTGCCTGGGCCTGCTCCTTCGCCAGCCTGCGTTTCGCGAGGCGCGCTTCGCTCATCTTCCGCACCGCCCGCGCCACCTCAAACACATCCCGCTGCTGCGTCGGCACCGGCGCATCCATCAGCACAAGCTCGAGCCGCTGCGGCAGCCCCCCGGGCAACCCCAGCACGCTGCTTCCGCTCATCTCGCGCAGGGGCATCCGCCCCGCGCCCACAGGCAGCGTGATGTCCTGCGGAGCCATGCCCCCTGCGCTGACCCCACTCATCATCGCGCTCGAGCCCGCCCGCTCCAGCACCATCCGCGGCGGCGTGGTCGCGCGGGCATCGTCCAGCACTTTGTTCGAGCGTGCCCGATCTGCCGCGTTCTGCTGCGCCGGATCCAGCGGCGCGGCCCGAGCCGTATCTGCCAGAGCCACCGGAGCCGCCACCGCCGTGGGCTGCGTCCGCCCGCTAGGGGTTGGCGCCATGAGCACGCTATTAAAACTCTTCTGCATCACCTGGCGGATGCGCATGAGCGCCGCCGCATCCTCCGCCCTGCGCGTGATCGCGCGCTCGTTGCGCTGCATGCCAATCAGCAGGCTGCCCGCCGCGATCATCACCATCGTGCCGATGGTGATGGCAAACACCATCTCCAGAAGCGTGAAGCCGCGCACGCGGCGCTGCGGTGCGTGCCTCATCGCCCACCCCCGCCACCCTGAGAAGATTGGCTCGGCTGGATGGGCGTGATTGGCTGGCTGCGCTCCCCGCGCTGCATGAAGCCACCCTGCTCGGCCCCCAAAAAGCGATTGATGAACTGCCGCCTGCGCTCCTCATTCGCCAGCAGCTCGGTGCCGCTGTCGGGGTTGCGCTGCACATCCGCGATGGGGTCCATGAGGCGCGAGATGCCAAAGGCGGGCGTGTCGATCTCGGGCACCACGCTGCCCCCGCTCTGCTCGCTCAGCCACACCGTGATCGCGATCGCCTCCAACCGATTGAGCGACAGCCCCGTGCGGCTCGTGCGGTCGGCACCCTCCAGACGCGCGGGCGTCAGCTCCACGGGCACCTTCGCCAGCCGCCAGCGATACAGCTCGCGCCCATACTGCACGGGCAGCGTGCTGTCGGGCATCTTGGTTGGGTCGTCGAGATATTGCAGCGTGAGCCGGCTTGCAAGCTCCGCGCACGCCAGCGTGCGCTGATGCCGCAGCTGCACGCCCAGCACCACGCTCACGCCCGCCAGCACCGTGCCCGCAATGAGCGCGAGCAGCACCACCCCCGCAATCACCTCCACCATGCCAAACCCGCGCCTCCGAGCTGCAGCCCCAGCAGCACAGGCGTCTCGCCTCTGCCCAGAGCCAGCAGCACAGGCGCCTCGCCTGTGCTTCCCATGGGCCCTATCCACCAGAGGCCGCCCCCCAACCCCAAGATGTGCATGTTGCCCACGCATCAAAGCACACCCCGCTGCTGCTTGCTCACTTCACGGTCCACACGCTGATGTCATCCTCGGTGCCCGCCATGCCGTCGCTGCCGTTGCTGCCCAAGATGTAGGGCTGCTCCCGGCTGCGCCCGCGCGGGTCATACACGAGGTCGCGGTTCCAGCCATCTTTCAGCGGCTTGTTGGCATCCAGCAGCTTCGCTGCCTGCAGCGTGGCAAGGTCGGGCGGGAAGGCGCTGTTGTCGAGGTTGTATTGATCGAGCGCGGTGCGGATCGTCGCCATCGTCGTCTGCGTGGCGCGGGTCTTGGCTTTCTCGCCCTGCCCCAGCAGGTTAAAGCTCGCCACCGCGATGAGCACGCCCATGATCGCGAGCACGAGCGTCAGCTCAATCAGCGAAAAGCCCCGCCGGCGCGCCGCACGACCTGCAACCTGCCCACGCTTCCCAGTCTCGATGTTGTCTCGCACGTTCAAAGCCAGACTCCTTGCGTTGCACTGCCAGCGTGCCTTGGGGCTCACCAGCTCAGGTTTCCATCCACGCTCACACGCTCTCTTCCCCGTTCGCTGTGCACCGTTCACCCCACGATCTCCGCTTCTCCCTTCGCTCCATCCCTTTTATCGCTTTCTCGCTTTCTCGCTTTATCGCTCTCGCTACCCCACGCTGCTCGCCATGCTCATGAGCGGAATCATGATCGCCAGCACGATCGACCCGATCGTGAGCGCCATGAGCACGATCAGCACAGGCTCCAGAGCCGCCAGCATGCGATCGCTCCGCCTCGCAAGCTCCTCCACCATGTCCTGGCTCAGCACCTCAAACGCGCTATCCAGGTCGCCGCTGCGCTCTGCCGCCACCAGCAGCCGCCGCGTGCTCACGGGCAGCGCCGTCACGCCCTCGAGCAAGGGCCTCAGCTGGCCACCCTCCACCAACTTGGTGCGCAGGTTGATGAGCTGGCTCCGCAGCTGCGGGTGCGTCACCGCGCCGCTCGCGCTCGCGAGCGCATCGCTCAGCGTCACGCCGCTCCGCGTCATCGCGCCCATCACCGTGAAGAACCGCGCACTCTCTTGCGCCACCGTCACCTCGCGAAAGCCAGGCAGCGTCCGCCCAAGCCGCATGACAACCGCCCCCACCTGCCTGCGCAGCACCACCCCCAGCACCACCAGCCCCGCAAGGCTCAGCAGCACCAGCAGCCAGTTGCCCCCCATCCACGCCCCCAGCCCAAACACAAGCCGCGAGAACAAGGGCAGTTGCGTCCCCTGACTCTGGGCCTGCTGCGTGAGCACCATCCCCACGCGGGGCGTGACGTACATAAGCAGAAACAGCACCGCGCCGAACGTGAGCGTGCCCACGATGCACGGATAAATCAGCAGCGTCACGACCTTGCCGCTGATGGCAAGCTGCCTGCGCGTCGTCGTCGCCAGCTGCTTCGCCGCCCCGCTCAGGTCGCCGCTGCGCTCCGCCGCGCGATACACCGCGACCGTGATGTCGTCAAACAGCTTCGTGCTCTTGCACGCATCCGCAAACCCGCTCCCCTGGCTCACCAGCTCGCGAAGCCGCGCGATGCGCGGCACCGTGCTGGGCGACACGCTCGTGCGCACCACCTCCAGCGCCTCCACCAGCGGCACCCCGCGCCCAATGAGCTGGCTGAGCTGCGTGTGCACCTCTGCCTGGTCCTTCAGCGTCGGCGCCCCGCCCCCGCGCGACATCGCCCACTTGGGGAGCGCATACGCCTTGAGGGGCACGAGCCGCTGCCGCCGGAGCTGCTCAAACGCCTGCCGCTGGTCCTTCCCCTCCACCAGCCCATACCGCTTCTTGCCCGCGTGCGTCGAGGCGATGTACACAAACCGGGTTGGGATCGCAGCGGCTTTCACGGTCAGAGACACTTGGGACGCAAGCGGGAAGAAGGCAGGTTATGCGGGCATGACAGAATGCAGCGGGGGATCGTCGCCAGCGTGTCCGCTTCCCTTTGCCGCGGGCGCTGCTGCGTTCGCGCGAGGACGCTCGATGCGCCCAGCCCGTCACGCCACCCCCGCCCTCGCAATCTCCCGCAGCACCCGCACCGCCACATACAACCCCGCGATCTCCTCGCGCGGCAGCGTCCTTGCCGCATACTTCGCGTTCAGGGGCTGCAACCGAATCCGCGCGCCGCCCTCTTCCAGATAAACTCGCTTGAACGTGCACTCGTGGTCGGGCTCCAGCCTCGCGAAGCAGTCGCACCCATCCACCACCGGCGCCGCAGGGCTAAACACCACAACATCGCCATCCAGATACGTCGGCTCCATCGAGTCTCCCAGCACGCGGGCCGCGAAGGCGTCGGGGTCGGTCACGCCCGGGCAGCGCATGAAGGCATCGGCACTCCGCGCCGGATAGCCCAGGTCAGTAAACTCTGTTGCGCGACCCGCCGGCACTTTGTTGATGATCGGGATGTCGACCGCGCCAAACGCGCTCGGGCCCCCGAGGGGCTGCACGTCGCTGCGCGGCGCATCGCTCGCCCCCACCACGCGCCGCAGCCCGCGCAGCAGCTCGCCGCTGGGCTTGCCAAACAGCTCGCGCAGCTCGCTGCGCACCACGCTGCCACCAGCCGCGAGCGAGCGCTGCCAGCTCGCCTCGCGCACCCACGCGCCCGCGGGCACATCCAGCTCGCGCTCCAGCTTCGCGATCACCTCGTCGCTGGGTAAGCCGCGCTTGCCAAGCTCTACCTCGCACAGATAGCTCTTCGTGCACCCCACGGCATCTGCCACGCGCTGCAAGCTGCGGCGCAGCACCTCGCGCCGCGCGCGGATGCGCACGCCCAAGGGCGACGCGGGCTCGCCGCTGGGTGCAAGCCCGGGCTCCACGTGCTCTTCAGGAGACGACTCGGGAAGAAACTGCATGCGATCTCCTCGTTTGTGCGCAAAAAGTCGGACATACCAAACAAACACCTTGCATTTTGTTCACGATGGTGTAGAACATACGAAAGAAAGTGTCGCTCGTCAAGTGAACGTTTGGTTTTTGGAAGGAGTTTGCTGCCATGATGTCTTATAACAACGATCTTCTTGCCTGTAAATCGCCCCTCGACCACTCTGCACAGCCTGAAGCCCTCGCCGACGCGGCGCGCCTGGCCTCCAGCCTCGCGCGGCAAGGCACCACGATTCGCCTGGGGCTCGACGTGCCCGCAGGCTTTGACCACCGCCGCACGAGGCAGCGCGAAGTCGCCGAGACACTGCTCATGCGCTGCGAGCACTTGCCCGCCGCCCAGGCCCTGCTCATGAAGAGCCTCTACGCCGACAAGCGGACCATCCGCGAGGTGGCGCAGATGCAGGGGCGCTGCGAGCGCAGCGTGCGGCGCGAGGTGCGAAGGCTGTCGCGCCGCATGCTGCGCCCCGAGTTTGCGATCGTGGTGCTGCAAGGCCCAACCTGGAACCCCACGCGGCTGCGCGTGGGCGAGGCGGTGTATCTGCACGGGCTCTCGATGCGGGCCGCGTCGGTGCTGCTGGGCGTGAGCGTCTACTCCATTCGCATGCACAGCGCCGCGATCCGCGCTATCGCCGATGCCCAGCGGCGCGCAAGCACGAAGCCGCGCGCAGCCCTGCGCGGGGGTGCGGCATGAAGAACGCATCGCAGGCACGCACGCCTCGCCCGAAGCTGGTGCGGGTGCTGCAGACGAGTTGCGCGGTGTCGCCCCGCCTGCTGCAAGCGGCCGCGACTTTTGGGCTGGGCATCCGTGGCGCATCGCGATATCGCACGCAGCGGGTGCGGCGCGTGTGCGACAGCCTCGCGGTGGCGGGCTCGCTGGTGCATCTGGGCGGCGCGAGCGGATGCGGCAAGAGCACGCTGCTGCGGCAGTGCGTCATGCTGCTGCGCGAGCACGGGCGCAGCGTGATCGTCGCGGGCGAGGGGGAAACGCCCGCGGCGTGCTCGCTCATGGACTGCGTGCCCGGAGAGCTGGAGCTTGCGCTGCCCATGCTCGGCGCAGCGGGGCTGGCAGATGCGCTGCTGCTCGGGCGCAGCCTCCGCGAGCTGAGCGAGGGGGAGCGGGCCCGGGCGGTGCTCGCGCAGGCGCTGGCGCGCAGCGCGTGCTCCGCAGCGCGCGAGCCTGTGGTGCTGGTGGTCGACGAACTCGCGAGCGCGCTCGATGCGGTCACAGCGCGCGGGCTCTGCACCGGACTTCGCCGCGCGATTGCGCGGCACAACCTCGTGCTGCTGTCTGCCAGCGCGCGCGAGGAGGTGGCGGGGTGGCTCTGCCCGGGCACTGCGCCCCGCAGCACGCGGCAACTGCGACGGGAGGGGCGTGATGCGGCTTGCTGGCGCGCCCTCCACCACCATCGAGCGCGTGAGCCCGCGCGATGCGCGGCTGCCGAGCTTTCTTGCGATGCACTATCGCACCGGGCACGTGCGCTGCCTTGCGGGTGTGTGGCTCGCGACGTGTGATGGGTTCGCTGCGGGGGCGATGTGGGTCGCGTTCCCGGTGCTCAATGGCGCGTGGCGCGACGCGGCATGGCCCGATGCGCCGCGCGGCAAGGCGTGCCGGGCGCGATGGCTGAACACGAACGTGCGCACGATCGCGCGCGTGATCGTCGAGCCGCGATTTCGTGGGTGCGGCGTCGCGACCGCGCTGGTGCGGAGCTATTTGCAATCGCCCCTTTCGCCTCGCACCGAAGCGCTGGCGGCGATGGGGCACGCGAGTCCGTTCTTTGCGCGAGCTGGGATGCGCGAGGTGAGCGTACGGGCAGGGCGCGATGCGCGGCTGCGCGAGGCCCTAGCGCGCGAGGGCATGCCGGCGTGGAGGCTGTGCGATACGCGCGCGGCGAGCGCGATGCTGAGCAGCGGGCCCTGCCAGCGCGAGGGGCTGCGGCGCGCGGTGCTGGCGTGGGCGCGGGCGAGCAAGTCAACAGCGCGGCATGCGCAGCGGGCAGGGCAGGATGATGCCTTGCTCGTGCAACTGGGCATGCTGGCGGCGGGGCATGTGTGCGGGGGCGTGCGGGTGTACGTGTCGGGCGGGGGCGATGCAGAAAGGGGAGCGAGCGATGCGTGAGCGTGACACGAGCGAGGGCGTGGTTGGCGGCGCAGTTGACGGCATGGTCGAAGGCGAGCCGCAAGCGCGTGATGAATCTGCTGCGCCGACGGCGAAGAGGCGGGCAAGCCGGAAGAAGGCTGGCGCAAAGCCAGCGAAGAAGAAGGCCAAGAAGAAGGCGAAGAAGGCTGCGAGCAAGCCGCTCGCGCGTGCGGGGTTGCTCGCGCCAGTGGTGGAGGACGAGGCGTGGCACGAGCCGCCGCGAACGCGCGAGGAGGTGGGCGCGTGGGTGCTTGCGCATCTGGGCGTGCGGCTTGCGCCGGGCGGGCCTCTGGAGTATGTGTCGCACGCATTTTTGGCGGGGGTGAGCGAGGTGGATGAGGCGGGCGATGGCCGTCAAGCAGCTTCGCCCGAGGTCCATGCGCAGGCGAAGCAAGGGTCGATTGACTGCGTGGTGTGGGCGCACCGGGGCGGGGGCAAGACGTTTCTTGGTGCGGTGGCGACGGTGCTGGACCTTGTGTTTCGCCCGGGGATTGAGGTGCGCATCTTGGGTGGCAGCATGGAGCAGAGCAAGCGCATGCACGCGTGCCTGCGGGCGCTGCTGTCGCCTCGTGCGGATGGCACGGGGCCTGCGGGCATGGTGGCGAGGGTGGGCGAGAAGAGCATCGTGATGCGCAACGGGGCGCGGGTTGAGCTGCTGGCGCAGAGCGAGAAGAGCGTGCGCGGCACGCGCGTGCAGCGGCTGCGGTGCGACGAGGTGGACTTGTTCAAGAGCGAGGTGTGGGAGGCGGCGCAGCTCGTGACGCGGAGCAAGCGGTGCGGGCGGTTCATCGTGCGGGCGAGCGTGGAGTGCCTGAGCACGATGCACAACGTGGGGGGTGTGATGGAGCGCGTGGTGGAAGAGTGCCAGCGCGGCACGCGGACCTTGTTTCGCTGGGGCATCGTGCAGAGCTTGGAGAAGTGTGATGAGGCACACGCGTGCACGAGCGAAGCGGGGGACTGCCCCTTGCTGCCCGAGTGCGGGGGGAGCGCGAAGCGCGAGGAGGCGTGCGGGCACGTGACGATCGACGATGCGATCAGCATGAAGCGGCGGGTTGCGCTGCGGACGTGGAAGAGCGAGATGCTGTGCGACAGGCCGCGGCGCGAGGGGCTGGTGCTGGAGGAGTTTGACTTTGGCACGCACGTGGTGCAGGGCGAGCCTTGGGCGGAGGGCGAGGCGAGCAGGCGGTGGGTGTATGGCATGGACTTTGGGTTTCGCGCGCCGACGGTGGTGCTGGTGGGCGTGGTGGTGGCGCGGGCGGAGGAGCATGCGGGCGGGGGTGATGTGCTGTACATCGTGGATGAGTGGGTGCGCGAGCGGCTGGTGCTGGGGGAGCACATTCGCGCGATCTCAGGGGGCGAGCATGGCGGGCTTGGGCCCTGGCCCCGCTGCGAGTGGATTGGCGTGGACCCGGCGGGGCACGCGACCAACGACCAGACGGGCAAGAGCGCGATCGCGATGCTGCGCGAGGCGGGGCTGGTGGTGAAGACGCCCCGGCGGAGCATTGAGGATGGGCTGAACCTGCTGCGGGCGCGGCTGCTGCCCGCGGATAGCGGGAGTGCGCCGAGGTTGTTCATTCACGCGCGGTGTACGCACTTGCTCACGAGCGTGCAGCGGTATCGCTATGGCGAGGGGAGCGAGCGGCACGTTGCGCTGAAGGACGGGAACGACCACGCGGTGGATGCGCTGCGGTATCTGGTGAATGGGCTGGAGCGGAAGGGGGCGGGGATGCGGGGCTATTAGCACCTATTCAACTGGCTGTTCGATCGCTAGTCTGTAACGGTGCAGGTGGGGAACTCCTGGAACTTCATCGTCGGTTTCTCTCCGCAGCTGCACAACTACGCGGGTTGTGTCAAGGCCAAGCAGATAAGTGCGAGATCAGGGAGAGACAGTCGTATAGCGAATGCGAACTGACAAGAGTTCCTGGGTCGAGCTGCTTCCAGATGCGAATGCCTGCATGCGTGCCTCCAACACATAGGCTGTGTTTGGCAGCACCGCTTGCGATACGGATTGTGTTGATGTTTGCACGCCAGGCGTCGAGCCGTTGAGGCGAACTGTCGCAACGTCGTCTAGCAGAGTAGCTCCAAACTCCTGGCGCATAAGATTAAGGGAGAGGACGGCAGCACTGGTATTGACGCCCGCAGCGGCGAGCTCGATTATCTGTGCCCCTTCCGGCAGCATTACAGGTGCATAGAAAGTGGCAAAGCCCACAGGACCGGTTGGCCTGAGCCTGTTCCCTAACGTGAAGGTCTGGGTGCTGTTTGCTGGCTGGAAAGCACACGCAGGAATCAAGAACGATTTTTCAATGGGCGCCGTGAGCGTCAGGCTGCCATTGATTGTCAGACTACCGTCAACGCGAGCATCGCCAGCCACATGAAGCAGCGCGCTCGGAATGGACGTCCCAATCCCGACATCACCGTTGGCTTGAACAAAGAGAGCATTCGGAGCCGCTGCTGTCGCAAGAGCGAGTCCCTGCTCTGGAATAGGGCCGAGAGCGTCACTCAGGAGCGTGGGTACATTGTCTACAAGTGTGAGTCGCGCAGTCGGAAACCCAGCACGCAGCAAGGTCAGCCCCTGATCTCCGACAACGGCCCCGGTACGAAAAACTGGAGCAGAGTCAGACCTGACGATGTTGCCGCTCAACCGCTCGTCGGGCAGTGTGCCCGTCGTCATGTTCGAGGCGTCCTGAAAGAAGCCACGAGGCTGACCGCCTAGCGAACTAGCTTCGCCGGCTGCGATCGCATAGATTGCATACGGCGTCGCACCGAGCTCTTGACGCGGAAGCAGCGTTGTGAATCCCGCGTCGTTCGCACAAGAGCCGACTCCACCGGTGCGAACGGAAATCTCGAGGTAGCGTCGCTGGCCACGAAAGACGTCGCCGAAGTCGAGTGTGGTCGCAAAACGCCCCTCCGATATTGAAACGTCCTCTACGCAAAGCGTGGGGCCGACTTGTGTATCGGAATCTTGACCATCAAGCACGCGAAAACGAAAGTCGTACGCACCGCTCGAAGGTTGCCCAGCCTCACTCAACTCGCCGCGATATGTGAATGCACTCGACAATGGCTGTGCCTGTGCGGTGGTCGTCGCGAGTGCAAAGCAAATCACGAGAAGATTGCGAAGGTATCGATCAGTCATTGCATGGATCTCCGAACCTCGCTTGACAGGCACCCAGCGTGCCTCATGAAGCAAGAAGAAAACGGTAGCGGGCTTCCTCAGTTGGCGGGGTGGCATCAACCCTCAGGCCATCATTCTAGAGCCCACCCCATGACCTGCGTGCTCAGCAGAATGGAACAGCTCAGATGCCGCAGCTCCTAGAACAGCATGGTCGATTTCTCTCAGCGGATGCACTGTCGCCGGTCGATGCGCTGCGGTATCTGGTGAATGGGCTTGGAATTCAGGGGGCGGGGATGCGGGGCTATTGAGGGAGGGAGGGATTGGGCAACGGCAGTCATGGGGAAGGGAAGGGAGGCCGCGCTGGGGATGGGTGATTGGCGAGGAGTCCGTGCGCGGAGAGGACAGGTCAGACGCCTGTCCCACCAGTTCTTGAAAGGCTCGCTATCCTGCGGCACTATGTTCGACTCTCTCAAACTCGTCACGAACGACTCGGCAGCCGCGCTCGCGGTGTTTCATGTGAAGGGCGGCGCGCCGGACAAGGGCGCGCTGGCTTTGGACAAGGCGGGGGTGCTGGCGCAGCTTGCCAAGCGCAGCGAGGCGACGGGCGAGGTGGGGGCAGTGGCGGAGGCGTTTGTGGATGGGAGCGGCAAGGCTGGGGCGCGGCAGCGCGTGCTGCTGGTGGGCGTGGGGGAGGGCAGCAAGGTGGACGCGAACGCGGTGCGGGGGGCGATCGCTGGGCTGGGTCGCAAGCTGGCTGCGCTGAAGGTGCCCAGCGTGGCGATGGACCTGGGCGGGCTTGCGAAACTCGCGGAGGCAGGAAGCAAGGTGGATGAGCACGCGACGGCGAGCGCAGCGGGGGAGGCGCTGGGCCTGTTGAGCTGGAACTGCGACGCGTTTCGCGGGAGTGCAACGCCCAGCCCCAAGCGCACGGGGCTGAGCGTGTGCGTCGTGAGCAGCGATGGGCCCACGCCCGAGCTGCGTGCGGGGTTTGAGCGCGGGCTTGCGCTGGCGGAGGGTGCGAACCTCTGTCGCACGCTGAGCCAGACGCCGCCCAACATCGCGACGCCCGCGTACATGGCGAGTGAGGCAAAGAAGGTGGCGCGGAAGTTTGGGCTGAAGGTGACGGTGATCGAGGGCGAGCAACTGGAGAAGGAGAAGTGCGAGGGGCTCATCAACGTGGGCAAAGCGAGCGAGAACAAGCCTTGCCTCATTCGGCTGGAGTACAACCCCGCCGGGGCGAAAGGCAAGCCCATCGTGCTGATTGGCAAGACGATGACGTATGACACGGGGGGCCTAAGCCTGAAGGTGAACAACGGGATGGTGGGGATGAAGCGGGACAAGGACGGCGGGTGCGCGGTGCTGGGGGCGATGCAGGTGATCGCGGGGACGCTCAAGCCCAAGACGCGGGTGATTGCGTATCTCGCGGCGGCGGAGAACAGCCTGAGCGACGAGGCGTATCGCCCGGATGACGTGCTGACGTATCGCAACGGGGTGACGGTGGAGGTGACCAACACCGATGCGGAGGGGCGGCTGGTGCTGGCGGATGCGCTGTGCATCGCGTGCGAGAAGGACAACCCGGCGTGCATCATCGACCTTGCGACGCTGACGGGGGGCGTGATTACGGCGCTGGGCAGCACCTACTGCGGCATGTTCTGCGATGATGATGGGCTGCGGGCCCGCATCGAGAAGGCCTCGGCGGTGAGCGGTGAGCGCGTGTGGCGCTTGCCCATGCACCAGGAATATCGCGAGATGATGAAGAGCCCGGTGGCGGACATCGTGAACAGCAACCCCAACCGCAAGGCGCACGCGGGGCAGGGGGCGGCGTTCCTCAGCTACTTTGTGAAGGCGGGCGTGCCGTGGTGCCACCTGGACATCGCGGGCGTGCACGTGGCGGAGAAGAACGCGGGGATGTTTGTTGATGGGCCCACGGGGTGGGGCGTGCGGCTGCTGTGCGAGCTGGTGGAGGGCGGGAGGTAAGGCGGGGGAGGCAGGCGGCATTTCGTTGTTTGCGGCAAGCACCAGAGAGGGCGTGAGACAGCATGCGCGTCGTGCCCAACAAAGCGTTTGTGTGCGGCGTTGCGCCGCGGGTTGCGGTGTGGCCCTTGCCTTTGCTGCATGGGCCATTGCGGGTGGTTGCGGTGCGCGATGGGCGGGCGGAGGAGGGGCTGAGCGAGGCGGAGGCCGCGCGGTGGGAGGAGCTGCGTCGCAAGAATCCGAAGTACTTTGATGGGGCGATTCTGGGCGTGACGAGCCTGCCCGCTGGGGACAACACGATCCGGGCGCGCGTGGATCGGTATGCGAGGCTTGCGGTGCAGCCTGAGGTGCGCACGGGCACGCGGCTGCTCAGCGTGACGGGCGTGCTGCAAGCGAGCGATGCGAGCGGGCGCGAGCATGTGCTGCTGGGGAAGCGTGCGGCAGGAGTTTCGTGCTATCCGAACATGTGGGAGCTTGGGCCCAGCGGGGGCTTGGAGGTGCCCGAGGGGCTGCGGCAGAGCGCGGCGGGCGAGCAGATGGTGGTGCTGACGGAGGCGGACGTTGCGAGGCAGCTGGCGCGCGAGGTGCAGGAGGAGGTGGGCCTGTCGCTTGCACGGGCGCGGGGCGCGACTGTGGCGATTGTGCGCGATGACGAGGCGAGCAGCGACGACATCGTGATGGTGGTGGACCTTGGGGTGGATGCGCACGAGCTCATGGCGACGCTGGCTCCGCGAAGCTGGGAGTACAGCGAGGTGCGGCTGGTGCCGGTGGACACGATCGCGGAGTTTGAGAGTGTGCACGGGGCGGAGACGATTCCGCCGACGCGGGCGTTGTTTCGGGGGCTGGGGTGGGTGGAGCGGGAGTAGGTAGAGAGCTGGGTAGTTTTGGAAGTGTGGGGAAGAGGGATTCGGCATTGGGCATTCGGCATTCGGCATTCGGGGAGACGCGGGCGAACGGCGTCCGGTCAGCCGCCGTCATGGCGGATGCGATGTTGGTCGCCAGAATGGGCAGTGCTTCTGCCGACGCATGTCAGGCGTCGCGCCTTGGGCTCGCAACGCCTGACGTGCTTGTGCCCTACTTCTCCCAGCTCTCGACCAGCGAGGTCGCGAGGCGGCCCACGACTTGCGCGGTGAGGTCGTCCACGGCTTGGTCTTGCGTGGCGAGGGCAGCGAGCACGTCGCGGCTTGCGCTGCTGGCGGCGAGGATGGTGCCGTCGCTCACGCGGATGGCGCGGAGGCTGACTTCGACGCGCAGGGTGGGGCCCTCGGGCGTGCCAGCGTCGGCGAGGCGGGTGGTGCGGCTGACGCCTGTGACGACGACGTCGGCGTTCACGCTGCGGGCCATCTGCAGGGCGTAGGAGCGCTCGCCCACCACGCTGCCGGGGGCTGGCGCCGCTTGGCCAGCGGCGGGCGCTGCGCTGGCGATGTCGCGCAGGTTCAGGCCCAGGTTGGTGAGGCGCTCGATGACCTTGTTCTCGAGCTGCACGCTGTCGATGGCGCGCTGGTCGCTGCGGGCCTGGCGGTCGTCTTGCAGCTTGCCGCGGATGACCTCGCGCGTGACGGGGTCGACTTGCACGGGCTGGCCGCCCACGTTGCCCACGCGATCGGCGATGACGACGTTGGTGCTGTCGCCCACGGTGAGGGGCTCGCTCGCGAACTCGACGGGCTGCACGGGGTCGCCCGCGACGCGGCTGATGAGCACGGCGAGGCTGGGCGAGCCGGCCTTGGAATAGGCCTCGCGCAGGCGGGCGCGCTCGCTGGCGTTGCGGGTGGTTTGCGGGCCGCCGCTGAGGGCGAGCTCGCGGCTGCTGAGGTTGAGGGGCGTGAGGCGGACGTCGATGCGCGAGCCGCTGGTTTCGAGGATTTGGGCGGTCATGCCCAGCTGCTCGGCGGTGGCGAGGCGCAGGGCCTGGCGCATGCTCAGGGCATCGAGGCTTGCGAGGACCTCGAAGGTGGTGAGCTTGGTTGCGGCGCTGGTGGCTTCGCCCCGCAGCACTGCGCTGCCGCTGCGCACGCCCGGCATGGTGCCCAGGGCATCGCGCAGCGCGACGAGGTCGTCTTCTTGATAGTCGCCCACGAGGCGCAGCTCGTAGCGGGTGAAGGCTCCGCCCCCACTGCCCGCGACATATGCCCGCTCCCACTCGCGTGCGATGCGCGCGGAGATGGCCTTGGCGTATTCCTGCACGCGGAGGGTGTCGATGGAGCCGCTCTGCGGGTCGGGCGTGAGCTCGAAGCTCCAGCGGTCGATGGTGGTTGCGGTGCGGAGGTTCACGACGCTATAGCTGGCCATCGTCTTGCTGGCGGCGCCGGGCATGGTGTTGGGCTCGACGTCGATGGTGACCACGACGTCGGCGCTCGTGTCGCTGGCGGCGATGCGGGCGGCTGCGAACTCGTCGTTGCGGCGGAGGCTCTCGCGCTGCTTGGTGTCGAGGCCTGCGCGGGCTCCGGCGTCGACGACGCTGATGGCGGGGTCGCGGAACTGGTCCTCGAGGCGGGCGACGAGCTGCTGGGCGAGGCGCGCTTCGGTGGTGCCCAGGCCACTCCAGGTGAAGAGCAGGCGGGGCGAGCCGCTGCGGACGTAGGCATCGACGAAGCCCGCGTTGGTGCTCAGGCGGTCGCTGCCTGGCGCAGCGGGCTGCTGGGCGGGGGGCAGGGGCTTGTATTGCGCGAGCACGGGAGCGGCGAGCGCGGCTGTGAGCACGCTACCGACAACGAGCGAGAGGATGCGGGCGTTCATGGGGGCTGCCTTTCGGGGTGCGCGGGGGACGCGAGGGGTATTCGTGGAGTTCGGTTTTCGCACAGAGACACAGAGACGGAGAGGAAGAGGAGGGGAGAAGAGTGGTTGGGATGCTCAAGAGTCTTGGCTGGGCTGTTTCGATGATGGAAGCAGGGAGGGATGGTGTTGTGGGATGGGCATGGACGGTTGGTGTCGCTGCCCTTGGTTTGCTTCACTCACTTCGCCGCGCGCGTGAAGACTCTCACAATCCACTCTCTTGAGACACATCTGACACTCCCTTCTTTCTCTCTCTCTTCGTTTCTTCTCATCTTGCTCTGCGTCTCTGTGTCTCTGTGCTGAAGTCTTTGTGCTGATGTCTTTCTTCCTTCGCCGAGCGCCGCGGCACTAGCGCGCGACGCGGATCTCGCAGCGCCAGTCAGCCGCGTCGCTGTCCATGGAGTTGGCGACGAGGAAGCGCTGGTCGCGCGGGGGGAGGTTGAGGAACGTCCAGTTCATGTCGCCGCCGCGGGCGGGTGCGCCGCTGGCGTCGAAGAAGAGGATGCGGTATTGCACGTTGCTTGCGCTGTTGTCGCTGGTGAGGCGCACGGGGACGGTGACCTTCAGCACGTCGGTCTTGGCGACCACGGGCTGGTCGACGACGATCCAGCCTGCGAGCTGCGGATCGACGGTGACGCGGGGGTAGTTCGCGCGGCTGACGGGGTCGCCCCCGGCGCTGATGGGGCCGTGCACGGTGTTGCAGCCCGAGAGCAGGCTGGCAGCGAGCCCGCCCGCAAGGACCGCACCGAACGCGACGACGCTGCTGAACCGCTGACCACGCTGCATGCTGTGCAAACCCATGACAACCTCCCAGGCTTCTGGCCTCTTGATGACGAGATTAGTAACTACTCACTTCCGATCACTTGCGACGCTTGCTCGATTCCCCGGTTCCGAAGTTGGTGCTGTTTTTTGATCGCGGACCTGGTCGAAGGCACGCTGCCACTCTTCGCTCTTGCCCACAAACGTGCGGGGCTCGCGCCCGAAGACGCGGAGGGCGCCGATGGTGCCGCCCAGCGGGGGCACGAGGCTTGCGCGGCCATCGTCCAACCCATCGACGACGTGCGGGGCGAAGATGCCGCGCTGGTCTTCGACGCGGAGGGCGATGCCCTCGGCGCGGTAGATGTTCTCAAGGTCGATGTGCGTGAGTCCCAGCAGGTTGCCCGCGTTGTGGTAGCGTTCCATCGCGTCGGGCGTGGGCGTGCGGAGGCAGCGGCCGCCAAAGATAAAGGGCAGGTCGTCTCCGGGGATGCGCAGGCCCGCCTGGTCGGTCAGCTCGCTGGCGAAGATGGGCAGAGCGGTGCGCCAGCGCTGGCCCGTGGTGCTGGGCATGCGGACAACGCGCAGCTGCATGGGCCTTGGCGCGCCGCCCCGCAGGCTGGGTGCGCCCAGGCCCCAGAGGGTGGTGGCGCTCGCGCTTTCGCCCGC
This sequence comes from Planctomycetaceae bacterium, assembly GCA_027487735.1. GTDB lineage: Bacteria > Planctomycetota > Phycisphaerae > Phycisphaerales > UBA1924 > BJHL01. Next base: position 10,313 of record JAIYDA010000098.1, on the reverse strand, counting down.
AATGGCGAGCTCCACCTGCGTGCCCGGCATGCTGAGCTGCAAAGGCAGCACGTACACGCGCTGGGGCAACAACTCGGCGTAGCGCGTGTCGGCACCGGAGCCTGCCTTCATGAGCAGGCCCAGCCCAGCGACGAGGGCGCCGGCGAGCTTGGCTTCGTTGTCCTTGGCTTCGCTCGCGACGACGAGCCCACCCAGCACCATCGCAGAGCCCAGCGCGCTCTTGATGTTGCGCACCGTCTGCAAATCGTTCCAGCGGTGGCTGCGGGCCATGGCGTTCACGTCGGTGGCGAATGGAACGCTGCCCTGATCGAGCACGTTGCCGTTGGCATCGCGCACGATGAACTGGAGCTCGCGCTCGTCGCTGCGGGTGCGGGGCTCGTAGCGGGTGAGGGTGTTGTCCTCGCCGAAAGAGATCTTTTGCGGGCCCTCGCCCGCCTCGACGACGAGGAGGGTGTTGAAGGGAGAACGCATGCGGGCCGCGACGGGCGCGAGGGAACTGCGTGCTGCCTCGGCGGCGAGCAGATTGTCGCTGGCTTCGGGGTCGCGGGCGAGGGCGGAGTTGCTCGCGGCATTCAGCAGATAGCCCAGGGCGAAGTCGGTGCGTCCGACGACGTAGCCATTGTCGAGGATCGCGTCGGCTGCGCTCTCGTCGTTCTTGGCTTTGCTGCGCGCGAACTGGGCGAGCTCTTCGGGCGAGCCGTCCTTGCCCATGGCCTGCGAGAAGTCTCGCAGGAGGAAGAGGCTGGCGTTGCTGGCGGCGCGGGCGTTGTCCCACTCGCCCAGCATGGCTTTTTGCATCGCGATGGTGGCGTAGGCCATCGCCTGCTCGAAGGGCTCGCCCTTCCAGACGCGCTGGCCCTCGTTGAGGACGACGGTGGCGACGGCTTTGTCCTCGTTCACGCCCTGGGTGCGGAGGAGCGCGAAGAGCTGGTTCGCGGCTTCATCGACCATCGCGGGCTGGCCCTCGGCGATGCCCATGCTCACGAGGCGCAGGCGCGTGAGCATGTAGTCGCGGTCGGAGGCATCTTGCGAGACTTGACGCTGGACGATGGCGGCGGCTTTGCCGAAGTCGCCCGCGCGGGCGAAGCGCTCGGCGGCGGGGTCGATCTGCGCGTGCGAGCAGCCGCCGACCACGAGAGCGGGGACAAGCAGGAGATGGGGCAGGGCGCGGGGCATGGAACAAGGAGAAGAAGATTCTCAGCACAGAGATGCAGAGGGGTTGAGCAAGATGAGGGGGATATGGGGTGGGGGGAGGGGAGAGTGGGTTGGGTGTTTGCGATTGGGCGAGGGTTCATGCGCTGAGTCGTGCGTGACTCGTCATGGGCTGGGCCTTGGCTTCGTCTCCTTTCCAGTGACCAAGTCTCAGGCACCACTCGCTTCTTCTTCTCATCTTGCTCTCACTCTCTGCGTCTCTGTGATGAATCGTGTTCAGTCAAAGCTTCGACCGAGGGCTTGGCGCTTGAGCTCGACGCTGTCGGTCCAAAGGAGCTCGCCCGTGGCGACGGCTTGCAGGCGGAAGTCGATGAGGTAGACGTCGCTGCGTGCGAAGTCGGCGGCGCGCGAGGCGACTTCGGTGCTGGTGCGGGTGGCGTTGCGGAGCGTGGCGTGGATGGTGTGCGAGGCGTCTCGCAGGAAGAAGGCCGAGCCCTCGCGCAGGGGTGTTGTTGGAGATGTCGACTCGCGCATGTCCGCCAGCGAGTCGGCGGGGATGATGACGATGAAGTTTTTTTGCCGGCCCAGCTCGATGAGGTCGGCATCGGCCCGCACCATCGCCATGAGGAACCAGAGCTCGCGATGGGGCATGACGTCGTCGGTCAGGTTCTCTGGGCGGGTGAGGGCGATCTGCATGCGCTCGCTGCTTGCGTCGCGCCCGCGCATGAAGTCGCTCGCGGTGAGCTTGGCAGAGACCTCGCGGGCCATGCTCTGCATGTCGGCGGTGGTGAGGCGCGTGCTGCCCCCACCCGTGCACCCACCCAGCGCAAACGCGCCGAGGATGCACAGCCACAGAACATACCAGCGCGAGATGCTTGGCTTGCTCTTCACGAGTGAACCCCCGACACCTGATCGCTTGACACCTCGAAACCTCGACACCTGGACACCTCTTCTTTAGCGCGCCTGCTTCACCTCATACGGCGCGTTCTGCCAGATGATCTCTCCCGTTGCCATGTTCGTGAGGGTGTAGCTGAGCATGTAGAGATTCACGCTGCTCTGCCCGCGGTCGACGCGGTACATCTCGCCATCGAGGAAGTAGGTGTTCGCGGGGTCGAGCTCGGCGCGCTCGGTGCGGCGGCCTTCGCCCAGCAGGTCGGTGCTGCGGCCTGTCTCGCGGCGGATGTTGGCGTCGACGCCCGCCTTGTTCTCGACGAAGCGCACGTTCTTGAGGACGTTCTGGCTCTGCATCAGGCTGCCGCGGATGCGGGTGCGGAAGGCCTCGAAGTCGCTGGTGGGGACGACGCCCGTCTTGTTCACGAGGTTGCCGAAGACGACGGTCTGGCGGAACTCGGTGTTCAGCGCGGGGACGGTCTTCATGTCGGCAGCGAGTTGCTGGGCGACCTTGTCGGAGAACTCAAAGAGGCTGGCGGGCAGCACCTGGGCGCTGCCTGCCTCGGCGCGGGTGGTGCGGGTGGGGTCGACGCGACCGCCCGTGAAGCCCTGGGGCGGGGTGCAGCCCGTGAGGACGAGGCTCGACAGACCAAGCCCAGCGAGAACGACGAGAGAAGTTGCGGTGCGCATGATCGATGGTCCCTTTCGAAGAAAGCTCGGCGAGTGCGGGGCGAGTGGAACTGCCCAAAGCCCGCGTGAGCAGTGCTGATGTGCCGACGACTGATATACCTCTGTATGTTAGACGTTACTAACAGCTTGCGGTTCCCGCCCAAAAAAACAAGAAAATCGCCCCCCGGACCGCCCTGAGCCGATCGTACGGCGGAGGATGATGGCCAACCGCCCCTACCAAAGCGACAAAGCTCAGCTTCGCGAGAACATTCGCGCGTTGCTTGCAAGCCTGTCGGCGGACTTTTGGAAGGACGCGAGCCTGGCGGTGTGTGAGAGGCTGGGGAGTGAAGCGGCGATTCGGGTGGCAGAGCGAGTGCTGGTGTATGCCCCGACGCGGACGGAGATTGATATTCAACCCTTTGTGCGGCATGCACTTGCGATTGGCAAAGCGATCTATGCGCCGCGCATCGAGGGGGAGAGCATGACCGCGAGGCGCATCCGAAGCTGGGACAAGGACTTGGAGCGTAGCGAGCGGGGCGTGCTGCACCCGGTTGCGACGTGCGAGCTACTGGATGGCGCGCTGGATGTGGTTGTCGTGCCAGGACTTGCGTTTGATGGCCAGGGCGGGCGCCTGGGGCGAGGCGGGGGCTTTTATGACCGCTTTTTGCAATCTTCGCGGGCGACGGTCGTGGGCGTGTGTCTGGATGAGCAGGTGGTGGTGCGCGTGCCTGCGGATGAGCTGGACATGCGGGTTGGGATAGTTGTCAGCCCCACGCGAACTTTGCGCGTTTTGCCGCAGGCGGGCTAGCATGATCGCGTCGATCCGAGCGAGCTGGCATTCTGTGTGCTGGCGACTGCGTTGCGGTCGATGACACTGGTTTGGCAAACGCTGCATGGCCGCGCGTCTGTGGCACGCGCAGCGGACCACTCACGGAAGAGGCTTCTATGGCATTGCCCTCGCAAACCGAACGCTCGACGGAAATGAACCGCGCTGTCATGGGTCAGAAGGGCGAGTCGGGCTCGCGCATTCTGCTGATCGTCTTTGGGCTTGTGGTGCTTGCGGGCGGCATCTTTTTGGTGAGTAAGGGGTGGAAGAAGCCCGGGACGGAGCTTGCGGACAACGCGGGCGGGACTCTGAATGGAAGCAACACGCTGAGCGGCCAAGCGCCGGTGGTGCCTGCGCCGACGACGGTGGTGCGCGAGCCTGGCGCAGCTGCGGCTGCGCCGGTGACGACGCCCACGCCTGCACCGAACGCGCCGGGCGTGCAGCCTGCGTTGCCTGATGCGGCGCCGGTGGTGAACCCGGCGCCTGGAACGAGCAACACGGGTGGGAACACGAGCGGCAACACGACTGGAACTGGGACTGGGACTGTGAGTGGCACCGGCGCTGGCACTGGCGCCGAGACTGTGCCGCCTGTGACGCCCGTCGCGCAGCCCACGAATCCGCTCGCAGCGCAGAGCACGCAGCAGTTGCTCGACGCGGGCGAGCGCGCGATCTCGGCGAACAAGCTGGTGGAGGCGCGGCTGATTTTCAGCAAAGCGCTGCTGCTGAAGGACACGCCCGCGGACCTGAAGCCCGGCATTCGCAGCAAGCTGCAGAAGATCAACGAGGACCTGGTGTTCAGCCCACGCATCGAGGCGGGAGACACGCTGGTGGAGGCGTATAAGGTGCAGCGCGGCGATGCGCTGGCGCGGCTGCCTCGCAAGCGCGAGCTCGCGACGGATTGGCGGCTCATTCAGCGCGTGAACCGCATCACGAACCCCGCGGCGATTCGCGAGGGGCAGACGCTCAAGCTCATCAAGGGCCCCTTCCACGCGGTGGTGACCAAGAGCGAGTATCGCGTGGACATCTATGCGGGCAGCCCGAGCGAGCCCGCGACGTGGCTGTACATCAAGAGCTACACGGCGGGGCTGGGCGAGGGCAACAGCACGCCCGTGGGCAACTACACGATCAAGCGCAACAGCAAGCTGGAGAACCCGGCGTGGGTGAACCCGCGCACGGGCGAGAAGTTTGCCGCGAATGACCCCAAGAACCCCATCGGCGAGTTTTGGCTTGGGTGGCAGGGCGAGGGCGACAGCGCGCAGAACACCGGGTATGGCTTCCACGGCACCGTGGACCCTGCGAGCATTGGCAAGCAGATGAGCATGGGCTGCGTGCGGCTTGGCGACGCGGACATCGCGGAGCTGTTTAGCTTGCTGGTGGAGGATGTGAGTGTGGTGCGGGTGTTGCCGTGAGGGAAGGAAAGCGATAAAGCGGGAAAGCGATAGAGCGATAAAGAGAAAAGAAGAGCGGCATTCGGGATTTGGCATTCGGCATTCGGCATTCGGCATTCGGCATTCGGCATTCGGAAATGCAAAGCAGTCGGCCCGGCGAGGGTGTCGCCGGGCCGGTTTTGGTTTTGGGGGAGAGTTTGGCTTCGCGTTGAGGAGCGCGCGGCGATGTCGGGTGCGCGACCACGGGCGGGCGTCGCTGTCGGCGTCGGAACTGGTCGTGCGTTGTCGCTACCGTTGGGGTTGAAACCGGCGTCGAAAGCACTCGCTTCCGCGAGCGTTCGGTCGAGCACGGAGCGTGACGATGGATCCACTCGAGGCGAACAAGATTCTGTCGTCGGTTGATTGGCACGACGCTTCCATCTCGTCGGTTCAGTCGACGATCAAGCCGTTCGATGATCAGGCGACGATGCCATGCGTCGATGTCACGATCAGATTGCAGCGGGGCGTCGCTCTGCTTCGATTGCACGAATGCCATGAGCTTCATCTCGGCTTTGTCTACGACTTGCAGGTTTCGTGTGAGTCCACCGGCACATCCCGCGTCAGGGTGAACTTTCACGCCTTTGGCGAGTCGACCATCTGCGACGCGATTGACGTCTACATCTTGGGGGATCCAACTGCTTCCGCTGCCGAGAGCATCTCCGCGAAGGGCTGACGTTGCGAGTGTCCGGACGGAGCAGGACGCTTCTCGCGACGTGCGTGGTGCTGCAAGCGTCTTGGTGACTAGGCACTGGCGTGACCGACGGGCGGCTTAGCGACCGCCCAGCATCTTGCCGAGGCCGGCGATGTCGGGGATGCCGTCGAGGCCGAGGTCGCGGGCTTCTCGCTCAATCGTTTCTTTGAGGGCTTGCTGGGCCTGGGCGAGGGCGGCGTTGGTGGCTTCGGCGATGAGGCCGCCGGCGCGTTCGCGGGTGGCGTTGTCAGCGGCCATGCCATTGGCGAGGGCGGGGGCGAGCTGGACACTCAGCACTTCCATCTTGCCGGAGACGGTGACCTTGACGGCGCCGCCGCCCGCTTCGCCGTGGCAGCGGACGCCCGCGAGGCGATCCTTGACGCGATCGGCTGCGCCGGCGAGCTTGTCTTTGTTCTTCATGACGCCACTGAGGGCGGAGAGCATTTTGAGGTTGTCGAGCATGGGGCAAGCGTAGGGATGGAGGGGTGAAGGGAGAGAGGGATGGAGTGGGAGGAGCAACAAGCGATCCGTGCGTTGCGGATCGCTTGGTGGTGGAGGGTGGGTTGGGGGTTGCGTGTCGCTTGTCGCTTGTTGCTTGTTGCTTGTCGCGCGTCACGTGGCGCGCTTGCTACGGCGAAGGCTTTACTCCGCGTGCTTGACGGCGAGCACGGAGCAGTGGGCTTCGGCGAGGGTGCGTTCGGCGGTGCTGCCCAGGAAGATGTCGCGGAGGTTGCTGCGGCCTCTGGTGCCCAGCACGACGAGCTGCGCGCCGAGCTTGCGGGCGATGCCCGCGATGCCGTGGCGGTGGCCCAGGTCTTCGATGCACTCGAGCTTGGCGTTCACGCCTGCTGCATCGAGCACGGGCTGGGCGAAGCGGGTGAGCACACCTTGCATGTCGCTGCGGAGGCGGGCTTCGTCCTCAGCGGAGATGACGATGAGGCCCTCGCCGTATGCGAGCGCGTGCCAGGGGTTTTGATAGATATGCACGACGTGCAGGTGGGCGTGCTCTTGCTTGGCGATGGTGGCGGCACGCTCCAGGGCGCGGCGGGAGGTGTCGGAAAAATCGACGGCGGCGAGCACGGTGGCGAAGGGGCCCTTCTGCGACTCGCGCACGAGCAGCACGTCGCAGCCGCTCTTGCGGACGCACGCGCTGGCGACGGAGCCAAAGCCCACGTCGGGCTTGCGATCACCGAAGGCGCCGAGGACGATGAGGTCGGCGTTGTCTTGCGCGGCGCGGCGGATGATGCCGACGGCGCGGTTGTTGATGCTGACCTCGAGGGGCAGCTCCGCGGCGCCGGGGATGTTGGCGGCGAAGGCCTTCCAGGCGCGCTGGGCTTGCTGCATGAGCCCATCTTGGATGCTCTGCTGCAGGGGTGAGACGGCTTGCATGTCGGTGACGACGTGCGTGTCGATGATGTGCACGACGTGCAGGGCCGCGCCGGTGCGCTGCGCGAGGCGGATGGCGTGCGTGAGGGCGACGCCCGAGCATGCGGAGAAATCGGTCGCGGCGACGATGGAAGCGGGAAAGCGAGTTGACATGACGAAGCTCCTCTGCCGCGCTGATGGGAGAGACACTTCGCAGCAACGCGGGGAATTCCACGCGGAGGGGGGAGGGCGGGAATGGGGAACGGGGAGCGGGGAGCGGGGAGCGGGCGACAAGCGACAGGGGACAGGGGACAGGAAAAGAAAAGCGATCAGCGCGGAGGGCCGGGTGTGGCCTTCGGGGCTGATCGCTGGTTGCTTGTCTCTTGGTGCTTGTTGCTTGTCGCCTGTTCCCTGTTCCCTGTTCCTTGTCGCTCGTCACTCGGCACGCGAAGGCTTGCTTTGCGAGCCTGTTCCGAACCTCGCTCAGCAGTTGCCGCCCGCCAGCACGCGGAGGAACGCGATCAGGTCGTTGTCATCGGGGAAGAGGCCATCGCCATTGAAGTCGATGGTGCCGCAGCTTGGTGTGCTGCAGGTTCCGCCTGCGAGGACGACGAGGAAGTCGACGAGGTCGTTGTCGTCGGGGAAGAGGCCATCGCCATTGAAGTCGATGCTGCCGCAGGTGGGCGGGGGCGTGAAGGTGACGCGGAGGCTGGGGCGCTGGTCGGCATCTTCGGCCTCGCTGCTCGCGAGCTGGCGCGTGGACCGCCCTGTGGTCTCGTTGCCGCGGAGGAGCCAGCCGTGGTTGGCAGCGGGCGTGTCGAGCCAGGCTTGCACGTCGGCGACGAGGGCGGCGCTGCTCGCGAAGCTGAAGCGCGTGAGTGAGCTTGGGGCGCTGGCAGTCGCGCTTGCGGTGCTCACGAAGTCGCCACCGGGGGTTGACCAGGAGGTAGCCGGGAAGACGCGACGATCCCACGAGACGTCGCCCGCAACGCTGCTTGCGCCGTTGCCGCCAAAGCTCTCGCTGGGGCCTTCGTTCCAAGCGCTGCTCACGCGGTGCAGCGTGAGGGTGTTTGCAGCGGCGGCGGAGGGGACCTTTGTCACGCTGAGGAAGAGCTGGGCTCCGGTGATGGTGGAGCCCGCGGGAATCTGGCTGAGGTTGAAGCGAAGCAACGAACGCTGGATGATGTTGGCGCGCGAAGCGGTGCGGCCTGCGTAGAGCCCCGTGCCCTGGCCGCTGCTGAGCTGCGTCACGGGCGTGTCGAGATCGCGGAAGATGGTCGCGTCGGCGTCGGGCTTGATCTCGATGACGTCGGCGAGCGCGTGCGGCGCGAGTGCGGCGAGCGTGCAGGCGAGGGCGAGGCGGGTGTGGGTGGGCATGGGGAAACCTTTTGCGAGAGGGGCTTGCTGACGTGGCTCACAGACGTCGTGGGCGTCGAACGACGCCAAAGCTCAGACCGCACGCGAACGCGCGCGGCGAAGCTTGCGCTGATCTGTAAAAACCTGGACGAAGACGGTTTCGATACGTATCAAAGCGGGGATGCGTTGCACGGCGATGGCCCGAGAACTTCGGGGGCGAGGCATGTGGCGGGCTAGCACGCAGCTCGTCTAGCAATCCCCCCCCGCCAGCACCGTCAAGAACGCTACGAGGTCGCTGTCGTCGGGGAACAAGCCATCGTTGTTGAAGTCGATGTCGTTGCAGGTGCCCGTGGTGCAGTCGCCGCCTGCGAGGACAGTGAGGAACTCGACGAGGTCGGTGTCGTCGGGGAAGAGGCCATCGCCATTGAAGTCGATGGAATCGCAGGCGGGGGCGGGCACAAAGTCGACGACGAGGATGGGTCGCTCCTCGGGCAGGAAGGCTTCGCGGCTAGCGATCTTGCGCGTCGAGGCTTCGGTCACTTCGTCGCCCTTCAGCAGCCAGCCGAAGTTCGCGATTGGGTTGTCGAGCCAGGACTGCACATCGGCGACGAGCGCGGGCGTGGAGTTCCAGACGATGGGGCCTGGGTCCAAGGGTGCGATGGCGACGGCGCTGGCGGTTGCTGCGAAGTCGCCGCCCGGCGTGGCCCAGAGCTGGTTGGGGAAGAAGCGGTGGAGCCAGCTTGCGTCGCCCGGATCGCTGCCTGTGCCGCCGCCGCCGAAGGTGATGGAGCTGCCCTCGCCCCAGGGTGCGTCGACGCGGTGGAGGGCGATGGGCGTGAAGGCGACAGCGCGCGGCACGCGCGTGACGGTCATGGTGAGCTGCACGCTGGTGATCGTGCTGCCGGCGGGGATGGCGCTGAGGTCAAAGCGCGTGAGCCCGCGGTGCGCGACGCCCGCGCGGGCGGCGGTGCGACCGACAAACAGTCCATCGCCCACGCCGTTGCTCAGTGCGCTGGTGGGCACGCCATCGAAGAAGATGGTGTTGTCTGCGACTGGCACGAGGGACACTGGCTGGGCGCTGGCTGCGAGGGGCAGCAGGGCGAGCGAGGCGAGCAGAGCGCGGGGGAGGAACGTGTGTGGGGCGTGGCTCATGGTGGCACCTGATGGGTATGGGTTGCGGGCTGGGTTGAGCGGGGTGGGTGGTTTGGACTTGGGCTGGGCGGCGAAAGCAGTCGTGAAGTGTAGTTCCGGGGGTTCGTTGGGCGGCGTGGGCGTGATTCACGCCGCGTGAAGTCGGGGGCGAGATGTGAAGCTGGCGTGAAGGTTGCGTGTGCGCGGTGTGTGTGTGGCGCGATGGTGGCGGGCGGCGGCGTGAGCGCGACAAGCTCGGCAACTGCGAAACGAAAGCACCCCAGGCCTTACGGTCTGGGGTGCGAGATGCTGGGGCGGGGTTGTGCGAACGGGCCGAGCGGGCCGAGCGGGCCGAACGAATCAGGCGGGCAGAGCGAACCCAAGTCTGCATCGCCTCCACGCCCGGCTCAGCACGTGCCACCCGCAAGCACACGCAGGAATGCGAGCAGGTCGTCGTCGGCAGGGAAGAGCCCGTCGTTGTTGAAGTCGATGTCGTTGCAGGTGTTGCCCGGGCTGCACGGGCCCCCCGCGAGGATGGAGAGGAAGTCGATGAGGTCTTCGTCGGTTGGCATCATGCCGTCGTTGTTGAAGTCGATGGAGTCGCAGCGGATGATGGCGAGGGGCACGGCGTTCGTATAGCTCGTGCCGCAGTTGGTGGTGGCAACGGCGTCGATCGTGCCGTCGAAGCGTTCGAGGTTGTTGATGGTGAGGTTGGTCGTGCGCGAGCCAGAGACCAAGCCAAGCCCGGGCACGTAGCCGTCGGAGAGCGCGATGTGGTTGAATCGCCACGCGAAGGTCACGCCCT
>JAIYDA010000095.1 GCA_027487735.1 Planctomycetaceae bacterium | reverse complement strand
TGGCACGCCCTGAACCTTGCTCGCCTCGAAGCCGGCACCCCCATCTACAACATCGACTTTGGCCCGCAAAGCCTTCCTGCCGAGACGGGCGTGCTGCACGACCGCGTCAGCATGACCAAAGGGTGCTACTTGGGTCAAGAGGTCGTCGCCCGCATGCATGCCCGCGGGCAAGCCAAGCAGGTGCTCTGCGCCATCAAGTTTGAGGCCGTCTTTGAAGGTGGCAGTGCCTACCCCATCGCTCCCGAAGCCCCCGCCCCCGTCGCCCTCGCCGACACGCCCGCTGAACCCCTCGGCACGCTCACGAGCGTGGGCTATTCCCCCAAGCTGGGCTTTGCCCCCATCGCCCTCTGTGCTTGCAAACCCGCCCTCGCGGTACCCGGCGCCGTGGTCGTCGCACCCGCCACGCGAGACGACGGCCAACCCTTGTCCCTGCGCGGCGTTGTCCAAGCGGGCCTCGCCGTGAGCAATGCCCCGCAAATGAAGGAATAAGGCTCGTCTCTGCAAACAAACCGCGCAGAACTCCAAAATTCCTCTTGACAGCCCCCCGCATTCCGATATGCTGCTCGTTCGTCTCTGGAGACAAAGTATGCCCATTCCTGCGCGTCGTGCCCTTCCCCTTTTCGCCCTCGCTGCTCTTGCTGGCCTCGCCCAGGCTCAGCCCGTGCTCGAGCTGCACTCCATCATCGACCCCGATCTCTCCGCAAACGGTGAGAAGGCAGTCGGTTATGTCTTCGACGCTGCGATCGAACAGTATCGCGTCGTCATGTGGGAGCGCGGCGTTGGCTACACCTTCATTCCGCAAGTGAGCTACGCCATCGAGCCCGTCCGCGCTTCGGACGATCTCTCGATCCTCGCCACCGGCGCCGCCAACACTGCAAACTGGGCCAACCTGAACTGCTTCAACGGTTACTGCACGCAGACGACCGACACATGCGTCGCGGGCGAGCCTGCCGCGCCCCCCAGCCCCTGCATCATTCCCAACATCGCGCACCGCTACACGAGCGCGGGCGGCTGGCAGAACCTGGGCTCGCTCCCGCGCACCTTCAGCACGAGCGTCGGCCGCTTCTTCGGCGGCACGCGCTGCGACTCGACGATCAACTCCGTGGGCGACATCTCGGGTGATGGTCGCTTCGTCGTGGGCGGAGCCTGGACCTCGCCCCTCTTCACCGCTTCGGGCGGCATCTCCTTCGGGCAGTGTGGCAACTTCCGTGCGTTCATCTACGACAGCAGCGCGAACGCCATGGACGAGCTCCCCACCGCACCCGACAACGCGGGCGATTCTCGCGCCGACTTCATCAACAGCGACGGCACCGTGATCACGGGCTACGACTTCGGGCCCATCGAGAGCGAGTTTGGCCCGTTTAACTCGCGGCGCATCGTCGTGTGGACCAACGGCGTGCAGAGCATGCTGGACAATCTGTCGGGCTTTGGCGATGGCTACCCCGTCAATCGCGCAGGCACCTTCATCGCGGGCGTGCCGAGCGCGGATTTCATCGTCGAGAACTTTGGTGGCGAAGGGCCCGAGGTCGTCCGCTGGACCCGCCAGCCCAACAACAGCTGGACGCCCACGCGCCACGGTCGCCCGGCAGACCTGTTCGATGGCATCGAGACCAAGCCCTTGCTTGGCTTCTCCGTCGTCGCGGTGAGCAACGATGGCAACACCATCGTGGGCAACGCCAGCTTCGGCACTGGCTTCTTCGACCGCGTCTCGCGGGCCTTCATCTGGCGGCCCACCATCAATGGCGGCGTGCCGCAGTTGCTGTCGGAGTACGTCGCCTCGCTCGACGCCTCTTCGCCCATCGTGGCCCCGGGCCTGAGCATCATCCGCGCCACAGGCCTCAGCGCCGATGGCCAAGCGATCTCTGTCGTGCTCGAAGATGCACGCACCAACTGCGCTGTGCCCGAGGTCGCTCTGCGCACGGGCCTCAGCGGCGTGCTCTACTTGCAAGGCGGCACCTGCAACCCGCCCGTCGTGGGCCTGCCCCCGCGCGACAACACCAGCATTCAATACACCCCCTTCGGCGTCGCGCTGAACGTCACCGTCTCGGGCACCTGGCCCATGACCTTCCAGTGGCAGCGCGAGGACGCGGGCACCCCGGGCTCGTGGATCAACCTCTCCGATGCCTGCGCAGGCTTTGGCTTCGGCGCTGAGTGGAACTACGAGGGCACCGACAAGAACCAGCTCCGCGTCGGACAAGCCACCTGCGGCAACAACCGCGACGGCGAGTATCGCGTTGCGCTCTCCAACGGCTGCGGCAGCGCGAACAGCGACGCCGCGACCGTCGCCTTCCAGCAGGGCACTGTCGTGACGCAGCAGCCCAGCAACGCCAGCACCTGCCCGGGGCAGAGTGCGTTCCTGTTTGGCGTGGCTGTCTCCAACTCGGCGGATCTGTCGGCGGAGTGGCTCATCTCGCTGCCCAGCGCTCCGGGCAATGTCGTCGTGCTGAACGATGGATCCAACACCTTGCCCGATGGTCGCACCGCAGAAGTCTTTGGTGCCACGGGCCAGTTCCTGGGCATCAACCCGGGCTTCCTCGGCGCGGGCGAGGCAAGCACCTACAACGTGCAGATCAACTTCATCAGCCCCTGCGGCAACCAGACGAGCAACATCGTGACCCTCAGCGTCGCGGGCGTCTGCCCCCTCGTCTGCGACACCATCGACTTCAACAACGACGGCCTCTTCCCCGATGACAACGACCTCGTGACCTTCCTCACCGTGCTCGCGGGCGGCGAATGCCCCGACGGCAACTTCTGCAACGACATCGACTTCAACAACGACGAGCTCTTCCCCGACGACAGCGACCTCGTTGCCTTCCTCCGCGTCCTCGCGGGCGGCACCTGCGAGGAGTAACCTGGGCACCTCGGGTCTGCGACCCGAGATCGAGTAAGCCGGGTACCTCGGGTCTGCGACCCAAGATCGGGGCAACGCCCCGAAGGGCACGCACCCGCAACCTCAAGCATCACCAGGCGTGCGCAGCAATGCGCACGCCTTTTCATTCCCCGTTCCCCGTTCCCCGCTCCCCGTTCCCGGTTCGCCGCTCCCCTTTCCCACTCCCCCTACCTTCGCCCATGCAATGGTCCTCCTCCAGCGGTTACGGCCAGCGCGTGAGCGCACGCCAGGCCTACCCCATGCGTCGCAGCGGCATTCGCATCCCGCCGCGGCTCATCATCGCGCTCGTCATTGCGCTCGTTTCGGTCATTGGCTATTGCAGCAAGGCCACGCGCAACCCCATCACCGGCCGCACGCAGCACATCGGCCTTTCTTCGCGAGAAGAGGTCGCGCTGGGCCTGCAAGCCGCGCCCGAGATGATCCGCCAGATGGGCGGCGAGAGCCCCGACCCGCGTGCAAACGCGCTCGTCGATGAGGTGGGCCAAGAGCTCGTCGCCGTCATTCCGCCCGAAGCGGGCGACTATGCCTACGAGTTCCACCTGCTCGCCGACGATCGCACGGTGAACGCCTTTGCATTGCCGGGCGGTCAGGTGTTCATCACGCAGGCCCTGTTCAATCGCCTCCAGTCGCGCGGGCAGCTCGCGGGCGTGCTCGGGCACGAGGTGGGGCACG
>JAIYDA010000079.1 GCA_027487735.1 Planctomycetaceae bacterium | reverse complement strand
TGGAGCGACAAGCCCGAGCCCCTCGCCATCACGCTCGTGCCGGAGCTTGGCATCACGCGCAAGAGCATCGGCTACAACGTGGGCCCGGGCCTCATCGGGCACATCGTGAACGACAACCCATACCTGAGCCTGTGGCTCTACGCCCTCATCATCGCCGCCCTGCTGCGGATAGGCGATGACCTGGTTGCCCGCTTTCCGGACAACCCCTTCGTGGTCATTCCTGCGGGTGTGCCCCTTGCAGAGGTAACGGCGTTCTCGCGTGGCGAGCTCGGGCTGTTTCTCTTCCGCGCGCTGCTCACGTCGATCTCGGTCTACCTGCTTATGTGGCTCACGGCGAAGATTCTGCGTGCGCTCGGGGTGCGTCTGCGCACAGCGGAGCTTCCGCAGGGCAACAGCGAGGCGGGCGTGCAGGAGTACGTCTCTGTCGAGCAGCCCGAGCTTGCCGACTATGGCGCGCCTGCGGTGCAGCACGCCCACGACGCCACGCCACGCCCCAGCTAACGCGTGAGGGCTGCAACGCCTGCACGGTCCCGAACGCGCAGGGCAGCGCGTGCGTAGAAGACGTGGGCCGAGAACGACAAACCCCCAGCACTGGGCAACGCTCGGATGGCCTATTTGTCGAAGAACCCATGCCTTTGCACCCGCAGGCATGCAGGCCGCGATTCTTCCGAAAGCGCGGCCTCGGGACCGGAGAAGCACGACAATGGACCGCACCACGCATCGCACCCCCAAGCCCTTCCGCACGTCGCTCCCTCGGCGCATCGCGCTCGCTGCGCTGCTGGCGGTGGCTGGGCTTGCGATGCCCCTCACGGCGCACGCGCAGCTCCCTCAGGTGCCAGCGCAGGACGCGGGCATCTCGCCCTTTACCAGCCGCATCGTCCGCAACGCTGTCGAGATTCGCGACACGCGCACCGGGGCTGCGCTGCTCGCGCCCACGCACCACCGCCTGCTCGATGGCTTTGACTCGGGCATCAGCGCCCAGACGACCCTGCAGAACCAGGCCCACGGCGTGGACATCATCGTGACGCTGACGAACACCGCAGGCTCGCGCCAGCGCATGGGGCGGCTGCAGCTGGGCATCTTCAATCTCGGTGAGAACATCGAGTACCTCTGGTCGCGCATGAACGCGGAGATGAAGCCCGCGAACGCGCGCCAGCACATCGGGCAGGCGTGGATCTATCCCAGCGATCTCTACTCGCCCGTGATGGTGATGCGCAACGCGCAGCAGGCGGTGGGCGTGTCGATCAACTACCCCGTGCTCGACTACAAGCACGACGTCCGCGTTGCGATCGCAAGCCCGGGCAGCTGGGCAGAGCAGGGCGAGGCGGGGCGAGGCTGGTTCTTGGCGCTCGAGTTCCGCAACTTTGGGGGCGAGAACGCGAACACCCGCATGAACCACGAAGGCTTCATGAACCCGGGCGAGACCCGCACCTACGTCGTGAGCATCCGCACGACCGACCGCACCAACGAGTGGGTGCGCACGCTGCTGCCCTACCGCGACTACTTCCGCAGCGTGTATGGTGCCGTGCGCTACCAGCGCGAGACCTCGCCCGTGCTGGGCTACTGCATCGCCGATGGCAGCCTGCAGAACGAGACCAACCCCCGGGGCTACGCGACGGCGTATCGCCCGGACCTCCGCGGGTTTGGGCCCTTTGTGCGCCACGTCGCCAGCCGCAACTGGGACGAGGTGATGGTGTGGGCCCCCACCGGGATGTACTACCAGAGCCGCGAGCTCAACTGGCCCTTCCACTTCGCCAGCGAGTTTGACACCGCGCCGGGCCTCGACACGGCATTCTCGACCACCGACGGCTTCCCGTGGCTCGTGAACCAGGGCACGAAGGTGGGCCTGTGGTGGGGTCGCGCAAGCTCGTACATCAGCGCGTGGGACGCACCCTCGATGGTGCCGTTTGACCCCACCAACCCCGTGCACCACGCTGCGGGCCTCCGCGAGCTTGATGCCGCGGTGCGGGCCGGTGCGACTGTGATCGGGCTCGACACCTTCACGCCCGAGTTTGTGCCCATGCACGACCTGCTGGCGTGGCTCGACACGATGCAGACCCGCCACCCGCATGTGCGGTTCATCACCGAGCCCAGCCAGTGCGACATCCTGCACACCCGCGCCCCAACGTGGTACGACGGCTGGCTGGATATCACGGGCACCACGAACGACCGCGATCGCCTCTTCCCGGTGCAGGGGCCCAACGTGCTGAGCGACTTCATCAACCCGGGCAGCGAGAGCTGGGTGGGGCTGTCCTATCGCCTGCCCTACCAGCGCAGCTTCGGCAGGCCCACGAACAATCAGGTCATCGCCGATGCCCGCGAGCTGGCGGAGTGGGGCTTCCGCCCGATCATCTCGCACGACATCCCCACGCCCCCGAGCACGCAAAGCGCGCAAAGCTGGGAGTTCACGCTCCCTGCGGACATCCGCGAGAGCGATCCGTTCATCGCGAACCTTCGTGCGGGCCGGTTGGCTGGACAGGCTGCGCCCCTGCCGCCGCCCGCAGAGGCGGGGACGGGTGCTGGGTCGGGTATTGGGTCGGGCACTGGCTCTGAGCCTGGTGCGGGCACTGGTTCTGGCACGGGCACGGAGACTGGCTCTGGCAGTGGCTCGGGTACGACCACGGGCACGCCGCCTGGCGGCTCGACTGGCAATCAACCCGGCACCCCGGACGGCGGTGGAACGCAGTCTGGAGGCTCGAGCAACCCCAGCACAGGCGCCCAGCCCCCACAGAGTGGCGCCGCTGGCAACGGGGCTGGCAGCAATGGAGGCAATAGCGGAGGCAGCAGCGGGAGCGGCGCGGGCAACAACGTCATCATCGTCGTGCCGCCCAGCAATCCCACGCCGCCGCCACCCCCCGGCCCACCCCAGTCCTTCAACGAGCAGTACAACTCCACCAACGGTGGCTCCACGCCTCCGCCCAGTGGCGGCAGCAACGCACCCGACCCCACGCTGGGCGGGTCGATCGGTGGTTCGAGCAGCGCGTTTGGCAATGGGCCCAGTGTGCAAGCGGGAGATGGGCCTGGCACCCAAGCTGGCAATCAAGCTGGCAATCAACCCGGAGACACCCCCCGCCGCGGCATGTTTGGTGGCGGCACCAGCCGTCGCAGCGTCGACGCGAGCTCGCGCCGCAGCGTGGGCTTCCGAGTGATGCCGCAGCAGCCTGCGCCGCCGCCCGCGCCCGTCAGCGGGCCCATCGCGTCGAACGGGTCGGGGAGCGTCTCGCCGCCCAACCTGAACCCCGGGCCGATCAACACGCCCGCGCCGCAGCCGCGCGTGAGCACGCCCACGACCACCGCGGTGCAAGCGGGCGGCGCGCTGCGCCGCGCGACGAGCGCATCGCAGTCTTCGCAGACGACCACGGTCACGCGTCCGGGCACGTCGCGCCGCATCACGCCCGCGACCACGTCGGTGCGCGGACGCGTGCCGTTCGCGCCGGCGAGCTCAGGCCAGTCAAACTCAGGCCAGACCAACGCTGGGCAGACCACCAGTGGCTCGGGCAGTTCGGCTGGCAGTTCGGCTGGCAGTTCGTCTGGCAGCGGCGAGCAGAACAGCAGCAACGCCCAGTCCTCTGGCAGCGGCACGCAGACCGTGACGAACACGCCAGCGACACAGGCTCCGCAGACGCAGCCCGCGAACAACCCGTGAGGAGCGGCCCGCGCGTCGGGAGCAATCGCACGCGCGACCACATCGCGGTTTTCGAGTAGACGTGACAGTCACTGCCCGGCAACGTTGGGCACGAAGCGCCGCGGCGGCATGCCAACGGCAGCGCGCGACGCTGCGGCAGGCCCCCAAGGCTGGCCAGCACCCGCACCGACTGCCGCACTGGCGTTCGGTGCTGTCGCAACGACGTCGGCAAACTCGGCCGGGAACTCCTGCTTCAGCAGCGCAAGGTTGCGGCGATTTGCGCGAAAGAAGAAGTCGGCGATGTCTCCGGCGATGGGCACCTCGCCCATCGCAAAGTCCACACCCACGTTGAGCAGCATCTTCGCGAGTGTGAACTTGCGCACGCCCAGCCGCGTGGCTTCATACACCAGCGCGAGCGCGATGCCCGTGGTGATGACGTTGCCCAGCACGGGCACCAGGCCCATCACGCCGTCGTAGCCCGCGCGAACGCGCAGCAAGGGCAGCACAAACGCGCTATCGAGAAAGGTCTCGATGCGGCGGATGCGTGCGATGCTGCGAGCGCGATCAACGGGGTTGGTGTGCAGAACTTGCATGGTGAACAACCGGGGCGAAGGCCCAGCAAGGTGCGGGGCGTCCGGGGCAGTACGCATGCCCCGCATTGTTGTTCGGGAAGCAGGCCCTCCGGTTGCAGGAGTGCGGACCCGGCGCGAAACAGGCGGCACGTGCAATCCCCCCGCACGTCCGGTTTGCGTGCGCTGTCGCAGACGCTCACTCCACGCTTGCCTTCGCTCGCGACTTGTTGCCCGTCTCGTGCCGAAGCTGCCCGCAAGCTGCGGCGATGTCTCGCCCGCGGCTGGCGCGGATGTGGACGTTGAGGTTCTTCTCGCGCAGCGCCGCCTGAAAGGCCCGCACGTCGTTATCCAGGGGCCTCGCGAAGGGCACGCCCGCAACCTCGTTATAGCGGATGAGGTTCACGTTCGCGCGCAGCGTTCTCGCGACGCGGGCCAGTTCCTGCGCGTGCTGGGGGCGGTCGTTCACGTTCCGCAGCAGGGTGTACTCGAGCGTGATCTCGCGCCCGGTCTTGTCAAACCACTTCTGGCAGCTTGCCAGCAGGTCGGCGATCGTCGTGTATTCTGCCCACGGAATTAGCTCCCGCCGCAGCGCGTCGTTGGGGGCGTGCAGGCTCAGCGCGAGCGTCACGGGCAGGTCAAGCTGCTCGGCAAGGCGCTCGATGGCCTTGGGCAGACCCACCGTCGAGATCGTGACCTTGCGGGCGCTGATGCCGTGCCCCGCATCGAGCGAACAGATGGTGCGAATCGCGGGCACCACCGCGCTGAGGTTGCTCAGGGGCTCGCCCATGCCCATGAAGACGACGTTCGTGATGCGTGGGAAGGGCGTGAGGCCCGGCGCGGCTGGCGCATCGTCGGGCGCGCGTGCGCCGATGGAGGCATCCTCCACGCCATCCTCCTCGTGGCGCTTAGGCATCAGCTCGTGCCCGCGCCCCGCAGCGATCATCTGCCCCATCACCTCGCGCAAGCGCCACACCTGCTCCACGATGCGCCCCGCGCTCAGGTTGTGATCCAGCCCCCCCAGCCCCGACGCACAGAACTTGCACCCCACCGGGCACCCCACCTGGCTGCTGATGCACGCCGTGCGCCGGTCCATCGCGGGGATCATCACGCACTCGGTCTGGCGGGTCTGGTCGAGGGCGAGCGGGCTCGCGAGCTGACTGGAAAGCTGGGGCAGCGAAAGCCCGCCGTCCTCGCGCGGGGCGGGCTCGGTGGGCGCAGCGTCGCGCACGCTCGCGGCGTCCGCCGGCTTGTCGCCATCGCGCCACTGCATCAGCAGCTTCTGCGTGCCGTCGCTCGCGCCCTGGTGGCGCACGATGTCGCTGCTCACAAACTGCAACTGCTCGCTCAGGGTGTCGCGGTCGCGCTTGCTGAGGTCGGTCATGCGCTGCGGGTCGGCCACGCCTTTTTCATACACCCACGAGAAGATCTGCTTCGAGCGATAGCGGGGCATGCCCTGCTGCTCGCACCAGGTTTGCAGGGTTGTGGGCGTGTGCTCAAAGATGTGGTTGGAGGGGTGGTGCACGCTGCAAGCGTAGATGGCTTCGCGAGATATCCTGCACCCATGCCCACCAGCATGCCAAACCCGCGCATCTCCCCGCGCTTTGCGGGCCTTACCACCTTCTGCCGCTACCCAAGGCTGCACGATGTGCCCGCCGAGCACCTGCCGCTGGACTGGGCCCTGTATGGCGTGCCCTTCGACGCGGGCGTGACCTATCGCCCGGGCGCCCGCTTTGGGCCGCGGGCCATCCGCGAGGCAAGCCAGTATGTCAAGCGCTATCACCTCGCGCACGACGTCGACGTGTGCGAGGCCCTGAGCCTGTGCGACGCGGGCGACGCACCCACGAACCCCTATGACGTTGCGGGCAATGTCTCGACCGTGTGCAACTGGGCCCTTGCGCTGCCCATCGCCCCCTCCACCAAGCTCTTTGCCATCGGGGGCGACCACAGCATCGCCTACGCCAACATCAAGGCCTCGTGGCTGCGCGCGGGCAGCCCGGCGGGCGGGCTGGGCATGCTGCACTTTGACAGCCATCTCGACACCGTCGACAGCGTGTGGGATTGCCAGTGGGGGCACGCCTCGCCCTTCCGCAGAGCCGTCGAAGACAAACTCATCGACCCGCGCGCGTCCATCAGCGTGGGCATCAAGGGCCCGCTCAATCGCAAAGACGACCTCGACTTCGCCCGCGACCACGGCATGACGATCCTCACGCACGAGCGCTTCGAGCGCGACGGGCTTGCGACCATCGCCCAGTTTGTGCGAGGCCTGCAAGGCAGGCCCACCTACCTCACCTTCGACATCGATTGCATCGACCCCGCCTTCGCCCCGGGCACGGGCACGCCCTGCCCGGGCGGCATGACCAGCGCCCAGGCCTTCGCTGCCCTGCGCGCCTGCAAGGGCGTGCAGCTGTGCGGGGCAGATGTCGTCGAGGTACTCCCGGATCGCGATGTCGCGGGCATCACGGCTCTGCTGGCGGGGCATGTGGTGTTTGAGGTGCTGGCGCTGGCGGCGATTGGCCCTGGACCGCGCGGGCCGAAGCAAGGCTGAGCCGGTGCCAGGCGTTCATCTTGCCGAGTTTTCATCCCGCGTTGGATGCCCGGTCGATACTTCTTCCCACGGTGCAGTCCGCCCCTTACCAACCCCGCTACCGCCTCGACCCGGCTTGGCTCTTTTTGCTCTCGGGCCTGGCCCTGCTCTGCTCGGTCGTGGTCATCGGCGCTCGCGATGAGATGGACGACGCCCGCCACCAGCGCGATCGCGTGCTCGCCGTCGAGCAGCACCGCCAGCAGCGCATCGACCGCTACAACGAGTATCTCTCCGCCCTGGAGCGCAACGACCCCGTGCTCGCCGAGAGCCTCGCGGGCAGCCAGCTGAACCAGGTGCCCGCCACGCGGGCCGCCATCCCAGGCACCGTCGACCCCTCCGCGGGCGACGCGACGATCTTTCCTGCCCTCGAGCCCCCGCCCCTGCAACTGCCCCAGCGGGTGATCGTCGACAGCACCCTCGCGAACCTCGCCCGCCACGACAGCACCCGCCTCTGGCTCCTCGCCGCCAGCGGCGTGCTCATCCTCGTTGGGCTCCTGCCTGCCACGATGAAAACCCGCGGCTGAGATGCACGCGAGAGGGCGGACGCGCTTGGCTGCTCGGTTTCAG
This sequence comes from Planctomycetaceae bacterium, assembly GCA_027487735.1. GTDB lineage: Bacteria > Planctomycetota > Phycisphaerae > Phycisphaerales > UBA1924 > BJHL01. Next base: position 56 of record JAIYDA010000079.1, on the reverse strand, counting down.
CACCGAGACACAGAGATCAAGAGCAAGATGAGAGCAAGGACGAGAGAGAGACAGGT
>JAIYDA010000055.1 GCA_027487735.1 Planctomycetaceae bacterium | reverse complement strand
ATCACGCGGCGCGTCACGGGCGACGACGATGCCGAGCAGCTCATGCCCGCGAGCGACCAGATCGAGGAGATCGAGTCGGGCGTGATGCGGCTGCGGGCACTCGACGCGCTCAGCTCGCGCGAGCTGCAAGTGCTTGCGCTGCTGGGGCAGGGGCTGAGCATGGGCGAGGCAGCAGGCGTGCTGCGACTGAGCGAGAAGACCGTCGACAACCATCGCACTGCCATCCACCAGAAACTCAACGTGCATGACCGCGCCACGCTAGTCAAGATCGCCGCTCGCGCTGGGCTCTCTTTGTCCGACGCCGAGCGTAAACGCGTGTAATGCAATGCAAAGGTCCGCGTATGTGTCTCTGATGCCGCAGCCATTTGTGCCAACAACCTGCGTTGACGAAGCTGCCCGCCAGCTCGGCGCGGGCACGCTCGGCGCGACGCTGCTGCGGGCTGTAGTGCACGAGCCCGCCACGGGCGTGGGGCTCGTCTCGGGCGCGCTGCGGCTGTGCTATGGCAACAAGCAGCTTGCGAGGATTTTTATCGGAGCCGACGCCGATCCGAAGGACTTTGTCGGGCGCAACACGGGCGAGTTTTTGCCCGAGGCGTGGGTGCGCGAACGGTTGCCGCTCTATGCCCACGCGTTTGCGACGGGAACGCCCTTTCTCATGCGCGTGATCTGGAATGACCACCAGCACTTCACGTGGCACTACCCCCTGCCCGCGCACGACGACCACGAGAACCCGCTGCTGCTCATTATCACGCGGCGCATCTCGAGCGATGCGGAGGCGAACGAACTCGCTTCGCCCGATTCGTTCGACGTGCACGACGCGCGATTCGTTCGCTTTCTCCGCCTCGATGTGCTCACGCCACGCGAGCTCGAGGTGCTCTCGCTGCTCGGGCATGGCTTCAGCGCGGGCGAGGTCGGTGCGAAGCTGGGACTTTCAGAAAAGTCCGTCGATAACCACCGCTCGGCGATTTATGCCAAGCTCAACGTCACCGATCGTGCGAGCGTGATCTCGATTGCGCGGCGGGCTGGGTTGACGGTTGCGGATGCTGCGCGGCCACGGATTTAGCTGGGGTTTACCTCTCTGCATTGCAGAGAGATCGCTCGCATAGAGGCGACGGTCCCCTGATTCGACAAAAAGCCGATTATTAGAGGACTTTCTTGGCGTCCGCTCCTACCCTTCTTTCGGTGTCGATGTCTTTCCGCCCAACCACCGAGCCCAGCGACGCCGCAAAGCAGCTTGAGGGCGGCAATGGCTCCGCGCTACCGGCGTTGCTCACTGCCCTGTGCAGCGAGCCCGCCACGGGCGTGACAATAGTGTCCTTGCGGGGCCGGGTGGTGTTTCGCAATGTGCAGGCGGCACGCATCTTTCATGAGAACGAGACCGACGCCCAGCGCGTGCTCGGGCTCTATTGGCACGACTACATGCCCCTGGAGTGGGTGCGCGAGCGGCTGATGCTCCTCCGATCGATCTCGGAGCAGGGGAAGCCGGCTCTCATGCGCACGATCTGGCGCGATGCCCAGCACTTCACGTGGATCTACCCCATCGACGGCGCTCGCGATGGCAATGACCCGCTGTTTCTTCTCATCACGCGGCGCGTCTCTTCCGCAGAGCAAGCAGATGTCGTCGCGCACGCGGAGGTCGATGTCGTGCACTCGAATGTCATGCGGCTGAGCACGCTGGCGAGCCTCTCCTCGCGCGAGCTCGAGGTGCTCGCGCTGCTGGGGCGCGGGCTGACCAACGGCGAAGCCGCGAACGAGCTGGGCCTGAGCGAGCGCACGATCGACAACCATCGCGCCGCGATCTACACCAAGCTGGGGATCAGCGATCGCGCGCAGCTGCTCACGATCGCCGCCCGCGCGGGGCTCACGCCCGCGGATGCGGAACGCAAGCGGGTCTGAGCCAGGCTGACCGCCACGCGCGAACCATCGGCACCGCGCGCTGCCCACACCTTATTGGCAGCACGCGCCACCCGCAAGCTCGCAGAGCAGCGTGATGAGATCGTCGTCGCTTGGGAAGAGACCATCGCCATTAAAGTCGATGCTGTCGCAGTTGCCCGTGCTGCAGGGGCCGCCCGCGAGCACCGTGAGGAAGTCCACCAGGTCCTCATCCGCCGGAAAGAGCCCGTCGTTGTTATAGTCGATGTCGCCGCAGGTGTTGACAGGCCCGCAGATATCGGCTCGCCCATCGTTGTTGCCATCGGCGCACGTCGTGAGCGCACCCTGCCACACCCCATTGATGCTCGTGCAGAGGGCCTGCGTCAGCGTGAAGCACGCCGCGCCGTTGTTCACGCAGCACGCCCCCTCCGGAGGCGGGCAGTTGGCATTGACGCAGCTGCTGCCAATGCCTCGGAACGTGCCGCTCTGCGCAGTGCAAGCGGCGCTGGTGACGCCCGACACGCATACGCCCGTGGGCAGGCAGCAAGCACCCGTGGGGCAGGTGTTGTTCGGTGCGCACGCCACGCCCGCACCAAGGAACGTGCCCCCGCCCGCGACGCACTGGCTGGCTTGGCTCTGGATGCAAGTACCACCGCTAAAGCAGCAGGCGCCGGTGGGCTGGGGGCAGGTGTTGGCTCCGCAGACGGTGTTATCGCCGCGATAGGTGCCCCCTTGCAGCCCGCACGCTTCGCTCGTCAAGCTCACGCACGTGCCGTTGCTGAGGCAGCAGGCCCCGCTCACGGTTGGGCACGTCAGGCTCTCCCACGTCACGCGGGTCACCCAGTCGCCGCTCGGGCGGCAAAGGCCCGCGGCCAGGCTCTGAAACGTCGCCCAGCCGCCGTTGCTGGGGCACCCAAAGGGCCCGCAGTTGAGCCCGAAGAGCCAGTTGCCGGGGAGGCTGGCAACGCCTGTGGTGTCCGTGACTGGGAAGGCATTGCGGCTGCTTTGCGGCGCTGTGATGCAAGGGTTGGAGCTTGGTGCGTTGTGGCGCACGACGCGCCACACGACGGAGAACTGGTTTGTCCCATTGTTCTCGATGATGATCTGCTCGGGGTCATTGGGGTCGATGAGAAACTGCACGTTCGTGCCGTTGGTGCCCGGACCCATCACGATGTGCGGCAGCACGCTCCCATCGCTGTTCTCGCTGAAGAGCAGCTGCCCGTCGTTGGGCCGGCCCGCGTAGAACTGAATGCCCCACTCGGTGGTCGTCTGCACCACCGCGTTGCTGGTCGCGAAGATCTGCTCGGCATTCTTGATGACGATCGGGAACGCGCTCGCGGGCAGGGTGTAGGTGGCGGCGAGGCTCTCACCATCGCTGAAGCCCGCCTGCACGAGGTACTCGCCCCCGGTAAAGCTCGCGTTCGTGTGCGTGCTGACAACCTCGCACCCGCCGCGTGTGCCAAAGCCTGGCCCCTCAAGCAACTGCCACCCGCCCCCGCGCACCACCTGCAGCGTGGGCACGTGCGAGAGCGAGACAGTCTGGGGCGTCATGTCGCGCCCCGTTTGCTGAGCCTGCGCAACGCCCGAACACAGAGCCAGCAATGCAGCAACGCCAAAGAACACACGACGCATAGCAGCTTCCTTGAAAAGTAGCAGAAGAGCACCACAGGGCCCGTGCGGACAGACGGCAGACTGGTCTGGAGCCTGGTCTGGCGATCGGCCCACTCTACCGCAGAACGCGGCAATCTCCAAGACTATCCGTATTGCACGTGGGAGAGTTGCGAAGGATGTTGGCACATCCCTTCGCGATTCGGACGCTGAGCCAGACGGAAAACCCCCAAGTTGCCGCCGTTTGGGGTAGAAATCGTGCACGGGACGCTGGGCAATCCCGTCGCTGCTTACGTGCCGGTCGCCCTACCCCGCTCACGCGGGTGGAACTGCTTGTGCACCGCCTTGAGCCGGCTGCGGTCGACGTGGGTGTAAATCTGCGTGGTCGCGATGTTGGCGTGCCCGAGCATCTCCTGCACCGCGCGCAGGTCGGCCCCTCCCATGAGCAGATGCGTCGCGAAGCTGTGCCGCAGCATGTGCGGATGGATGTCGTGGAGCCCAGCCTTCTTGGCGTAGCCGCTGACAAGCTGCCAGATGCGCACGCGTTCCAGCGGGCGTCCATGCTGAGACAGCAGCAGCGCATCGGTCGCGACGCGTGCGAGGTTCGCGAGCGTCGGGCGGCCCTGCGCGAGATAGGTTGCAATGGCATCGCGAGCCTGATCGTGCATAGGTACGAGGCGATGCTTGTTGCCCTTGCCCAGCACGCGCACGATGCCCGTGGGCAGGTGCAGATCAGCAACGCAGACGCCGCAGACCTCGCTGGCGCGGAGTCCGCTCGCATACAGCAGTTCCAGCATCGCGCGATCGCGCTGGGCGCGGGCGAGGGCGAGCGGGTCGGCTTGTGCCTCCGCGCTTGGCGCGCTCGCCTCGATGAGCCTGCGGACCTGGGCGGGCGATAGCACGTGCGGCAGCTTCTTCCATCGCTGCGGGCGATCGAGCTGCGTCGTGAGGTCGGTGGGCAGCAGCGCGTTGGCGTGGGCCCACCGCAAGAAGACGCGCGATGCCGCAAGATGGCGGATGATGCTCGCGCTCTCCAGCCCGCGCTGGGTCTTCAGGCTCGCAAGGTGGTTTGCCACGTGGTCGCGGGTGGCGTGCGCGAGGGTGGGGCAGCTCTCGTGCAGCGCGTGCAGCAACTGGGCGACATCGCGCTGATAGGCCTCCATGCTGTTGGGCAGCAGCCCACACTCGATGCGCAGGAACGCGAGAAACCGCTGGAACACGCCCGCATAGGCCTCGGGTGGCGTGCTGAACGCCGGGTTGGCCCGGGGCCCGCGCTTGCTGGCTGGGGCCTTGGGCGATTTGCCGGCTTTGGCTTCGATGGATTGCGACGCGCGCGGGGGCACGTGCAAGGTATCGACAAACCGCAGCGTGCCGCAGCAACGATTGGTGGGCGATGCGCAGGAGAGCACGCCCCCCCTTCATCGCACTTCACGCTACGCGTCCATGGCTCAGCCCAGCAGCTGCAGCGCGCTCTGCGGCGTGCTGTTCGCGAGGCTCAGCACGTTCGTCGAGGCCGAAACCAGAATCTGGCTGCGTGTGAGCTGCGCCGTCTCGTTCGCAAAGTCGGCATCGCGGATGATGCTCTGGGCTGCCGCGGTGTTCTCGCTGCTGATGCTCAGGCTGCGGATGGTGGCGCCCACGGTGTTGCGCTGGAATGCGCCGATGCGGCCTCGCATGAGGCTGATCTGCTTGATCGCCTCCCCCACCACCTTCTGACCTTGCGTGGTGTCGCCATTCACCACGTTGTTGGCTTTGCCGCTCGCGAGGCTGTCGAGGAACCCCAGCGACGAGTTGCCCAGCTTGCGGGCCGAGACATCCTGCATGCCGATCGCGACGTTGCCCGCGATGTCCACGCGGCTTGCGAGCGCGAAGTTCGCGCCGCCGCCGTCAACCTTGAAGACAGCACTGCCGCTGTCGCCCCCGGTGCCCACGGCCCCGATGGTCTGGGCCTTGGCGGTGGTGAGCGTGAGCTCGACGTCGAGGAAGTCGGTGTTGATGCGTGCGGTCTTGCCCGTCACGCTCGCCTCGATGCCGTTGATCGTCGCCTTCATCGCCTTGCCCACGTCCTCGACGCTGGCGTTGGCGGTGTTCACCGCGCCCGAGGTCTGCGCGGCGTTGGCGTTGCTATCTTGCAGACGATACACGCCAGCGCCGGTGCCACCCAGCGTGCCCGCGCCCTGCGTCGTCTTCACGACTGCGCCGCTGCCAAACTCGCTGCTAAAGAGCCTGATGCCCGTGCCCGAGACGGTGGCCTCGACGCCCGTGACGTCCTTGAAGGTGTTGATGGTCGCGGCGATGCTCGTGAGCGACGAGCCCGACGCGAACGACAGCTCGCGCTTGCCCAGGCTGCCCGAAACTTCGAGCGAGAAGCTGCTGCCCGTCGCGAGGTCGATCTGGCTGCCACCCGCGCTGAGGAACACGCCGGCCTGCTGCGCACTCTGCGTCACAGCGACGTTCACGTCGAGCCCATTGCTGCCGAACTTCGCGGAGTTGATCTTGAAGTCCGTCACGCCCCCACCGCCGCTCGTGGTGGTGAAGTCGAAGTTCCCGTTGAGCAGCTTCATGCCCTGGAAGTTGGTCTGCCCTGCCACGCGGTCGATGGTCTGCAAGATCGAGTCGATCTGCAGCTGGTTGGCCTCGCGCTCCTCGACGGACGTGCCCGACTCGTTCGCGCTGGCCGTCAGCAGGCCCTGCAGCTCGGTCAGCAGCCCGCTCACCTCTTGCAGGCCGCCCTCGGCGATGTTGACCACCTGGTCGGCGCGCTGGGCGTTCGCGATTGCCTGATCCAGCCCGCGCTGCTCGGCGCGCAGGTTCTCGCTCGCGATGAGGCCCGCGGGGTCGTCCTTGCCTCGGTTGATCTTGAGGCCCGTGGAGAGACGCTCCAGGCTGGTGTTGAGGCTGAGGTTGTTCTGCCCGAGCACGCGATTCGCGATCAGGGCGGGGATGTTCGATTGGATACGACTCATCGGAGAGCTCCCAGGCGGGCGAGCGCAATCGCTGCCCGATGCCTAGGAAAATCGGGGAAGCCATGAGGATCAATGACTGAACGACAGCAATCGCGAATAAATATCCCCCCGCGCGGATGCATATCGCACAAGGTTCGTGCGTTCGTCGCAGGCGCGACATCGCGTGCGTTCGCGGTATTCGCGCCAGTTGTGCGCGTTGGCACGGGCGAGATCGTTGGAACACGCGTTGCAGGCCCACCGGCACGCGACATCGCCCGCAGACAAAGAACCGGACAAACAACGACCCTGAAAGGAAGAACCCGGGCCCCATCTCTGGGACCCGGGTCGAAAAGGTTTCAGTTCACGGTGATCTCTCGATCGTCAGTCCTCTTAACTGCTTGGGCTTAGCCCAGCAACTGGAGGGCCGACTGGGGCGAGTTGTTCGCGAGGCTGAGCACGTTCGTCGAGGCCGAAACCAGAATCTGGCTGCGGGTGAGCTGTGCCGTCTCCTGCGCGAAGTCCGCGTCGCGGATGATGCTCTGAGCGGCAGCGGTGTTCTCGCTGCTGATGTTCAGGCTGCGGATCGTGGCGCCCACGGTGTTGCGCTGGAATGCACCCAGGCGACCGCGGAGGCTGCTGACCTGCTTGATTGCCTCGCCCACGATCTTCTGACCCTGCGACGTGTCGCCATCGACCACGTTGTTGTCCTTGCCGCTGGCGAGGCTGTCGAGGAAGCCCAGCGTGCTGCTACCCAGCTTGCGGGCCGCAACGTCCTGGATACCAATCGACACCTTGCCCTGGATGTCCACCTTGCTGGCAAGCTGGAAGTCGGCACCGCCGCCGGTCACGCGGAAGACCGCGCTGCCGCTGTCGCCGCCCGTGCCCACGCTGCCGATGGTCTGAGCCTTCGCGGTGGTCATTGAGATCTCAACATCGAGGAAGTCGGTGTTGATGCGGGCGGTCTTGCCCTTCACCGTCGCATTGATGCCGTTGATGGTGGCCTTCATGTCCTGGCCCGAATCGAAGCGGGTGACGCCGACGGTGTTGGTCATCGTCGTGTCCGCAACACCGAAGTTCGTGGCGTTGAGCAAGGCCGTACCGACGCCCGTGCCGTTCAGCGTGCCCGTCTTGGTCGTCACTTTCACTTCCTGGTCAGAACCAAACTCGGTGCTGAACAGCTTGATGCCCGTGCCCGAGACCGTGGCCTCGATGCCCGTGACATCCTTGAAGGTGTTGATCGTCGCGGCGATGCTGGTGAGGCTTGAACCCGACTGGAAGCTCAGCTCGCGGCTGCCGAGCGAACCGGTGATTTCGAGCGTCAGGCTGCTGCCCGTGGCGAGGTCGATCTGGCTGCCGCCAGCCGACAGATAGAGACCGGCCTGCTGCGCGCTACCCGTGACGGCGACGTTCACATCAAGGCCTTCGCCATTGAACTTCGCGGCGTTGATGCGGACGTCGGTGTAGCCGCCGCCGCCCTTGTCAGTCTTGAAGTCGAAGTTGCCGTTGAGCAGCTTCATGCCCTGGAAGTTCGTCGCGCCGGCGACGCGGTCGATGGTCTGCAGGATCGAGTCGATCTGCAGCTGGTTGGCTTGCTTCTCTTCCGACGAGAGACCAGCCTCGCTGGCGCTCGCGGTGAGCAGGCCCTGCAGCTCGGTCAGCAGGCCGCTGACTTCCTGCAGGCCGCCCTCGGCGATGTTGATCACCTGGTCGGCGCGCTGAGCGTTGTTGATGGCCTGGTCAAGGGCCTTCTGCTCGCTTCGCAGGTTCTCGCTGGCGATCAGGCCTGCGGGGTCGTCCTTACCGCGGTTGATCTTGAGGCCCGTCGACAAGCGCTCAAGGCTCGTGTTCAGGCTGAAGTTGTTCTGCCCCAGCACGCGGTTGGCGACCAGTGCGGGAATGTTCGAGTTAATACGGCTCATCGAAAAAACCTCCGTGAAACGTGCGGCCCGGTCAAAGCCCACTCGGAATCTCACGCCGGGCGGTCGGGGCGAAGAGGCACGCGCTCTCCGCCAACATCGGATGCTGCCTCGCGGCAACGCCCTTTGGGTGGGTCCGGTCGTTTCCGTCCGACCAGACCTGCCCTGTCCGGGATGCGCTCGCACCCTGACCGGACTCGAAACAGATCGGGGACACACAAACCCCAGTTCAGTTCAAGTCTTCAACTCCCACACGTTTTGCACGTTTTTCTCTCTTTCCTCCACCCAAAGAAGGTGCAACGCCCCCTTCCAGAGTGCAAACCCCTGGGTTTTCTGCTGGTGCGCACGCCCGCACCGCCTGTGCCGCCCTTGCCTCCTGCAACGCCCCTCAAAACGCCAGCACCCCGCCTCGGGTTGCGAGGGCGGGGTGCCGTGATGTGGTAATGAGTGAGTGTTTGCCGTGTCGGACGGATCCGTCGCTTAGCCCAGCAACTGCAGCACCTGCTGGCTCTGCTGGTTCGCAAGCTGCAGCGTGCTCGTGCCCGCCTGCACCAGAATCTGACTGCGCGTCAGCTTGCTGGTCTCGAAGGCAAAGTCCGCATCGCGAATCCGGCTGTCGCTCGCGCTGAGGTTCTCAAACTGGGCTTGCAGGCTTCGCACGTTCGTGTCCAGCACGTTCCGCTCGAAGGCACCGAGCCGCCCACGCAGGCCCGTCACCTCGTCGATGGCAGCCCCGAGAATCGCCTGGGCATCGCTGAAGTCGTTGCGTCGCACGCTCTCGGCAAGGCTGTTCGCCTGGCCCGTCTTCAGGCTGCTCAGCACGCCCACCTGCCCGTTGCTCAGCAGCGTCTGCCCCAGCCGGCTCGCCGCCACGCTCGGGATGCCCATGGTGCTCTGCTGCAGAGCCGTGACCTCGGGCCCGAGCTGGAAGAGCGCCCCGCCCCCAGCGATGGTGAAGCTGCTGGGCGTTGCCGTCGGGTCGGTCGCAAAGTCCTCGCTCAACTCGATGTTCACGCCCAGGCTCGGGCTGTTCACCGTCAGGTCCAGCCCCTTGCCCGTGGCAAGGTTGCCGTTCACAAGTGCCGACACATCCTTGCCAGCGTCGAACGTTGCGCCGCTGATGAGCGTGCCCGCACCAAAGAGCGCGGCCCACGGGAAGGGCGCACCCGAGCTGATGGGGGCAGCGTCGGAGAACTTCGCAAGGCGGAAGCTGTTGGCAGAGTCGTCCTTTGGTCCGCCCAGGCGACGCACCGAGACGATCGAGTCGGTGCCGTAGTCGTTGGTGCGGAAGACCATGCCCGAGTTCACGTTGTTGTTGATGAGCTCGGCGCTCACGCCCGTAAAGGCCGTGATGTTGTTCACCGCCGTCACCACGCGGTCGAGGGTCGCGCCACTCTGGAACTGCACGACCTGCACGCCGTCGGGGCCCTTGACCTCGATGGTCATGCTGCTCTGCAGGATGCCGGGCTGCGTGAGGCTTCCGCGGAAGTAGAGGCCACCGACCTGGGCGCTGCCAATGACATCGACCTCGACCTGCAGGCTCGCGTTGTTCACGAAGCTGGCGTTGCGAATCTGGGCGATGGTGATGGCGCTGGCCTTCACGCCGCTCAGGCGATAGTCCAGGCTGCCGTCCAGCAGCTTCAGGCCGCCAAAGCTCGCGGTGTTGGAGATGCGCGTGATCGACTCGATCGCCGAGTCGATCTGCAGCTGATTCGCCTCGCGTTCGGCGTTGCTCACCGCGCCGGTGTTGGCGCTCTCGACGATGAGCGACCGGATGCTGTTGAGCAGGTCGTTCACCTCCGCGAGGCTTGCCTCGGTGGTGCTGATGACGCTGCTCGCACGGTCTGAGTTCTTCATCCCCTGCTCGACGCCGCTGATGTCGCTGCGCAGGCGCTCACTGATGATGAGCCCGGCAGGGTCATCGGCACCGCGGTTGATGCGCAGGCCGGTCGAGAGACGTTCGAGGCGAAGGTTCAGATCACCCTGGTTCTTTACCAGGTTGCTCTGCGCCACGACACTGGGGATGTTCGTATTGATACGGGCCATAGCAATCCTCCGTGATTGCGACTCGTTCCGAGCGACTCAGGTTGCGTCACGCTCCGTGACCAACGCTGCGGGCTGCGATCCTGGCCTGCGTTGCCAGCCATCGTGTGCCCACCCTGAAGAACGCCCAAAGCTGCCTTGCCAAACCGAACCTGCCATAAAGGGCTACGACGCAATCCTGGTCCAAAGCTCGTCGGTTGCCGACGTGCAACGTGCTTACCGCAAACTTCGTGCCAGGGCCTCTCTCACACCATGATTCCAGCCTGTTTTTCTCTTCCGCGCCGCCTAGGCACCCGCCGCTCTTGGGGGTTGCGCTTGCGACGCCTGCCCCCCTTGGGGCCCGGCCCGCGGCGCATTGGCATGCAGCCCGCCACCGGGGCTTGGCCCCGTCTGGCCGTTGGGCGACGCCTTGCCGCTGCTCAGGGCAGCTGCCTTGATGGGCAGAGGCCGACTCGCAGCCGAGATCCCAGGACGCACCGTCGCGAGCTCTTGCCCAGCGATCTGCGATGCCTGCTGGTTCTCGCGCTTGATGGCCTCATAGACCTCTTTGCGGTGCACGGCGACGCGCGTGGGGGCATTGATGCCCAGACGCACCTTGTCACCGCGAATATCGACGACGGTGATCTCGATGTCGTCGCCGATCATAATTGTCTCGTCACGCTGTCGCGAGAGGACCAGCATGGGAGTCTCCAGGAATAGGCACTAGGCACAGGGCACTAGGCACGAGGGGAGGACGGGAGAGGGGAAGGACGCGGGGGGAACAGCATGAGCAAGGCCGCGCGAGGTTGGGGACGGAGCGTCGGCTGCGATGCTGCTGGCGCAGCACGGGCACCGACAGTTAAGCCCAACGGCTTCGCAGGTGCGAAGCGTGCAAGGCCCTGGTCCTTCTTTAGGCCGACGCAGCCTGCACCGGCGCGGCAGCCGAGGCGGCAACGCGGATGAGCGGGTGGCGCGTCGTCCAACGCTTTTCAGCGAGGACCATCTGCTCGCCCACTTTGGTCAGCGTGTTGATGACGAGCGGCCCTTGCAGGTTGCCCGTGAGGGTGCTGTCGATCTTGTTCACGATGACAAAGACCTGGGCATCGTCGAGCTTGGCAAGGCCCAGCTCGCCCATCTGCTCAGCGCGGATCGGCACCGCATAGTCGTTCACAAACAGGCTGGGGTCCGTCACGACGAACGCCAGGCTGGGCTCGTCGACGCACTGCAGCCAGAAGAAGCACGCGTCGCTGCCCGGCTCGAGCAGGCAATACCGCGTGAACTGCCCAAAGCCCAGCAGGCCCTTGGGGAAGTGCAGAAGGCGATCCTCGGAAATCTGCAGCACACCAAACCGCGTTGTCCGTACTTCCATGATTGCACGCTCCCGTGCGCGTCAAGCGTCGCGAAAAGATGCCCACACACGGGTTGCGCGAGCATCCTGCTTCGCGCCGCATTCCATGCACCCGGGGTGTAAGCCCACGCGGCTTATACCGCAAGTGGCGTGCCAACGAGTGAGCAGCATCCAAAGTGCCTCCGCAGAATCGCCTCCTCGGTGCTCAGGCTTCACCGTCCGCCGTAGGGGCGGCGCGACGCACGTTCGGGAAATCCGAAGAGCGTGCCTTGACGCCCAGGGAGATCTCGAGCACTGCGACGTGCTCAGTTCTCAATGCTCGCCGCAGAGCACCGTGCGACAACAAAATGCGGCCTGCGCGCCGATGCAGTCACCAAAGAAAACACACCTAGCGAATCCACGACCGGCTAGCCTCTGCACTCTTGGTATCATTGACCTTTTCCCAAAGCACCGCCGCTCGCTCAAACAGTTGTCTCGCTTGAGGCGTCATCTTCCTCGAGTCGCCTTCAATCAGACAGAACGCGTGGTAGTGCAAACGTCGCGCCTTAGTTAACTTATCCTGCCATCTCTCTTCACTAGAGTCGAGCTGCAAAGCCTGCGCGTAATGATCGCTCGCTTTCGTCCACTGACCATCCGGATTCTTGTCGGGTCGCATGCACTCCGCTAAGTACTCGTGACCATGCGCCCTGAGCCCATCATGGCCACCTTTCTCATGCAGCAGCAAAACATTTTGATATAGCTTAATCGCCTCAGCCCAAGAACCATCTGGATTATTATCTGGACGGGTGCAGTAAGCTTGGTCTGCAATAGCAGCCGCTCGCATAGTGTCATTACTTATTTTGTCCCAAGCCTTTGCAGCAAGGCGATAAAGTTCTATCGCTGTTGCCCACGACCCGTCTGGATTTTTGTCCGGGCGGCTGAAATCCCCTCGCCTCCTCAGCCCGGCTGCGACGCCAACATTGTCTCCGATCCGGGCGTGGAGCTCGCCTGCTTGTTCAAGCAACTTCAATGCCTCGCTCCATGCGCCGCGGTCGTTGATAAGTGGATTCTTGGACGCACCCTGCTCATACAGCGCATCTGCCTCCGCTTCCACATCCCCTAATCGTTTGTATAGTCGCGCTGCTTCACCATATAAATCCGACGCCGTTTCATACTGATCTAGTAATGCGCTATAGCGAGCCTGACGCTCCACACAATCTGCCTGCATCGCGACATCTTGGATCACTTCATATTTCTTTGCAGCATCGCCAAACTGCACAGCGGCGTCGGAAAACCGGTTCGCCTCGGCCGATGCCTCTGCTTTCTCTCGGGCTTCGTCCGCATCCTTCCGCAGCTTTGCTTGGGCCGCCCTATCCGCCGCCGCCTGCTCCAGCTGCGCCCGCGCACTCAGCGCTTGCTTGCGCAGCTCCGTCATCCGTGGGTCGTTGCCCGCCGTCAACTCCGCCACGCGCAGCGCACGGTCGATCACATCGAGATCGTTCTTCGTCAGCGCCTGCCGCAAACCCAGAATCGCGCTTTCGGCGGCGGCTTTCTTCGCCGCTGCCTCTTCATCCGCTTTCTTCTTCGCCGCCGCTTGGCGGGCCTCCTCGGCATCGCGCTGGAGCTTCAGGTTGCGAGCTTCCTCCGCCATTCTCGCAAGCTTTGCCTCCTCCGCGATGCGATCCTTCGCCACCTGCACCAACCCACGGAGCGACGCCAGCCGTTCGTCCTCGGGCGCGATGCTCGCAAACTCGGCCATAGCCGCATCCATCGCCGCGACGTCAGCACCCTGCAATGTTCCTCGCACCTTCGCTGCCGCAGCATCCGCCACCGCCCGCTTCTGCGCCGCTTCCTTCGCTGCTTGCGTCGCGAGCGCGATCTCAGCCTCCTGTCGTTCCTGCTCTTGTTGCTTCACGAGCGCGACGCGCTGCGCCTCACGCTCCCGCGCTTTGCCGAGCGACACCGCCAACCCCGCACCTGCGCCCAGCGTCACCACCGCAGCCCCCGCCCACAACAGCGTCCGCCGCCCGCGCCGCGGCACAACCTGCGTCGGCCCCACAGCGCCAGCTGCATCGACCGATGCTTCAACGCCTGCCCGGACAGCCGCGCCACTCACCCCACCAGCAGTCACCCCAGCAGCCCCCGCATCCGTCGCGCGCGCATCCCCAACCTCAGCCGAGCCTGCACCCAACAAAACCTGCGCCCCTCGCACCTCGCCTCGCCCAACCTCCACCCCACCCTCGCCCGCGCCGCCTGTCGCTTCGAGCTCGTCCTCCCGCGCATCATCAGCCGCCTCCAATGGCATCAACGGCGCCTCCGGCACCACAGACACCGCAGGCACCACAGGCGTTTGCATCACAGGCCGCTCGCGAACCTCGCGCGCAACCGCATCAGGTGGTGACTGTGGCGGCGGTGGCGGCGGCGACACCGCGTGCGGCTGCTGCGCCCCAGAACCAGCCTGAGGTGTCGTGCTCGCACGCCCACCTGCCGCACTGCGATGGAGCAACTTCCGCACTGCCGCAATTACCCGCGCCTGCTCCTGCCGCGTCCCGGGCGGCACGATGTCCAGCCAGTGTGCTCTCCCCAAAAAATACATCAGCTCCGGGTGGGGCTCCACCGTCTCGACGCGCACCGGCAGCAAAGGCTTTTTGGCCCGGGCCGCAAGCTCCACCTCGCGCGCCACATGCTCCGAGTCGTTGGTCGCGCCGCTAAACACCAGCATCATCAACGCCGACGCATGAATCGCCTCGATGATGCACCGCGCGTACGGCATCCCGGGATCGACATCCCGCGGCGCGATCCACACCCGAATGCCCTCGCTCTCGAGCGCATGGCACAACGCATCGGCCATGGCCTTATCTCGCGAGGCGTAGCTGACGAACACGTCGTGCACGCGGGCATTGTACTCGAAAGTGTTGTCTCTTCAATCAATACTCCACCCAATCACAATCCAAACGCACCGAAGGGGCCCGCCAGCACATTTCCGCTCGCCCCTTGCAACGCCCCGCCCGCCTCGCTGTATGCACTCTCGCTTGCCCGTCCACCCCCCATCCTCGCTCCCCCCGCGCGCCAGCACACAGGCTCTCGACGCCGACCGCATCGCGCGCGATCTGACCACGCGCCCCATCCGCGAGCTGCGCACGCTGCAACTCGCCGTCGTGCCCACCGTGCTGGGCACGCTGCTGGTGGGCCTGCTCTGCGCCGTGGTGCCCGCGCTGCTCTATCCGGTGCATGCCGTGGTGGCGCTCGTGGGTGCAGTGGCGGGCGTGGTCGCGGCGGTGGGCGCGTTCATGCTCAGCGAGCACCCCGCCTGCGCCACGCTCTGGGGCAATCACAAGACGCTCACGCGGTTTGTGCACGGGTGGGCGCCCATCGGCATGCTCGCGTGGGTGGGCGTGTTTGTTGCGATGCTCGTCTCGCGCGCCGAAGCAACCGTGGGCACCACAGCGCCGGACTGGCTCAAGTCGCTCGCGCCGTTCTCGTGGTATGTCTATCTGCCCTGCTTTGTCGCGGGCTCGCTGGGCATTGCCTGCGTGAGCGAGCTGCTCGCGACCGTGGCGCGGGCCGCGCAAGACGATTCCTCCGCCGATCGCCTGCGATTCAGCTTTCTTGCCCTCTGGCTCATGCTGCTGTTCTGCATCCCCATGTGGTGGTCCATCCTCAACACCTGGGGCGGTCCCGGCATGATCATCGCTGTCGGCGCGAGCATTCTCGTCATGGCCTGCTACGCCCGCTTTGCGAGTGGCTACGTGCCCATGCTCTCGACGATGCGGTGGGTTGTGCTCAATGCGCAAGACGCACGAGCTCACGAGGCCCGCGTGCAGAGCATCCAGGCAAGCCGCGTGCGCGTCGACCAAGACGACGCCCCCAGCCCAACCACGTCCGAGGGTGGGCCCAAGGGTGCTCGCAAGGCTGAGGCCCAGACCGAGCCCTGGGCCAAGCCCGTGTTCAAGAACAGCAACACGCTGCGCAAGCCCGGGGCGTGACGGCCAGCAAGCCCGGGGCGTGACGGCCAGCAAGCCCGGGGCGTAACGCCCACCAAAAACACCGCCACGCGGCGATCGTCGCCGCGTGGCAGGAAGAAATCGCAGTTCAAGCTTGAGCCAACTGCCCAGGCCGAATCCTTAGCGAAGAGCAGCCTTGCGGCGACGGGCAACCACGCCCGCAACGGCCAGACCAGCGAGGCCAGCCCACGCCGCGCTGGGCAGGGGCACGAGCACCGCGGGGAAGTTGCTGCCGTCAAACCAACCCTCAGCGCCGCGGTTCCACTGGCAGAGGGCGCCGTTGGCGAAGTAGTTGGTGCTCAGGCTGTCGTAGGTGTGCAGCCACAGGCCCAGGCTCTCGCCGAAGCCAATGCCGTACCACTCGCTGGGGCCGCCCGGGCCGGGGTAGAGGGGCACGTGGTTGTTGATGGTCGTGGCATCGATCGACAGATTGAAGCGACGCTTGCCATCGGCGGTGTCCACCACGCTGGCGGTGTACCAGCTGGTGTCGTTCTTGCCGTGGATGAGGTCAGCAGCCTGGTTGCCAGCAGCGTTGCCGTTGCCGTCCTGCCAGCTGTTGCTCGCGTTCACGCCGTTGTAGGCGAACGCGTTCATTTCGACGCTGCCGTTGCTGTAATCGAAGTAGATCAGCGCCAGCTCGCCCGCGTGCCCCTTGGGGTTCGGGCCGTTGTTCAGGGCCAGCGTGTAGCCGTCGGTCACCTGGTTGCTGAACACGATGTTCCAGACCAGGCGGTTGTTCGTGCTGTTGAAGCTCGCCGAGATCGACTCGAACACGCCAGCGGCGTTGTTCGTGAAGCCGCCTTGCGCGGGCGTCCAGTTCCAGGTGAACTCCGCGGCATGGGCCGCGCCGGCGAACGCGGCGATTGCCGCAACGGTGAAAATACTGCTCTTCATATGCGTTTCCTCAATACACCCGTTGTGGGCGGGTTGTTCCTCGACAAAGAGCATACCCAGAACCGCATCTGAGGACAAGGGGTTTCACCCAACCTTGCGCATTTTTTGACACTCCCCCGTCAAAGAACACGCAAAAAGCCACCCATGCGGGTGCATGGGTGGCCGAAACAACGACCGAGAACAAACTCACGTGCCAGACTTACGCCTGCTCGGCCTTCATCGCTGCCTTGCGGCGACGACCGACGATGCCCGCGATTGCGAGCCCGCCGATGCCCGCCCAAGCCGCCGGGGGCAGGGGCACGAGCACGGTGTTGAAGTTCGACGCATCGAACCAGCCCTCACCGCTGCTCTGCCAGCCACAGAGGCGACCGTTGTTGAAGTAGCCCGTGGTCAGGCCGCTGTACGTGTGCATCCACAGACCAAGCTGCGAACCAAACGCCAGGCCTTCCCACTCGCTCGCGCCACCCGGACCGGGATACCGCGGGTTGTGGCTGTTGATCGTGCCAGCGTTCACCGTCAGGTTCACGCGACGCTTGCCATCGCTGGTGTCCTGCACGATGAGCTCGTACCAACCCGGGGTGTTCGAACCCTGGATGAAGTCGCCCGGCTGATCACCAGCGACCTGCCCGTTGCCGTCGGTCCAGCTGCGGTTGGTGTTCGCGCCGTTGTAGGCGTAGGCCGTCACCTTGCGGGTGCTGGCATTCGAGAAGTCAACGTACAGCAGGGCGAGCTCGCCCGCGTGCCCCTTGGGGTTGGGCCCGTCGTTCACCGCGAGGGTGTAGCCCTTGGTGATCTGGTTGCTGAACACGACATCCCAGACGAACAGGTTGCTCGACTGATCAAAGCGAGCGCTGATCGACTCGAACGTGCCGCCCGTGTTGTTCGTCACGGGGCTTGCGGGGGTCGTCCAGTTCCACTCATACTCCGCCGCCTGCGCCATGCCCGCCATCATGGCGAGGGTGGCAACTGCCAACATCTTGCTGCCCATAGTCCTGACTCCAGTTCTCGTGTGTGTTTCCCGACAAAGCTCCACGCTGAAGGAGCGCCCGCCCCGCGCCGATGAGGGCCCGTGGCGAGCGACCCCAGTGTGCCAGATACGGGGGAAAACCGCAACGCGAAGTGACGACAATCTGAGGTGCTCGGGCCCTGCGCGCCCTCCCAGGCCGCACACACGCGCCACGTTGCACGAGTTATGTGGCGCTGCGATGGGCGTGCGTACTGATCGCAGTGCATCCGATTCGAGGCACTCGTCTCGCACGTGCACTGCGGGCTGGCTCCGCACAGACACAACAGAGGACACGACTGCATTGACTCAGCGTCGGTCGGCCCAGCGCGGATTCGCCCGAAAGCACAAGGCCTCGCGCACCACGCGAGGCCTTGTCGTCATCGAGTTCTTCCCTTGCCATCGCACGCAACCACTGGCCATCGCCCATGATCGCGCGAGTCGCCCACCAAGCCTCAAAGCGGCCGCTTGCCCGCCCCGGCATTGCCCACGCCCGTCACGGGCAGTGGCGTGCTGTGCACGATCGCGGGCGCTGCACCCTCAGCCGCCGGCGCGAGCGGGAGCGACGCCCCCTCACCCGCGCGACCCAGCGTGGGCGCGGCAGCAGCCTGCGGTGCGGGCCCGCCTGCCTCACCCGCCTTGGGCAGCGTGTGCGCCTTGCCCGCGCCATACCACCACCCGAGCATCTTGCTCAGCCAGCCCATCTGCCACATCGGAATGGGCTTGGAGAGCTGCGCAATCCCATGTTTGCCCGTCGCGATGTGCGACACACGCGTCATGCTGCGCAGGCCCTCCTCGCCTCGCGACACGCCCATGCCCGAGAGCCCGCTGCCGCCGATGCTGACGCCAGGATGCCCCGTGGGCATGATGCAGTCGTTGATGAGCACCGTCGTGAGGCCCAGGCGTTTGCCCAGCAGTTCGCCCACGCTTCGGTCACGCGTAAACACGCACGCCACCAGGTGCTGGTCGCACTGCCCGTGGATGCGCAGCGCCTCCTCGATGTTGAAGCACCGCACCACTGCCAGCAAGGGCCCAAAGTGCCTGCCCTGCACCACCTCCATCGTGGGCTCGCACGGCGCGAGCACCGTGGGACGGAAGAACCGGTCCACTGTCTCGCCCGGCACGTTGCTCGCAAGGGCCGCGGGCTCGCTGCCGTGCAGCCCAAGATCGCGTGCGCCGCGCCCCAGCGCCTTCGCCACCAGCTCCTTGCACGTGTTCGCGGCTCGCTCGTCGATCAGCGCCCTGGGCTGAGCCTTGCCCGCGAGCTTCGCGAGCCCTGCCACCAGCTTGTCGTACACATCCCCCACCACCAGCACGCGCCGCGGGGCCATGCACGTCTGTCCGCCGTTCAGCGTCGTCGCGGCCCACAGACAGCGAGCCGCCTTCTTGGGGTCGGCATCCGCGAGCACAAACGCCGAGTCGCGGCCCGAGAGCTCCAGCGTCGTGGGCGTGAGGCCCTTTGCGAGCGTCGCGGCGATGCGCACCCCCACCTCGCTGCTGCCCGTGAACACCACGTGGTCAAAGCTGCGCGTCGCGAGCATCGTGGCGCCCGCCTCGCGGCTGTGCCCCGTCCACTCCAGCGTACCGGGCGGCAGCCCCGCCTCGATAGCGATCTCCAGCAGCCGCACCTGCGTGCGTGGGGCACGCTCGCTGGGCTTGACCACCACACGATTGCCCGCCACCAGCGCGTGCACGAGCTGAATGCCCAGCAGCTGCACCGGATAGTTCCAGGTCGCGATGATCGCGACCTTGCCCAGCGGGGCCCGCAGCTCGCGCACCTTGGCTTTCATCCAGAAGGGCGTGCCCCCCACGCGGCGCGGGCCCAGCACGCGCGGCGCACGCTTCTCCACCCACTTGCACGCAGCCATGAGCGGAGCAACATCCGTCAGCAACGCCTCGGCAAAGGGCTTGGCAACCTCTTCCTCCATCAGCTTGCACAACTGCTCGCGATGCAGCGCAACCCCCGCCCGAAACCGCGCCACCCAGCGAAGTCGCTGCCGCAGGTCCATCACTTCCCACGGGTGCGCGTGCGACAGGCGCTCCGCGTGCGCACGCCGCTGCGTCTCGCTCAGCCCCACCAGCGCGGGCGACGCATCGGGCACCAGCCCCGGCGCCACGGGCGGCTCATAGGTGCCGCTCGCGCTCCGCGCGTCCTCTCGCGCAAGCTGCAACTGCGGCGCAAACTGCTCGCCGCTGAAGGGCAGCGGTGCGGGCACCGTCCCAGGCGGCGGCACTGCTGTGCCCTGCTTAAGAGGCGAGCGGCTAGCCGATGATGGTGCGGAAGCGGGCATATCCACCATCCACTGTATGAAACCCCGCACGCGACCACAGGAACTGCGGGCGATTTCTGGGCTTATGGCCCATGAAGCTGCGCACGGAGCGCAGGCTGGCGAAGCGTGCGCGATCATGCAGGCTGGCGCGGGTGTGCCGGTCAGCAGGCCCGTGCGGGCTGCGAGTGTGCGTCACGCCCCGCCAGGCTCGTCGGGCAAACGCGGAAAGCCAGTGGGCTCCGTGCGGTTGTGGTGCTCCATGATCCACAGCAGCTCGCCCGCATCGAACATCGCGCCAAGGGCCCGCACCGCACTTTCGTCATACCACTCGCCCGCTCGCTCGCCTAGCTCGCGCAGCGCCGCCTTTGCAGCAGCATGCCCGACCTCCTGCCGATAGGGGCGATAGCTTGTCAGCGCGTCGAACGTATCGACCACCGCAAACGCCCGCACCAGCGTGGGAATCTTGTCGCCCCGCAGCCCATCGGGATAGCCCGAGCCATCCACGCGCTCGTGGTGGCTGCGCGTGATCGCCAGCACGAGCGGGTCTTCCTCGCCCATCGCCACCAGGCGATCGTGCCCCAGCACAGCGTGCGTGCGCATGACCACCAGCTCGTCGGGCGTCAGCACGTCGGGCTTGCGCAATATGGCATCGGGCACGTCGATCTTCCCCAGGTCGTGCACCGCGGCCGCGAGCGCCACGCGATCCGCCTCCTCGTGCGACACGCCCATGCGCTCGGCTATCGCCCGCGCATAGAGCGTCACTCGCCAGGTGTGCGCGGCCGTCGCGAAGTCTTTCATCGCCACCACATCGACCAGGGCTTGTGCGGTGTCGATGTTCAAAGCGGTGTGCGTCTGCTGCCCGTGGGCCGAAAAAACCAGAAATCCGCGCTCACAGAATCTCGACGATCGTGAACTTCTTCACGCCTCGCGGCGCGTTCACGCGGATGGTGTCTCCAACCTTGGCCTTCAGCAGAGCCTCGCCCATCGGGCTGCTCGCCGTCACCTCGACGACATCGCCCCCGGCATTCCCGCTCGCCTCGCCCACGAGCTTGTAAAGGTCGTCGTCGCCAAACTGCTCGTCGTGCAGCTTCACGGTGCACCCGATGAACACGGTGTTGTGCAGAGCCTTGGTCATGCGCTCGTCGATCACCGACATGTTCGACAACCGCTCCTGCAGCCTGCGAATCTCGGCTTCGTCCATCCCCTGCTGCTCACGGGCCGCGTGATAGTCGCCGTTCTCGCGCAGGTCGCCATGGGCGCGGGCCTCGGCAATGCGGGCCGAGATCACCGGGCGATTGGCGATCAGCGCAGCCAGGCGCTGCTCGAGTTGCTCACGTTCAGCCTTCGTCACCATTTCCATCGCGGGGCTCTCCCGAGCTTGCACTCAAACCGAAAAAACATCCCGCGCTGCACGAAGCGGCGCTTCGCGGAGGCGGGCAGAGTCTGCACTAAGTTGGTCTAGTCTAGCGGCCTCTGGGCGGGCGTGCCGGGGCCCCGCCCGCCATCCACGCGCGCCCCAAGCGCCCGCCGCCCCCACGCAATGCCCACCAGCAGCACCCCAGCGCCCAGCACCGTCATCGCCGCCGTCCAGTGCTGCGGAGCGATGCGGGCTGGCTGCCCGCTCCAGCTGCGATCGCGCAGAATGTCCCACATGCCGCCAACCGGGCTGGGCAGCAGCCACGCCGTAAACGCCAGCCCCTGCCCCGCCCCCTGCGTGCGCAGCTCGACAAAGGGCAAGAACGCCGCGGGCAGCAGGCACGCGAGCGCGAGCACGCCCGCCCCGAGCATTCGCGCCCCGTGGCTCGCGTGCTCCCCTCGCGCAAACACATTGCTGAGCACCCCCGCCACCACCAGTCCCCACGCGAAGCACCACAGCGACGCGCAGAGCGCAACCTCTGCGGGCCACACGTCCATCCAGGGCAAGCACTGAGGCAGCACCACGCCCAGCAGAGGCACCGTGATGATGAACAGATCACCCAGAAAACTCCGGATCACCGCCACTGGCCCCACCTGGCTGAGGCGCAACAAAGGCCACACCAGCACCACGCCCGCCAGCAGCGCCACCATCAGCCGCGACAGCCCCGCCCGATACACCTGCTCATCAAGAAAGCCCCGAGCCCCCAGCGCCGTGAGCGACAGCACGATCGAGCCCGCGACATAGAGAATCCACAGCGCAATAAAACTGCGTGGCTCACCCCGCCGGTGCGCGTACGGATCGGGCTTGCCCTTGGGCGGCACCAAGCCGACGCGCTCGATGAAACCCGCCGGCGCAGCGATATCAGCTGGTGCAGTGACATCAGCCGGCGTAGCGATATCAGCCAGCCCAGCAACCCCAACAGGCTCACTCGCCGCCGGCGCATCCACACCGGATTCTGCCGTGGGCTCACCCGCAGGTTTTCTATCATCTGCCTCAGCCATGACCACTCCGCAGCCCACCCCCGCTCCCGCTTCCCACGCCTCGCAGCCCGCTTCGTTCGAGCATATGACGCTCGCACACTTCCTCGCGTGCACCGCCGCGAAGCAGCCCACGCCTGGGGGCGGCGCAATCGCCGGCGCGTGCGGAGCCCTCGCGGCTGCGCTGGGGCAGATGACCGTCTCCTACTCCCTGGGCAAGAAGAGCCTCGCGCAGCACCAGGAGCTGCTGAGCGATGCCGACAAGCGCCTCACCCGCGCCCGCGCCATGCTGCTCGAGCTCGCGAACGAGGACGCCGCTGCGTACGCGATGGTGAACGAGCTCAGCCGCCTGCCCGAGGGCGATCCGCGGCGCGAGCAGCTTTCACTCGCCACGCTCGCGAGCGCGCAGATTCCCCTCGCCCTCGCTGCCTGCTCGCTCGACGTGCTGCGCCTGCTGAGCACACTCTGCGGCACGACCAACCCCCACCTGCGCAGCGACCTTGCCATTGCTGCCGTGCTTGCTGATGCAACCGTCAAGGCTTCGCGCTGGAACGTCGTCATCAACCTCCCGAGCCTCAGCGATGCCGCACGCCGCACCGCGATGCAGGAGCAGATCGACGGCTTCGTCCGCACCAGCGCCGCCCTGACGCACGACATCGAAAGCCGCTGCCGCGAGGGGTGGTAAGGCCCTTCGCTCGTGATCGAAACGCCCGCGATGCAAAGCACTAACGACGAATCTCGCGAGGTCGCTCAGGCTTGGATGCGTGCCGCGCGGCGCGATGATGTGGCGCGCGAGCTCGCGGGCTTGTTTGAACGTGCCAAGCAGGCAATCTCGCAGCGCGGCCCTGCCTGCTGGGCAAGCGGGCGCTGCTGCAACTTCGCGAAGGCTGGTCACAGGCTGTATGTGACCGGGCTGGAGGCAGCATGGACGGTGTCTCGCCTGCCGCAGGCGCAAGCGCCCACGCCGCACGATTCTGAGAGCGCCGGGAGCACGGGAAGCACCACGAGCATCCCGCTACCCGTGCTGCGTGCGGAGCCGCAAGGCTTCGGCCAAGCACTCGCGTCGTCGCACACGCAGCCCAGCTCCGCCCCACCACTCCTGACGCACGACTCCATTGCCCTCGCCCGCGCGCGGGGCGACTGCCCGTTTCTCATCGCCAACGCCTGCAGCGTGCACGACATCAAGCCCCTCGCGTGCCGCGTCTACTTCTGCGACGCTGAGGCCCAAACCTGGCAGCACGCCCTGAGCGAAGCACTGCACGATGGTTTGCGATCGCTCCACGAGCGCTTCGATATTCCTTACCGATACGCCGAGTGGCGCGACCTGCTCACGCTGCTCGTGCCGGATAGAGCCTAAACGCTGTCCGGCGTCGCGTCGCTCCGCGAACGCACCCACGCTCATTGCAGCAGCATCGCATCGCCATACGAGAAAAAGCGATACCCGCGCGACAGCGCTGTCGCATACAGCTCCTTCAGCCGCGTCAGCCCGCTCCGCACCTCGCCCGGCTTCAGCATGCCTCGCTCGCCCAGCATCGCGCTCACGAGCGCAAGCAGCGTCGATCGCGGCGTGTGAAAGTTCGTCAGCAGCGCGTCCGTCCACATCCAGGCAAAGCCCGGGGCGATGAGCAGCCTCGTATCTACAAACTCGGGCCACATTTGCTGAGAGGCCTGCTGCGAGGCTCGCAGCATCGCATAGCTCTCCACCGTCCGCACGCTCGTGGTGCCCACGCAGACCACGCGTCCCCCCGCCGCACGCGCAGCGAGGATCGCATCACGCGCCGAGGCCTCCATGCTGCACCGCTCCTCGTGCATCGGGTGCTGCTGCAAAAACTGCACCTCCACCGGCGCAAACGTCCCCAGCCCCACGTGCAGCACCACCTGCGCCACGCCCACGCCCCGCTCCCGCGCCGCCGCCAGCACGCCCGCTGTCAGGTGCAGCCCCGCTGTCGGCGCAGCCACCGACCCTGTGTGCAGCACGCCCACCTTGTCGCTCGCCTCGCCCAGGTGCTGCGCACCTTCCGCGGGCGCTGCATAGGTCGTCTGATACCGATCCCGGTCCGCCGCTCGCTCCTCCGCCTCGTGCGCGCGCTTCCGCGCTGCGCGGATGTAAGGCGGCAAGGGCGTATGCCCAATCGCCTCCAGCACCTCTTCATCGCGCTGTCGCAGTAGCGCATCCCCATCACTGCCGACACCCAATGGCTCCACCAACCACGCCCCGGCTTTCTCTTCCACGCGGTGCCGCAGCAGCAGCCGCACGGGCGCGAGGGTGCCCTCGCGCGTCCGCACGTCCACCAGCACGCCCTCCTTCAGCCGCTTGCCGCTCAGCAAACAAATCCACGTCCGCCCGCGCGCGGGCTGCAGATACAACCCATCCACGCTTCCCCCCGTGTCCGCGCGGCTTCCCTCCAGCCGTGCCTGCAGCACGCGCGTGCGATTGAGCACAAGCACGTCGCCCGCTCGCAGAAACGTGGGCAGCTCCGCCACGCTCGCGTGCGCCACGACCTCGCCCGTGCGCCGCTCCACCACCATCAGCTTCGCGCTCTCCCGGGGCTCCGCCGGTGCCGTGGCGATCGCCTCGGGCGGCAGCGGAAAGTCCAGGTCATCCACAGCGAGCCAATCCACCTGCGGCACAGCGTCGGGCATGCGGCATTGTGGCGTACGCGTTGCCAAAGAGCAACCGGGGCGTTGCCAGGAGGCACCAGGCCCGCGCAGACCGCCCGTAACCGTGACTGGCCACGTCAAATCGACGTTTTTATAAGACAGCCCGCCCCTGGCACGCCCATCGCCCCAAGCAGCTCGTGATCGATGCGATTTGCGCAACACGTTGCTGGACATGGGCTTGCAGCCCATTACCCAGCCTGCGCCCCGCCGATTGCCCTCCGCCCCCACCCCCTCCGCCCGCGCTCCCCGCGCCCGAGCCCTTGCCCTTCTGGCAGCACCTGCAGAACGAGAATCGCCGCCGCCCGGCGTACGTCGTGGGCGTCGCGCCGCGGGTGGGAAATCTGCTGGATGTCGTGGCGTAAGCACTGGCGAAGGGCGAGCTTGGAACCTAGCATGTCGGCCCCGCACCCGCCGTTGGGTGCATGGGGAGACATCTAGCTATGGTCCGCCTGCCCTCTCAGGCGAGAAGTCGGAGTATTGCGATGGTTGCATTGCGTTTGCAGCGGTTTGGCCGCAAGAATCGGCCCTTCTACCGCATCGTGGCGATTGAGAAGCTCAAGCGTCGCCAGGGCCCCGTCCTCGAGAACCTGGGCATCTACGACCCGGTCAACCCCAAGAAGGACAAGCAGGTCGTCCTGAACGAAGAGCGCGTCAAGCACTGGCTCAGCACCGGCGCCCAGCCCAGCGACACCGTCCGCGACATGCTCGGGCACCGCGGCCTGATCAACGTCAAGGAATGGGAAAAGGACCGCGAGATGGACCGCAAGCGTCTCAGCGAGCGCCTCGCCAAGGCCGCTGCTGAAGGCGAGAAGAAGGACGCGAAGAAGGCCTAATCGTTCACGAGCTGCTTGCCACTCGCCGCGTCACAGCCGCAGCCAGCGCAGCAACCCGCGAACGTTCCTGAAGAACCCCCGTCAAGCATCAGGCCCCGCGCAGTCGCGCGGGGCTTTTTCGTGGGCTGCCCGCAACCCGCTCGGGCCACGCTCTCTCGCACTACGCTCGCGTTGCCACCTTGCCCGCGACGCACGCCCATTTTGCTCTGCACCTTGCGTGGTCGCTCACGCCCAGCGATCTGCTCGCGCTGCTGCCTTTGCTCGCGCTTGGCGCGCTGGTCTACGCGTTGGTGCTGCTCGGCTGGCTCACCTTCAAGCTCGCCAAGCCCCCGCGGCGCACGTTTGCCGTGGCACTCGCCCAGGGCAGGCCCGCCGACCCGAGCCAACTGCCGCAGGCTCGCCCCTTTCGGGAGTTCACGTTCGCGTTCGCGGGCCTGCAACTGCACGCGTGGGACGTGCCGGGCGACGACCCGTCGGGCCCCATCTGCGTGCTCACCCACGGCTTTGGCGATAGCAGGCTGGGCGGCCTCTCGCGCGTGCCCGCGCTCGTGCCTTGCTGCTCGCGCATCGTGCTGTGGGACATGCCAGGGCATGGCGAAAGCCCGGGCAGCTGCGCCCAAGGCACACACGAGGTGTCGGCCCTGCTCGCGCTGCTGGGCACGCTGCCAGAAGAGAGAAAACTCGTGCTGTTTGGCTGGTCGCTCGGCGCGGGCGTGAGCATCGCGTGCGGCGCATCCTGGCGACAAACGCCGCAGGGCCATCGCCTCGCGGGCATCATCGCCGAGAGCCCCTACCGCTTTGCACGCACGCCCGCTTCAAACGTGCTGCGGAGCATGGGCATGCCGGGCGGAGTGTGGCTGCGAGCTGCGCTGGGGCTCATTGCTCTCAGCCCGCCCAAACCACCCAAGCCCTTCGCCATGCGCGACGAGGTGTTTGATCGCGCCCGCTTTGCCGCCTCGCTGCGGGGCGTGCCGCTGCTAGTGCTGCACGGGAGCGACGATCACGTCTCGCCGATTGCCGACGGCCGGGCGATTGCAGAGGCTGCGGGGGGCACCCTCATCGAGCTGCCCGGGGGCGGACACTTTGGGCTGTGGACAGAAGGGGTGCACACAGAGCGGTGCACGCGGGCGGTGCAGGAGCTGCTGCGCGGAATCACAGGCGAGACGCCTGTGCCACCAGTTGCAGGAGGGCTTTGACCTCGCTGGCCTTCAGGGGCACCACGCTGAGCCTGCCTTGCGTGACCAGCGGGCAGTTCGCGAAACGCTCGTCCGCCTTCAGCACCGCGAGCGGCACGGGTCCCACGGCGCGCACCGCCGACACATCGACCACCGGCGCGGCAAGCTCGCCCTTGGCGTTGAGCGCGGGCTTGCCATCCTTGAGCTGGCCCGGGTCGCCATACGCAGTCGACACCACCTGAGCGAGGCCCACGATCGCCTTGTCGCTGCCTGTGTGATAGATGTACGCCTCGTCTCCCGGGCGCATGCTGCGCAGGTGCGCGCACGCCGCAGCATTCGAGACGCCAGACCACATCGCGCGTTTCTCGCGCACCAGGTCCGAAAAACTGTACTCGGAGGGTTCGGTTTTCAGCACGAACGTCGCCATAACGCATGGTAGCGACGCGCGTGCGGTTTGTGCGCTGTTGGGCGCGTCGCGTGCCGCAAGTGCGGACGAAGTGGGCACCGCAAGGTTCCGATAGATGATGCATCCGCGCAGCGTTTGTGTCGCGCTCAGCCTTGGCTGGGCTGCGATTGCAGTTGGTTGATTGCGCGGAGGTCGAAAGCAGAGCACAGGTCAGCACAGGAGCGCCCGCATGTCTCGCGAGCAGAGCAACCCACCAACCCCACCGCAGGGCCCCGGAGCGCAACAAGCCCCGGACGACTTGCTGCGCCTGCTGAGCGACTTTGAATCGGGCGTCGGATCGCTCAAGGCCCTCGCTGCGCAGCGGCAGATTCTGCAAAGCCAGCTGCAGGAGCGAGAGACGCAACTCACGGCAAAGGATGCCGAGCTGCGCACGCAGGGCGAAGAAATCGCCACGCTGCGTGAGGCCTTGCAAGGCCGAGAGCACGAGCTGCACGGGCTGGAAGACCAGCTTCGCCAAGCCGAGCGCGAGCTCGCGGACCGCAAGAAGGCCCTGGAAGCCGAGAAAACGGCGCATACCGACGACGTGCGGAAGGCGAATGCTGAGGCCCAGGCGCGGCGCGACGAGCTGCACGCTGTCGAGCACCGCCTGAGCGGCACCGAGCAGGCCCTGCGTGAGAGCAAGCAAGCCCTGGAGATGGAGAAGGCCTCGCACGAGGCCGACGTGCAGAGTGCACGCCGCGAGGCTGCGCTGCGCACGAAGGAGCAGGACGCACGCGAGGCGGAGCTGCTGCGCACGATCGAGGAGCAGGCGCAGAAGAGCGCAGAGCTCGCCCACCGCGAGGACGCGCTGCACGCGCACGAGGGCGACTTGCGCGAGCGAGCTGAGCAGCTCGCGAGCGAGCGCACCCAGCTTGATGCGCTGCGAGGCCAGCTTGAGGCCTTGCGCGCGCAGCTAGACGAGCGCACGCAGCAGCTTGCCAAAGAGGGCGAGTTGGTAAAGGCGCAGGCCCAGAACCTGCACGTGCTGGGGCAGCAGCTTGACGCACGGCAAGAACAACTGACCGATCGCCTGCGGGCTGCAGAGCAGCAGCAGAAGCAGGTGGAGCAGGGCAAGCAGGCATTGCAGCAGGCCCAGGCCTCGCACGAGCAGGCCCTCGCGACCCTGCACAAGCAGCAGCAGGAAGCCCAGGCACACCGCGCAAAGCTGGAGGGACGCGAGCAGGAACTGCAAACGCAGGCGAGCACGCTCGCGCAGCGCGAGCAGGCGCTCGCTCAGATCGAGCAGCTTCGCCGCGAGGTGCAGGCCCGCCAGCAGGCGGCAGAGGCGGCACTTGCCCGCGCGACCGCGCTCGAGAGCGAGTGCGAGCAGCGCACGACGCAGATGCTGCACGAGCTGCAAGAGATGCAGCTGCATGCCGATGAGCACCAGGCCACCGCGCAGACGCTAACGCAGAAGCTCGCGCAGGTGGAGCAGGCCCTCGCGCTCGCGACCACTGCGGCAGAGACCGAGCGGGCCCGCACCGCGGAAGTGACCAAGCAAAGCCGCGAGCGGCTGGAGCAAATGCGCTCGCAGCTGGAAACGAGCTTTGCGCGACGCTTGGAGAGCGAGAAGGCAGCAGCAGCAGACGCAGCGCGGCGCGAGGCGGCGCAGGAGCGCCTGGAGCTTGAAGCACAGCTTGCCGCGAAGCTGCAGGCAGCGCTCGCGCAGGCTGGCCCAAGCGAGGACGAGGTGCAGGCCCTCCTCGCTGGAGCGCTGGCGGAGCAGCAGGCAGAGCTCGAGGCGCGGTTTGCGTCGCAGCTTGATAGCGCTCGTCAAGCAAGCAGCACGCAGCAGCTGGAGGCAGCCCGCGCGCAGTGGGAGCAACAGGCAGCGCGCGACCTGGAAACGCTGCGGCAGAACTCGCAGCGCACGCTGGAAGCAAAGCTGCACGAGCAGCGCACGCAGCTCGAGCTCAGCTTCTCGCGCACGCTCGCCGAGCGGCTGGAGGAGCAAGCCGGAGCCCTGCGCAGCCAGCAGACCGACGTTGCGGCCTCGCAGCAGGCGATGCTGGAGAAGTGGCGCAGCGAGCGAGCTAAGCTGGAGGAAGCGGCTCAGCGCGAGATCGCAGCCGCACTCGAAGCCCAGCGCCGCGAGCTGGAAGCAAAGGCTAGCGCAGCGCTGGAGCACGCCCTCGCGCAGCGCGAGGCGACGCTGCACGAGCAAAGCGAGGCGCGGCTGGCCCAGGCCATGCAGCAGGCACGCGAGCACGCCGAAGCAGCGCTCACGCGTCAGCGCGAGCAGAGCGAGTCGCACCTGCGCAGCGCGCTCGACGCAGCCCTTGCCGAGCAGCGCGCCGAGCACGAGAAGGCGTTGCACACGCTGCGCACCAAGCTGCACGAGGAGAGCCAGGCTCATGGCACCGCATCGCGCGAGCTTTGGGAGCGCGAGGCCCAGCAGCACCTGCACACCAGCCTGCAGCAGCAGGAGAGCAAGCTGCTGGAGCAGGCCGCGATGGAGCGCGATGCGCTGCTCGCAAAGTTTGAGGAGCGCCTGCGCGACGAGCTGACGGCGATCGACAACGCGAGCGTGCTGGGCGCCGAGAACGCCATCAAGCTGCAGCGCGAGCAGATGCAGCAGAGCTTCGACAGTCAGTTGCAGCACGCGATCCTGAGCGAGAAGGGGCGCATGCAGCGCGAGCTGCAGAGCCTGCTGAGCGTGGTGGAGGAGTACGAGCAGCTCTGGCACATCGAGCGGCACGAGGCCGCTCGCCTGACGAACGACTTTGCCAAGGCAAGTCAAGATGCGCAGGAAGCGGACCACGTCGTGGGCGTGCTGCGCGACAAGCTGCGCGAGGAGCTGGGGCAGCGCAAGGCAATCGCCGAGCAGATGGAGCGTGCAACGCTCCAGGCGGGCGAGTTGCAGCTCACGGTCGATGACCTGCGCACGCAGCTTGCCCGAGCAAAGAGCGAGGGTGCAGCCCGCAGGAGCGAGCAGTTCCTTGCCGACCCCGTCGCCGTGACGCGCCGCCGCCGCCGACTGCGGCAGATGCGCGACCTCGCGACGCAGCGGCAAGCGAAGCTGCGCGAGGCGGGCGAGGCGCTGCAGCACCGCTACGAGCAGTGCGAGCTGGTGCTGCGCAATCGCAGCGAGCTGGCTGCGGCACGCGAGCGCATCATCGAGGCCGAGCGGCGCGTGCAGCGGCGCATGGCGGGCAGCAAGGTGGGCGTGCTCGTGCTCTGCGCGATGGGCACGTTCGCTACGGTTGGCCTCCTGAGTTGGGCGATCGCGAAGCAGGTTGCGCCCGCGACGTTCATCGCGACCTCGATGGTGAGCGCCGATGGGCGCGGTCGCACGCTGAGCGAGCGCGACCTCACGAGCTGGCAGAGCTATCACGAGACGATCCTGACCGACCCGCGCTTCCATCAGTTCGCGAGCGATCGCTTCCAGAAGGCAGGCATGGAGAGCCTGAGCACCGCGAGCAGCGTGAGCGAGTTCATCTCCTCGCGCATTCGCCACGAGGAGCGCAACCAGGGCGAGATGAAGCTGCACCTGACGATGCAGGGCCGCCGCGCAGCAGAGCGCACGCTCGACACCTTCACTGCCGCGATGACGGCCTTCGCGAACACAAACCAGATTCAGCGCGTGGATGGCAGCGTGACGAAGGTTGCAGAAGCAAGCTCCACGGGTGGCGAGCCCGTGGACAACGCGCAGACGTACTACGCCCTTTCCATCATGGGTAGCCTCACGGCACTTGTGATGGGCGTCAGCATCGCGGTGTGGCGCCGCCTCGCTCGCGCGAAGACTGCCTTCGAGCGCGACACGCACCTCGCGGGAGTGCTCGACGATGCCAAGTGGGGCGGGCCCAAGGTGCTCGACAGCTTCAAGCAAGCCCCGCAAGCTCCGCAGGCAAAGAAGGCCGCCTAACCAGGCCGCGTCATCAGGCTGCGTGCAACCAGAGCAACGCTGCGAGCGAAAGCAAGCGCGACAACTGCCCCCGGCACACGTGCCGGGGGCCTATTTTTCGCGTGCTTGCGCAGGTTCGTGCCTGCGCTGCCCTGCGCTGCCCTGCGATGCGTTGCGTGCCCTGCGATGAGCCTGCTCAGCTGCGACAACCTCTGGAAGCGATATCGCCTGGGCGATGAGCCCGTGCAGGCCCTGCGCGGCGCGAGCCTCACGATCGATGAGCCCGGGTTCTATGCCATCATGGGCGCCAGCGGCAGCGGCAAGAGCACGCTCATGCACCTGCTCGCGGCGCTCGACGCGCCGGACGAGGGCACCATCCTCGTGCAAGGCAAGGCGGTGCACCAGCTCACGCCCTCGCAAGCAACGACCTACCGCCGCGAGCGCATCGGCATCGTGTTTCAGCAGTTCAATCTCGTCGCGACGCTGACGGCCCTCGAGAACGTCGAGCTTCCTGGGCTGCTGGGCAAGGGCGACGCACAAACCCGCGCCCGCGTGCGCGAGCGTGCCATGCAGCTGCTCACGCGCCTCGGCCTTGCGCAGCGCGCGGGCCATCGCCCCGATGCACTGAGCGGGGGCGAGCAGCAGCGCGTCGCCATCGCCCGCGCACTGCTGAATAGCCCCCCGCTGCTGCTTGCCGATGAGCCCACGGGCAACCTCGACAGCGCGAGCAGCGCTCGCCTCTGGGCCTTGCTCGCAGAGATCGCCAAAGAGAACGGAATGATGGTGCTCATGGTGACGCACGAGCCTGCCGCAGCGGCGTACTGCCGGCAGACCTTCGTGCTCAGGGACGGCGTAGTCGTCGCAAAGCTCGCGACGGAGGGCCTCGATGCGCGCGGCGTGGCGGCTTTGTATCAGCAATCTCTCGGCGCGGCCTAGCCGCACCGCTCTGCTCGTGGGCGTGGTGGCGCTCTCTGCGATTCTCATCGCGGCAGTAGGCGTCTCCATGGGCAGCGTGCTCGCATCGATCAAGGAGCGGGCCAGCACGCTCGTGGGCAGTGCCGATGCACGCATCGAGGGCAAGGGCGCCGCCACCACCATCGACGCACGCTGGCTCGACACTGCTCGGGCATGGCCCCAGGTGCAGTCCGCAAGCGGCACACTGCAGGGCACGCTCGCCCTGCGCTTTGGTGCGCCAGAGTGGGTGCCCGCAGCAACCGACGATTCCCCTGCCTCACTTCCGGAAAGCTGGACCGACGCCGACGCGCCATTCGAGCTCACAGTTCGCACCCACCAGGTCACGTCGCGCGGCATCGCGCTCGCCCCGGGCGTGGTCGACATCGAGCGACAGCTCGGGCAGCGCCTGCACAGCGGACGCTGGCCCACCAGCGACAGTGAGATCGCCATCAACCAAACCCTCGCCCGCCGCTTGCTGGGCACCAAGGGCAAGAACCTGCTCGAGAACATCGGCGGCCTGACCTTGCTGGGCCAGCGCACGCGAGGCCCGGCACAGGCGGGCAAAGCAGCCCCGCAGCCCCAGAGCTTTCCGACCGCAAGCGCCGCACGCGACGCGAACGAGGCGCGAGCGATCGAGCCGGGCGACTTTGTCGGGCTGCTCACGCCCAGGGGCGAGCCGCGTCGCATCACCGTGGTGGGCATTATTCAGGACGCGCCGCTCGCCGCAAGCCCGCTCGCGACGATGACGCTCGATGGCCTTGGCGCCGCGACGAACCAGCGCGACCGCCTCACGCGCGTGGAGCTCGTGCTGCAAGAGGACGCAGACGCAGAGGCCTTCGCCAAGGCCCGCCAGGCCGATCTTCCTGCCACGATGCTGGTGCAAACCACTCAGCGCGTGACCAGCGGGCTGGACAAAGGCATCCGCGCCAACGAGCTGGGCTTTCTGCTCGGCACAATGATGGCCTTCCTCGCCGCGAGCTTCATCATCATGACGGGCATGAGCACGGGCATCGTGGAGCGCACGCGCGAGCTCGCGATCCTGCGTGCCATCGGCGCCCAGCGGCGCGTGCTTGCCCTGAGCCAGTTGCTCATGGGCGCACTCATCGGGCTGATGGGTGCGCTCGTAGGCGTGCCCATCGGCACCGCGCTTGCCTACCTCGTGCT
>JAIYDA010000074.1 GCA_027487735.1 Planctomycetaceae bacterium | reverse complement strand
GCCTGGCGTGAGTGCGGGCGAGCTGTCTCGAGCGTTGCAGCCCGCGGGCCGCGCCATCGTGGTTGCGCCCAGCAGCGCGGGCTGGCAGCATGCATGGCAGTCGTGCTCGCAGCTTGCTTCGCTGTTTGCAGAGCGTGTTGTTGGGACGAGCGATGATGGTCGCGTGCTCGATGCGCCGCTGGTGCAGGGGCCCGCCGGCCCGCGCCTCGATGGCGAGATGCTCTTCGCATCGCACTGGGCCCTGCTTTGCATGCAAGACCCCGTGGGCGCAACTGCCGAGGGCTATACCGATGCTGCCCCCGCCGCAGTGCTGAGAGAGGCGAGGCACAACGTGCTGCGGTTCGCGGCCGACTATGCCAACCCCTGGCTCGTGCGCGGCCTCGTGAGCGTCGATGAGCGCACGCAGACGACGCACGTGCTCCGCAGCATCGCGGAGCGCGCCTTGGCGGTTGCTCGCGCTGGCGTGCTTGCGGAGGGCCCGCACAGCAAGCACGCGACGGATATTGGCGCATGCCTCTGCGTGCTTGCCTACGCAGTACTGCACGATGTGCGGGCTGGCGCTGCGCACGATGCGGGCAGCCTCTGCCATCAGTTGCACGAGTTTGCTGGTGCTGCGAGCGCCAGCTCGCGTCCACACGTGCTCCGCTGGCGCATCTCGTGCCTCTTCGTGCTCGGGCTGCTGCGCGAGGCGATGGGCGAAGCCGATGCGGCGCGCGCAGCGTGGCGTGCATGCGCCGAGCTCGATCCGCGCCCTTTCAGCCCCCTGCTCGGCACGAAGACGCTCGAGAGCATGCTGAAGCTGGGCGAGCACGCGATGCGTGCGGGCGACAGCACGGCGGCACGCGGCTGGTGGCTGCGGGGCGTGCAGACGGCTCGGCAGCTCATGCAGGGCGACTGGCTGAACATCACGGGCCCGCTCGAGGCGAGCGACAGCGAACCCCTCGCCTTCGGCGTGCGCGAGGCGGCGGAGGTATTGCACTTGGGCGCACGCTGCGCGCTGCAACTGCGAGAGATGCCGCGAGCTGCTGCGGCTCCCGGGCTCGCGCACGCGCTGGCGCAGGCCGAGACCTTTGCGGATGTGCACGCGGAGGCAATGCGGGTGTGGAAACGTGCGCAGTCCCTCGCGAGCGAGTTGCACGCAAGCCAGGCGAGCTACGCCGCCGATCGCGAGCGATTGCAGCAATGGGTGTCGCGCTTGGAAGGCGAGCGAGGCTGGCGCGAGGAGCAAGCCAAGGGCTGGATGGAGAAGGTGGCGCAGCTCGAGCGTGCACTCGCGCAGCAAGCGGCGTGGGGCGATGCCCTGCGCACCGACCTTGTCTGGGCGCGCGAGCAGAGCGAGCGATGGGAGGCACGCGTGGGCGAGCTCGAGGGTGTGGTGCGCGAGCGCGACGCCTGGATGCAGACGCTGCGGGCAGATGGCGAGTGGCACAAGTCGCAGGCCCTTGCCTGGCAGCGCAAGGTTGACGAGGCCGAGAGCGTCGCCCGCGACGCCAGCACCTTCGCGCAGACGCTGCAAACCCAGCTCGCGCAGCTGCAACGCGAGAAGGACTGGCTCGCAGACCATCGCGAGAAGATCGAGGCCCAGCTGCGGCTGCTGCGGGGTGAGCAACCCGTCGAGGCTTCGCCGCCGCCAAGCCCATGAGTTGTCATGGCGCGAGTTGCAACTCGCACGCCAGTGCTCGCGCCGCAGCATCTGCCGCAAGCCCCGCGTGAGATCAGCACCGCGTCACGCCGCAAGCCGTGCCGCATTGCGAGGCATCGCAAGCGTCAGCACCGTCACGTCGTCCGTCTGGTGCAAACTGCCCGATTGCAGGTCCAGCAAGCTCGCCACGGCATCGATCGCGCCCGCGCCATCGCTCATCGCATGCTCACGCAGCGTGCGCTCAAGCGGCACGAGCTGCTGCAGCAGCGTGGTGCCCGAGCGAGGCAACGCACCTTCGAGTCCATCGGAATAGACCACCAGCCGGTCATCGGGCGCGATGATGTCGCTGGCTTCGTCAAACGTTGCATCCGCAAAGATGCCCAGCAGTGGTCCCGTCGTCTCGAGCACGCGTGTGCCGCGCGGGCCCACGATGATGGGCGATGGATGCCCGGCGCTCGCCACCCGCACCGCGCCGCTGCGCGTGTCGATCAGCCCGCACGCCGCCGTCGCAAAGCGATCGCACCCAAAGCCGTGCGAGAGCAGCTCGCGGTTCAGCGCTTCGAGCATCGCGGCAGGGTCGAGCGAAGCTTCGTGCAGCTGCATGTACGCCTGCAAACCCGTCAGCAGCACCATCGTCATGAGGGCCGCGGGCACGCCATGCCCCACGGCATCCGCCAGAAAGAACGCGACGTGGTGCTCGCCCACACGGCGCACGCAGTGCACATCGCCCGACACCGTGTTCACGGGCCGCGCGAGCACACCGACATCGATGCCGCGCGTGCTGCTCGCGTGCGCCGCCGCAAGCTCGCGCTGAATCGCCGCGGCAAGGTGCAGCTCTTCTTGCAGCTTCTCGCCCTCGTGCATCGCGCGCTCGTGCGCGCGGCGCAGCAGCGACACCTCCTGCCGCAGTGCCGCGATGCTCGGCTCGCGCTCCAGCAGCGCACGCAGCAGTTCGCCCGCGAGGGGGATGGGCGTGCTCGCGCCGCGCAGCAGCAAGCCATGCCGCCCGCTTGCGCTGCCAAAGCTCTCCAGCAGCGCGGGCGCAAGGAGCGCAACCCCCGTCCAGTCGTTCTCCGTCAGCGTGTGCAGCAGGGCGTGGGCCGCTCGCTCACTCGCGCAGCGCGAGAGGTCAACGAGCGCAACCCGCGCTCCGTCAAACCCTGCCGCCATCGCGAGCAGCTCGTCGTGCGTGCGTTCCTGCACCGTCGGCCGGACCGATCGTGGCATGCTGCCAAACAGCTCGCTCGCGACATCGCGCGGCAAGCGCGCGGGCGTCAGCCCGTCGTGGGCGTAGATGATCGCGGTTGGTGCAGCGCCTCGCATGCCAACGGGTGTTCTCGGCACCTTGGCCCGCGCAGTTCAGCCAGCCCCCGCGTTTGCACAGGTTTCGCTCGCGGGTTGCCTCGCGCACCTCGCGCCATCCGCTCACACCGTCCCGGGGCCCTTGGGCCTGCCAGCGATCGGCGCCCCGCTCGCGCCTTTCGCCCGCTGAGCGGGCTTGGCTGCGATGGGTGCCTTGGGCATGCTTGCTTTCGCCGCCCGTGCCACCAGCTTGCCCGCCAGCTCGTCCGCGCGGGCCGCCAGGGCAAAGTCCTTCTCCGTGATGCCCCCCGCGTCGTGCGTCGCGAGCGTGAGCGTGACCTTGTTGTAGCGAATCAAGATGTCCGGGTGGTGCTGCGCCTGCTCGGCTGCCAGCGCCACCTGATCGACAAACTTCATCGCCTGGACAAAGTCGCGAAACTGGTACGTCCGCTGGATCGCCTCCCCCACGTGGGCCCATTCCGGGCGTGCGTGCAGGGCGGCTTCGATCTGTCCATCGGTCAGCTTGGTCATTGGGGGGGCTCGCGAGGTGCGAATCGGAGTATATCAGCGCGGGCCCCGCTGCAAGCGGGCTGCTGGCAAGAATGTTCGTATAAAGTTTGGTTATGCCTGCCTCGCTATCCTTGGGTGTGCCCACGACCCGCCTCGCCCCCAGCCCCACCGGCGCGCTGCACCTCGGGAATGTGCGGACGTTTCTCATCACGTGGGCACTCGCGCGGCGGTTGGGATGGCGCATCGTTCTGCGAATAGAGGACTTAGACACACCTCGCGTGAAACCGCAGACGATCGCCCTCACCGAGGACTTGCTCACCTGGCTGGGGTTGGCGTGGGAGGGGGAAGTCGTGCTGCAATCCCGCATGCGCGATGCGCATGTGCTTGCCATGCAGCAGCTTGCGTCAAGATCATGCGTCTTCCCATCCCCCAAGCTCCGGTCCGAAGGTCTCGCGACCGAAACCCCCCAGAGCGCACCCAACGAAGGGGCGCACGAGATGCGATTCGGGCCCGAGCTGCGGCCACCAACGCGTCCGAGCGAGTTTGCGGACGATGCACCGACCTGGCGATTCGCGACCCCCAACGAAACCATCGAGTTTACGGACCTCTTCGCCGGGCCGCAGCGGGTTTGCCCTGCCAGCACCGTGGGCGACTTTGTGGTGTGGAGCAGGCGCGAGGGCAGCCCGCTTGGGCAGGCTGCGTATCAGCTTGCCGTCGTGGTGGATGATGCGGCGGCGGGCGTCACGCACGTGGTGCGCGGCAACGACCTGATCGACTCGACGGGGCGGCAACTGCTGCTGCTGCGCGAACTGGGCTTGCCCGCCCCGGCGTATGTCCATGTGCCGCTCGTGCGCGGGAGCGATGGCAAGCGGCTCGCGAAGCGGCATGGCGACACGCGGCTGGATGCCTACCGGGCCCGGGGCGTGCGGGCTGAGCGGGTGGTGGGGCTCATGGCGGCGTGGTGCGGCGTGTTGCCGCGCGAGCAGCCGCAGGAGATGGCCCTCGCGGAGTTTGTTGAGCGTTTTTCGCTCGCTACGCTGAGCCAAGAAGATGTGGTGTATGGCCCGCAAGACGAGGCCTGGCTGCTGGGCGAGTCGCAACGATCCGGAGGCACGAGATGACGAAGCACCGAAGCAAGAGCACGCATCGCACGCTGGGGCACCTGTGCCTGGTGTTGGCGTGCGCGGGCGCGATGGTCGTGGCGTGCGACGAGAAGCCCCAGACCAAGCCCGCAGAAACGAAACCCGCAGAGACAAAGCCAGCGGAGGCCAAGCCCGCAGATCCTAAACCCGCAGACAACAAGCCCAGCGAAACCAAGCCCAGCGAAACCAAGCCAGCCGACGCCAAGCCCGCCGAGCCAGCCAAGGAGAGCGAAGGCGTGAAGAAGCCATTCGCAACCCCGCAGCCCACGCTGCCCACGCTTGAGGTGAAGCTCGACGGGCGCACCTTCCAGCTCGAGCAAGCCACCACCGACGAGCAGCGCTTCCGCGGGCTCAGCGGCCGCACCGAAATCGCTGAAACCGGCGGCATGATCTTCCTCTTCCGCCGGGGCACGACGCACAACTTTGTGATGCGCGACTGCCCGATCCCCATCGACATCGTCTACGTCGACGCGACAGGCCGCATCACCGCGATGCACGCCATGCAGCCCGAAGCCGAGCGCACCGAAGCCGAGAAGGTGCTGGGCCCCGCAGGCGTGCCCGAGTGGGCCAAGATCAACGAGGCGTACGAAGCACGCCTGAAGAAGTACAGCAGCAAGCACGACGCGATCGTGGTGATCGAGCTGCGCGGCGGCATGCTCAACCTCGACGGCAAGAACCCCAAGGGCCTGAACCTGAAGGTGGGCCAAAAACTCGACCTGGACATGGCAGACCTGCGCAAGCGCGCGAAGTGACGAGAAAAAGAGGTGTCAAGGTGTTGAGAAAAAGAGGTGTCGAGGTGTCAAGGTGTCAAGGTGTTGCGGGAAGGCACCCAGCACCGGCCATCGACCGGCATGCCTGACCTGGAAAAACTGTGATGAACTGAACGTCGTTCTTGCCTCGCCACCTCGCCACCTCGCCACCTCGAAACCTCTCTCATGACTACCTCCGGCAAACTCATCCTCGCCCTCTCGTGCTTCACCGCGGGTGTTCTCGTGGTGCGCCTGCTCATGGCCGTCAATGGCACGAGCAGCACGGGCAGCAGCGAGGCCTGGCAGCAGGTCGCGGGCGTGCGCGACATCATCAAGGAGCGCTACGTCGACGAGGTCAGCGACGAGAAGCTGCGCGATGGCGCGATCCGCGGCATGGTCGAGGCCCTAGGCGATCCATACTCGGTGTATGTCACCGCAGAAGAAGCCGCGGGCTTCAACAAAGACCTGACGGGCGAGTACGTGGGCATCGGCGCCGAAGTGAACACGCGGTCTGGCTGGCTCACGATCGCCAACCCCATGGAGGAGAGCCCCGCGCTGCGGGCTGGGCTGCTGCCCGAGGACCGCGTGCTGCGCATCAATGGCACGAGCACGAAGGACCTGCCCGTCGAGAAGTGCGTCGAGCTGCTGGTGGGCCAGCCCGGCACGAGCGTGACGCTCGACATCTTGCGCGGCACGCGCGAGTTCTCGGTGCAGATTGAGCGTGCCCGCATCAAGGCCCGGGCCGTCAAGGGGCTCGTGCGCGTGGGGGCGGAGGGGCAGTGGAACTACCTCATCGACCCGCAGATGGGCATTGGCTACTTGCGCATCACGCAGTTCACGCCCAGCGTCGCGACCGAGGTCGAGGCCGCGCTGCGTGCGATGGGCGCGACCGACGGCTCGCGCGTGCGCGGGCTCGTGCTCGACCTGCGCTTCAATGGCGGAGGCGTGCTCGAAGCAGCTGAGCGCATCGCCGACATGTTCCTCAAGGATGGGGTCATCGTCTCGACGCGCGGGCGAGCCCACGAGAGCCGGGTGAGCAAAGCACAAGAACGCGGCACGCTGCCCGACCTCCCGTTGCTCATCCTCGTGAACGCCGAGAGCGCGAGCGCGAGCGAGGTGCTCGCCGGCGCACTGCAAGACAACAAGCGGGCCATCGTCCTGGGCACCCGCACCTTTGGCAAGGGCAGCGTGCAGAGCCTCATGACGCTCAGCGAGGGCGGCAGCGAGCTGAAGCTGACCGAGCAGGCGTACTACCTCCCCAGCGATCGCAGCATCCAGAGGAAGGATGACTCGCCCACCTGGGGCGTCGACCCAGACCCTGGCTTTTATGTCACCATGCCGCGCGATGGCCTGCTCGATGTCTTCCGCGTGCGCCGCAAGCTCGAGCTGCTGGGCCAGCCCGCCGTGCCCAGCGACGCGAGCGACGCGCTGGACAAAGAGATCGCCGCCCAGCTCGCGCAGCCGCGCTGGGATGATGTGGAGTGGACGCTCGCGCTGCTGCGCGACCCGCAGCTTGCAGCAGGCGTGCGTGCCGTGCAAACCAGGCTCCGCACCGGCACCTGGCAGCCCATCGCGACCGACGCCCAGACAGCCCAAGGCGTGCGCGACGTCGCGAGCGCCGACGAGCTCGTGCGCCTTCGCCAGCTCGAGGAGCGCATGCTGCGCGAGCTCGCTCGCCTGGGGCGGCGTGCCGAGACGCTGGAAGAAGGTACAGGCGTGCGCGAGCTTGCCGAGGCCCGCAATGATCGCGACCTGTGGGACGACGCAGTGAGCGTGCAGGGCGGTTCCCTCGTCGTGCGCGACAAGCAGGGCGCCGTGGTCGCAACGCTGCGCATCACCGGAGACGATCTGGAGCGATGGCTGCTGGATGCCGACGTGCAAAGCGAGCTGCAAAGCGAGTTGCAGGGCAAGTCGGGCGCAGTCACCAACCCCGCCGCACCCGCAGGCGAAGCCCCACCCAAGCCCGCAGCCGGAGGCGGGTCGTGATCGCACGCCTGGTCCTGGGCATCGAGACCAGCTGCGACGAGACGGCGTGCAGCGTCGCCGGGCTGGATGCCCTGGGCGTGCCGCGCGTGCTGAGCAACGTCATCGCGAGCCAGACAGACCTGCACAGCGAGTATGGCGGCGTCGTGCCCGAGATTGCCAGCCGCGCGCACGTGGAGGCTCTGCTGCCCGTCGTGCGCGAGGCGCTCTCGCAGGCGGGCGTGGGCCTGGGCATGATCTCGGCAGTGGCAGTGGGCAATCGCCCCGGGCTCATTGGCAGCCTGCTCGTGGGCGTGGCGGGCGCGAAGGCCCTCGCGTGGGCCCTGCAAAGGCCCCTCATCGGCGTCGATCATGTGCGGGCCCATCTCTACAGCGGGCTGCTCGATGGCGAGTTGCCAGCCGCCGACGCGCTGCCCGCGCTCGGGCTCGTCGTCAGCGGCGGGCACACCGCGATGTACCGCGTGCGCAGCTGGACCGACATCATGCGCCTGGGCAGCACGATCGACGATGCCGCGGGCGAAGCCTTTGACAAAGTCGGCGCGATGATGGGCCTCGCGCACCCGGGCGGTCCCGCGATCGATCGCCTCGCGCGCGACCCAGCTGCAAACGACCGTGCCTACGCGCTGCCCATCAGCAGATTGAGCCCCGCAAGCCTCGACTTCTCGTTCTCTGGCCTCAAAACCGCCGTGCTGTATGCATTGCGCGGCGTGCCGGGCGAGGCTGCGCGGCGCGCCGTCGCCGCGGGCGAGCGCGCAGCCCACGTGGAGCTGACGAGCGAGCAGCGGCGCGACCTCGCCGCGAGCTTTCAGCGCAGCGTGGCCGAGGCGCTGGTGCTCAAGCTCGGGCGCGCGGCTGGGGATGGCAGCGGCTATCGCTCGCTGCTCGTGGGTGGAGGCGTGAGCGCCAACAGCCGCGTGCGCACCGAGCTCGCGAGCTTTGCAGCCCAGCGCAAGCTGCGCCTGGTGCTGCCGCCGCTCTGCTACTGCATGGATAATGCGGCGATGATCGCGGGCCTCGGGGCAGAGCAGCTGGCAGAGCAGCTTGCCAAGCAGCTCGCAGAGAAGCAGTCGGCTGTGGGTTGCGAGCGCCTCGCGCTGCAAAGCAGCGACCTCGCCCTCGAAGCCCACCCGATGAGCCTGGAGTGCCCAGCGCACGGAGCGATGCCGTGAGCACGCAAGGCGCGGGCGCTGGCGAGAGCGGGCAAGCCGCACCGCGACCCACGCCGCGCGCTCAAGCCCATGCATTAGCCCACCCAGCAGCCCACCCCAAGCCCCAGCTAGACGAGCATGACGACGCCCGCGCCGCAGCCGAGGCCGCGTGGCTCGCGCGGCTCGACGCCAGCATCGGCACGAAGACCAGCGCAAGCACGAAGCTGAGCAAGGCGATGGGCTCGTCATCATCTGTCAGCCCATCCGTCCCGCTCGCCCCGCCCGTGGTCGAGCTGCCAGGCACACACCCCGCACAGCTCGACCCCGCGCTCCTGCTGCGCGTCTGCGAGCGCACGCACGCGCGCACGGGGGGCCCGGGCGGGCAAAATCGCAACAAGGTGCAAACGGGCGTGGTGCTCGTGCACGGCGCTACGGGCATCGCCGCCCGCGCGGGCGAACGCCGCAGCATTCGAGAGAACCTGCCCGTGGCGCTGCGCAGGCTGAGGCTGAACCTCGCCGTGCTCGTGCGTTGCCCCGTGCCCGCGGGCGAAGCTCGCAGCGAACTCTGGCTGCGCCGCTGCCCCGAGGCGGGCAAGAACGCTGGACGCATCGTGCTAAATGTCGCGCACGATGATTTTCCCGCGATGCTCGCCACCAGCCTCGATGTGCTCTGGGCCTGCAACCTTGATGCAGGGCAGGCCGCCGCACGCCTGGCGTGCACGCCCAGCCAACTCGTGAAGCTGTGGAAAGACCACATGCCCGCGTTGCTGTGGGTGAATGGGCAGCGCGAGGCGCGGGGGATGCGGGCGTTTCTGTAGAGCGGCGGTGGTGGGGGGCGAGCCACGCCGCAGGCGAGGATTCAGGGCCTAAACTCGCAGCGATCTATGGCAAGTGCACCAGCATCGAACAAACAACGCAGCAAGGCAGCCGAGCGAAGCGTCGTCATCATCACCAGCGTCTACAACGCCACGGTGACGGGCGCGCTCGAGCGCGGCGCGATCGAAGCCTTCGAGGCTTCGCCCATCGCGAGCGCGCTGGGCCTGGGCCTCGAGCGTTACTACGTGCCGGGCAGCTTCGAGCTCGTCGCGACCGCCGCGATGGCCGCTTCCGAAGAGCGCGTCGCAGCAATCGTGGTGCTGGGTTGCATTGTCAAGGGCGAGACCAACCACGACGCGGTGCTGGGGCAAGCCGTCACGCAGCAGCTCGCGAGCCTGTGCGCCAGCACGGGGGTGCCCATTGGCCTGGGCGTGCTCACGGTGAACACGCAAGAGCAGGCCCTGGCCCGCGCCGGCTTGGCTCGTGCGGGCTTGGCTCGTGCAGGCCCCGGCAACAAAGGCACCGAGGCCATGAAAGCCGCGCTGGGCACGCTCGTCGTGCAAGTGGGCATCACCCGGGGCGAGAGCGCAGACTGGATGCTGGACGAGATGGAGCACGTCGGCGCACCCGACAAGTTCAAGGCACGGAAGGCCAAGCTGCCAAACGCCAAGGCAAAGTCCAAGGCAAAGTCCGACCCCGCAATGCGCCACCCGCCGCGTCGAGGCACGCCATGAGCACACCGACCACACCGCGTGAAG
The DNA here is from genome assembly GCA_027487735.1 of Planctomycetaceae bacterium. Taxonomy (GTDB): domain Bacteria; phylum Planctomycetota; class Phycisphaerae; order Phycisphaerales; family UBA1924; genus BJHL01. The sequence goes on along the minus strand of JAIYDA010000074.1, from coordinate 17,599 downwards.
CCATCGAGGGTGCCGCCCCGGGCCCGCAAGACCTCGCACGCCTGCTGGGCCTGCGCGTGCTGCACGTGCTGCAAGGCGAGACGCAGGGCCCGCTCCTTGCCGACGAAACGCCCGACCCGGGCGAAGAAGCGATGGAGACGCTCACGCCCGAGCAGCGCGAGCGTGCCACCAACGTCGCGATGCGCCGCCTCGCCGTGCAGGCTCTCTACGCCATCGACGCCAGCAGCCTGCCCACGCCCCGCGCCGCCCTCGATGCGATGCTGAGCCAGGTTGAAGGCCTCACCAAAGAAGGCGAAGAGCGCGTGCGCGAGCTCGCGCTCGGAGCCTATGAGCACCGCGTGATGGGCGACGCAGAGCTCGCCAGGCTCAGCCCCGAGTGGAGCCTGCACCGCATGCCGGGCGTCGACCGCGCAATCCTCCGCTTCGCGCACTTTGAGATGGCGACCTTCCGCACCCACCCGCGCATCGCGATCAACGAAGCAATCGAGCTCGCCCGCTGGATGAGCACCGACAAAAGCGCAGGCTTCGTGAACGCCGTGCTCGACAAGGTCATGCGGCGCGTGATGCCCGAGTGGGAGGCAAGGGCAGCGCAGGGGCGCTAGCCCGCAGCAGGAGCAGCACGCGTCATGGGTTTCTTCAAAGCCATCACCGAGAAGCTGAAGCAAGGCCTCGCGAAGACCCGCGACGCCCTCGTGACCGGCGCGCAGGGCCTGCGCAATCTGCTCCTGGGCCGAAAGCTCGACGAGGAGCTGCTCAACGAGATCGAGCGCCGCCTGCTGCAGGCCGACGTGGGCGTCAAGACCACCACGCGCCTCATGGATGGCCTGCGTGCCGACTTCCGCTCGGGCAAAATGCACTCGGGCGACGAAGCCCTCGACTACCTCAAGCGCGAGCTCGTCAAGCTCTGGCCCGCCGCCGACCGCGAGCTTCTGCTCGCCCCCGCTGGCTCTGGCCCCAGCGTCATCATCGTCACGGGCGTGAATGGCGTGGGCAAGACCACCAGCATCAGCAAGCTCGTCAAGCGCCTGCGCGATGGAGGCCAGACCGTGCTGCTGGGCGCGTGCGACACCTTCCGCGCCGGCGCGGTCGCCCAGCTCGAGACCTGGGCCCAGCGCCTCAGCGTCCCCGTCGTGAAGGGCATGCAAGGGGGCGACCCCGCCGCCGTCGCCTTCGATGCCTGCGCCGCCGCCAAGGCACGAGGCGTCGACGTGCTCATCCTCGACACCGCAGGCCGCTTGCACACGCAAGACCCGCTGATGAAGCAGCTCAGCAAAATCGTGGGCGTCGTGAAGAAGCAGATTCCCGGAGCCCCCCACGAGGTGCTGCTCGTGCTCGACGCCACCAGCGGCCAGAACGCCCTCCGCCAGGCCGAAGAGTTCACCAAAGCCGCGGGCGTCACGGGCATCTTCCTCAGCAAGCTCGATGGCACCGCCAAGGGAGGCGTCGTCATCGCGATCCGCGAAGCCACCGACGTGCCCGTGAAGTTCATCGGCGTGGGCGAGACGCCCGACGACGTCCAACCCTTCCAACCCTCCGCGTTTGTCGATGCCATGTTCGCAGAATGATGGTTCGTAAAGTGAGTTCGTACCGCGAGTGCGATCCCCCGCCCAAGTCTGGCAGAAGAACCCCATGCCCCAAGCAACGATGCAACCCGTCGTGGGCCAGGCCGCCCAGCCCAGCACCGCGCAGGCCGCCCAGGTGGGCATGTGGGTCGGGCTGCTCATCGTGCTCGTCGTCGTGGGCAGCATCGTCGTGCTCGCCCTCCGCCGCCGCATGCTCAGCAAGGACGATGCTGCGGGAGCCGTGCTCACCCTCAGCGACCTCCGCACCATGCGCGACAAAGGCCTGCTCAGCTCCGAGGAATACGACGCCATGCGCGCCCGCATGACCCAGCGCGCCAAAGACGCCGCCCTCAGCGACCCCAAAGTGCGCGCCCAGCTCGACGCCCTCCGCGGCAAATCAGCCCGCAAGCAAGCAAGCGGAGAAAAGGGAACAGCGAACGGCGAACCGGGAACCGGAAACCCAGAACACAAACGCTGATCCGCTCTCTTCTTCCCCGCTCCCCGCTCCCCGCTCCCCGTTGCCCTTCCCCTTACCCTCCCCCATGCTGCTCTACGCCGCCGCAGATCTTCTCTGGGCCTCAAAGATCAAAGCCACCGCCGACGCCCTGGGCCTGCCCGCTCGCCCCGTGCGCACGCTCGAGATGCTCGAAGCCCGCCTCGCCGACACCCCCGACATCGCCGCACTCATCGTCGACCTCGACAAAGGCGACGACGCCCTCGCCCTCATCGCCCGCCTACGCGACGCCCGCGCGCAGGGCCGCGAGCGTGCCATCCGCATCCTCGCCTGGGGCCCGCACGTCGCGAAAGACCTCCTGCAATCCGCCCGCGACCACGGCGCGAACGAAGTCCTCACCCGCGGTGGCTTCGATGCAAACATGGAAGACATTCTGGTGCGGCTCAGCGCACGCGCGGGGTGAGGGGTGGGGGAGCAGGGAACGGCGAACGGGGAACGGGAAGCAAGAGACAGGAAACAGGAGACAGGAGACAGGAAGTAGGAAACCGGGAAGGTGAACAGCTCGCCGATCGCTCCTTCCGAATCGCGCGACCCAAAAACCCGCGCCAGCGGAACCTCTACTCCGACCTCCCCAGCCCCAGCTCAGGCCCCGCAAAACCCAGCGCATCGCTCAGCCACTCATCCTGCTTCAGCACGCTCGTTCGCTGCGTGCGCGCCTGGCTCTGCGCCCGCCGCTGCATCGTCGTCGCAAGCAGCGACACCCACGCGCCCGACCGCGCCTCCTCGCCGCGAGGCAGCACGCGCGCCATCGCCCCCGCAGCCCCACGCGCAAATCGCTGCACCAGCTCATCCTCCAAGCTCAGCAGCACGCGCCCGCTCCCCGGGTCCCCCTGCCTGCCCGCCCTGCCCAGCAGCTGCCGATCAATCCGCGCGCTCTCGTGCATCTCCGTCGCGATCACGTGCAGCCCGCCCCGCTCGCGCACGCCCTCCCCAAGGCGAATGTCCGTGCCACGCCCCGCCATGTTCGTCGCCACCGTGATCGCCCCCAGCTCGCCCGCCCGCTCCACGATTGCGCTCTCCTGCTCGTGGTGCAGCGCGTTGAGCACCGTGTGCGACAGCCCCTTCGCCTCGAGCATGCGCGACAGCGCCTGGCTCGTCGCGACGCTGCGCGTGCCAATCAGCACGGGCCTCCCCTTGCGGTGCATCTCCTCCGCCTCGCGCACCGCAAACCGCAGCCGCGCATCCACGCTCGCAAAGCACAGCGTGGGCAGCTGCTCAAACCGCCTGGGCCGATTCCGCGGTATCGCCGCAACGGGCAGCGAGTACGTGCGCCACAGCTCCCGCCGCTCCTCGCGCGCCGTCCCGCTCATGCCTCCGAGCCTCGCATACATGCGGAAAAACCGCTGAAAACTCACCCGCGCCAGGCTCGTCTGGGGCGGCGCAATCGCGATCTGCTCCTTCGCGCAGATCGCCTCGTGCAGCCCGTCGCGCCATTGCCGATCGGGCATGAGCCGCCCCGTGAACTCATCCACGATCACGATCTTGGGCTGCTTCGCACGCTGTCCACCTTCCCGCGCGTGCCCACCTGCCTCCCCCGCCTCCCGCTCATCACCCTCAGGCTGCTGAATGATGTAGTGCTTCCCCAGCAAAAACAGCTCCCGCGCCGTGAGTGCCTGCCGCACAAACTCCTCGCGCCGCCTCTGCCCCGCCAGAATCCCCCGACTTGTCTCGCTCAGGCTTGTCTCACTCAGCCCCGCCTCGCCCAGCCCCGTCTCTCTCAGCAGCCCATCCACCATCCCCGCCACCACCCCCTGCCCCGCAGGCAGCAACGACACCTCACGGTGCGTCACATCCACGCGGTAGTGCTCATCGCGCACCAGCCTCGCCGCGATGTCCCGCGCAATCGGATACAGCTCCTGCTCGGGCCCGCGCGTCCCCAGCCCCGCGATGATCAGGGGCGTCACCGCCTCATCAATCAGAATGCTGTCGGCCTCATCGACAATCGCATGCGACAGCCCGCGCATCACCAGATGCGCAGCCGGGTCATCCCGCTGCGTCAGCCCCTCCCCCTTCGCAAAGCTCTTGGTCAGCAAACTCGCCACCGTCAGCACGCTCCGCAGCGCAAGCTGATCGCGAAGATAATCTGCCGCGACCTCCTTGTTCGTCGTATACGTAATGTCCGCCGCATACGCCGCACGCCGCTCCGCAGGCTTCGCAAGCTGATGGATGCTCGCCACCCGCAGCCCGCAGCGCGCATACACAGGCTCCATCCACTGCGCATCGCGCTGCGCCAAGTAGTCATTCACCGTAATCACGTGGCACCCCTCGCCCCGCCACCCAGCAAGCGTCGCCGCCAGCGCAGCCGTCAGCGTCTTCCCCTCCCCCGTTGCCATCTCAATCAGCACGCCATGGTGCATCCCCAGCGCACCGGCTATCTGCACCGGGTAAGGCGTCTGCCCAAGGTGCTCGCGTGCAAATCGCCGCAGCAGTGCAAGGCCCAGCAGCGTGTCGCGCTCGCTCTCGCGCCGCACGCGAAACGCATCGCGAATCCGCGCCACCTCGCGCTCGCACCCCGCGTTGTCCAGCCCATCAACCTCCGCCTGCAGCGCGAGCACGCCCTGCGCAAGGGCCAAAAACCTCCCAGGCCTCACCCGCGCCCGCCTCGCGAGCCCCAGCCCCGCGTGCCACGCCGCATCCAGCCCCTCAGGCTGCCGCGCAGCATCCCGCCGACGGGCCAGGCCCGCCCACAACCGCACCGGAGCTTGCAGCGCCGTCGCTCCCATCCGCATTACACCTCAAACCTTCGCTGCACCTGCTGCCGCAGCCACCGCCACCCCTGCCCAAGCAAAGGCTTGCTGCCCACGCGGAACCGCGCCACCACCCGCTGCCCCGCCGCAAACTCGCTTGGCTCGTGCAGCCTCAGCCGCCATTCAAAGAAAGGCTCCTGCACGCGCTGCCCCCTCGGGTCGCTCGCATCCACCGCCAGCGACCCGCCCGCCTGCAACGCAACGCTCTTGCTGGGCAGCTGCTCCTGCCCCGCCGCCAGCACGCTCAGCACCGTCGCCTCGCTGCGCGAGCTCGGGCGCATCCGCGCCCGCACATCCGCAACCTGCGGAGCCTGCCGCACGAGATGCGCACTCGCCCACTGCGGCGCAAACGCCCGCACGTGCAGCGCCGTCGTGTCCTGCACCACCCCAAGCTCCGTGCCCCGCGGCGCATACGCACCCAGCAGCGCATCCCCCTTCGGGCTCACCCACTCCCCCGCAAACGGCATGGGCACCGCGAGCTTTGCCTGCATCCCCCGCACATACGCAAGCTGATCGCCATTCGCCCGCAGTTGCTCCGTCACGCGCTGCGCCTCCGCCACGTCGCTCGCGAGCGCAAGCCGCCGCTGCGCCAGCAGCCGCTCCTCGCGGGCCGCGAGCCGCGCCTCCTGCACGCGCAGGTCCGGGTTGTCCGCCGTCAGCAGCGTGCTGCCCACGTCCGCATCCCCCCCCGCACTCACCGAGCGCACAAACCCATCCACCTGCGCATATACCACCGCGCTCCGCTGCGCCTCCACCACGCCCTCCACCCGCACATGATCGGGCATGGGCACCAGCCCAAGCACCGCAAGGCACCCGCCCGCAAGCCCGCCCGTCGTGACAATCGCCCGCGTCCGCACCCGCGCAATCTCCGTGTGCGTCGCGAGATACTTCACCAGCTTGCTCAGCGGCACGATCGCAAACGTCGTAAAGCAGAACGCCGCTGCAATCAGCCCCAAGATGAACCACTGCTGCGCCACAAACCAGATGATGCCAAAGAAGATGAACACGCGATACGCAAAGCTCGTGATGCCATACGCCGCCAGCCACCTGCGCTCCGCAGGGTTGGTCTCGCGCTCATCAAGCCGAGGCGTCTTCCACAGGTGCTTCTTCACCAGAAACTTCAGAAACTCGTTGCTGCGATTGCCCAGGTTGGGCATCTCCAGCAAGTCCGCCAAGATGAAGTAGCCGTCATACCGCATGAGCGGGTTCGCGTTGAACAGAATCGTGCTCACCCCGCTCACAAAGATCACGTTGTACATCAGCCCCTTGAGCACCGTGCCATCCGCGCTCCTGCTCCACACCACAGCCGCCGCCGCCGCGAGCACAAGCTCAAACATCATCCCCGCCGCCGCCACGACGATGCGCTCCCGCTTGCTCCGCAGCAGCCACGCGCTGCTCGTATCCACATACGGAAACGGCACGAAAACCAGAAACATCACGCCCGTCTGAATCACATGCCCGCCCGTCCCCTGCCGCGTGCCCAGCACCTTCGCCGCAAACCCGTGCCCCGCCTCGTGCACCAGCTTCGTCACGATGAACGTGACATACAGCAAGAACAGGTTCGTCGGCGCAAGCACGCTCGTCGCCCCGCTGCGCAGCTCGTCAAACCGCCCCGCAAGCTGAAACAGCCCAGCCCCCACAAGCAGCACCCACAGCGCAAGCCCAAGAGGCGAGAACATCCACCGCGCCACAAACGACCACTGCGAAAGAAACCGATCCGGGTTCCACAAAGGCACCCGCAAAAACAGCACGCTGCTGAGATAGCTCCGCAGCTCCCGCGCCTTGCGCTTCTGATACCGCCTCAGCATCGCGTCGGTGTCCCCGCTCACCTCCGCGCTCAGCAGGTTCGCCGTATACAGCTTCCCCAGCAGTTGCACCACCTCGCCCTGCGTCGGGCTCGCGTCCCCCAGCGCGGCGTTGCACTTGTCCCAGCACGCCTGCACGCTCCGCGTCCCATCCAGCAACCCAAGAAACATCGCCGCGCTCGCGTTCAGCCGCGCATAGTCCGTCCCCGACGCATCCTGCACGATGTGCCAGGGCTCACCCCGAAACACCTGCCGCACCACCTGCACCGACGCGCGCAGCCTGGGCCGCATCCCAGCGATGCGATGCCACGCGTCATGAAAGGTTGGTCGCTCCATGCTCATCGTCGCTGCATCTTCCTCAAAGGTCCGCGCCTCCGCACTGCACCCAACTCATATCCACAACGTCATCCGCACCCAGTTCACCAGCCGCCTCGTCCAGATGATCGCCAGAGGCTTCCTGCCCGCATCAATCCGCGCCACCCCCTCCATCCCCGGGCGCATCCACTCGGGCCGCTCATCCAGCACCACGCGCACCTTAAACACGTTCCGCTCGCCCACCAGCCGCGCCACAGGCTCCACCCGCTCCACCGTAAACGCCAGCCGCTGACCCGGAAAGCTCTGCGTCGCCAGCTTCCCGCGCTGCCCCACCCGCACATCCGCGATCTGATCCTCAGGCACATCAATCTCCGCCCGCAGGCTCTCCAGCTGCGCCACCTCAAACAGCACGTCCCCCGTCTGCACGGGCGTGCCAATCACCTTCGCCAAGTCGCCCACCACCACCACGCCATCCACCGGCGCCACCAGCCGCGCCTGCCCGATGCGATCCGCCAGCAGATCAATCCGAGCCTGGCTCTCGCGCACCTCCGCATCCGCCACCTGCGCCTCGCCCTCGTTCCTGTCCTGCCGCGCCTTCGCCGCGCGCTTCTCCGCCCCCGCACGCTTCGCCTCTTCCGCGATGCGCTCCAGCCGCAGCTCGCTGTCGTCCAGCTCTCCCAGCACCGTCTTCCCCACCTCCACCTTGTCATTCACCTGCACCAGCGCCGACCGCAAAAAGCCATCAAACGGCGCAGGCACCGCCCGCCGCACGATCGCCTGCGTCTGAAACTGCCCATCCACGCGATACGTCCCGGGCACCACAAATAGCGTCACAATCGCCGCCAGCCCCGCCAGCGCGCCCACCTTCAGCCACGTGTGCGTCGGGCCCAGCAGCTTCGCAAGCACCCGCCGCGTGTCCGTCACGAGCCCCGCACCAAAGTACCGGTCCGTGTCGTGCAGCAACACCAGCCGCGGGCTCGCAAGGTCTGCTATCAGCCGCAAGCTCTCAATCTGCGCAGGCGAGAACACACCCGCCGCAAGCCCTCGCTCCAGCGTCAGCACCCCCCGCACCCGCCCGCGCACCCGCAAGGGCACGCTCAGCATCACCCCGCCGCCGTTCGCGCCTCCCCCTCCCGCATGCCGCTGCACAAACGCCGTCGCCGCCCGATGCACCACCCCCGCATTCTCCAGCATCGCCTCGGGCACGCCCACCTCGCAGTCCTGGTCCGCGCACTCCTCCATCGCCAGCTCCAGGTCGTGCACAAGGGGCGTCTGCTTCCCCAGCTTCTCCGTGTGGCTCATCGCCGCACACCGCACGCTGTTGCCCCGCAAAAACCCAACGCTCACCCGCTCGCACCCAAACCGCGACGCAAGGTCGTTGCAGAGCGCAAACGCGCACGCATGAAACCCCTCATGCTCCCCCAGCACCCCCGCGCTATCCACCACCACCGCAAATCGATCGATGTCCCGCTCCCGCCCTCGCAGCGCGCCCGCAAGCTCCAGCGCCTCCAGGCTCCCGCGCATCAGCTCCAGCCGCAGCTTCAGCCCCTCCAGCTGCGCCCCGCTCCCCCGCGCCACCACCGCAAGCCCCGCCAGCGCCTGCCCGCCCCGCGCAATCGCAGGCGCAACCAGCACGTGCTTGGGCCCCGCAGGGTCATACATCAGCCCAGTACCAAATCCCCCCGCCTCAATCGCCTCCGCCGTCGTCCGCAGCTCGCTCCCGCACGCAACCCCCGCCAGCCGCACCGCCACGCTCACCCACGCAGGCAACGCAAACCCATCCGCAGGCACCGGATGCACCGCCACAACCTCAAACGCCCCATCCTCCCCGCGCCGCAGCACGCACGCACCCTCCGCAGGCATCGCCTGCGTCAACCCCGCCAACATCTGCGCAAGCGCCTGCTCCGGCGTTGGCGAGGCGGCAGTCGGTGCGGTGGTTGCCTGGGTCGTGCGCATAGGACCTCGTCGGGAACAACAACGGGCAGAAAAGATCGTGTCCGAACATCAAAGCGTTGTTCGCCTTATATTGTGGACATGAGCCGCGAGATCACCAAGCCTATCCACACCGCTTTCCCAACCCAACGCGCATTTTGGGACCGCTCCTCGCGCTCCGCCCTCCTCGCGACCATCCTCTTTGCGGGTGCTGTTGGGGTTGCGCTCGCAACACAACCCACCACGCCAGCTCCAAGCTCGCAACCCACCTCCCAACCCACCACCTCCCAACCCGCCGACCCAGGCTTCCGCGCAATCGCCCGCGCCCGCGAGGACCTCGCCCTCGCCTTCACCATCCCCGGTCGCGTCGCCTCGCTCCTCGCCAAGCCCGGCACCGCCGTGAAGCAAGGCGACCCGCTCCTGCAGCTCGAAGCCAGCGAAGCCAAGGCCGAAGTTGAGCTCCTGCGCCTCCGCGCCGCGAGCACGCTGGAAGAAGAAGCCAGCAAAGCCGAGTGGGACCTCGCCAAGCTCGAAGAAGAACGCTGGAACACCGTCCACGAGCGCGGCGCCAGTACCGACATGCAGCTCCGCAAGGCCCAGCTCGAAACCCAGCGCACCCGCCTCGCCTACGAGCTCTTCGTCCAGCGCCGCCAAGAAGCCGTTCTCCAGCTCCAGCAAGCCCAGGCCCGCCTCGATGCCTTCACCCTCCGCGCACCCGTCGATGGCATCGTCGACGAGGTCGTCATCGAGGCGGGCGAAGTCATCGAGCCAGGCAAGCCCGTCGTGCGCCTCGTGAACGTCGCCGTGCTCCGCATCGACGTCGCCGCCCCAACGCAGGACACCATCCCACTCCGCGTGGGCGGCAAAGCGATCATGACCAGCACCCTCACCACCCCGCCCACCATCGCCGCGGGCACCATCATCCATATCGCCAGCGTGGGCGACGCCAGCAGCGCAACCCGCCTCGTGCGCGTCGAAGTTCCCCGCCCCGACGCACTGCCCGCCGGCATCGAGTGCTTCGTCCGATTTGAGTAAAAAGAGGTGTCAAGGTGCCAAGGTGTCAAGGTGTCAAGCAAAACACCGCCACCACACCTGTCTCTCCTTCCCTCGACACCTCGACACCTTGACACCTCGACACCTCTCCTCTCCCCACCTTGAAACCTCCACACCTCCTTCTCATCACCTCCTTCGGCCTGGGCCACATGCGCCCAGCCAGCGGCACATGGGGCAGCCTGCCCCCAGTCGTGCTCGCCGCATGCCTCTGGCTCCTGGGCCTCTCCCCCCAGCACCCAGGCACGCCCACCCTCATTTACCACGCCGCGCTCCTCACCGTCTTCCTCATCTTCGCCATCGCCTGCGTGAAGTTTGGAGCCGCCGCCGAAGCCAAGTTTGGCCACGACCCCAAAGAAGTCGTCGCCGACGAAACCAGCGCGCAGTGCCTGCCCCTGCTCTTCCTCCCCGCCGCCAGCTTCAGCACCCTCCAATCCACCGCCCTCACCCTCGCCAGCGCATTCCTGCTCTTCCGCATCCTCGACATCTGGAAGCCCTGGCCCGCCCACCAACTCCAACGCGTCCCAGGCGGCTGGGGCATCCTCCTCGACGACCTCTTCGCCGCCCTCTACGCCGCCGCCCTCCTGCAGCTCGCCACCCGCGTCGTTCTCTGAGCCCGCGAGCTCGCTTGCTTTCCTCTTGCCCCTCGTGGCACTGGCGTCTCGCCAGTGCTCTCCGCGCCGACCACCGCCAAACTGCATCGTCCTCCCCCTTCGCGCAAGCTCATCTCGCTGCGAGCCTCTGCGATCAATCTTCTCTTCTCTCCTCCTCTACCCTCCCTCATGTCCTCCCCAGAAATCTCCTCCCTCATCGCTGCCTTCGAAGCTGGCGCAACCGCCCCCGCCCGCTGGGCCGCAGGCCTCTCACAGCAGCAGCTCCTCGCTGCCCCCATCCCCGGCACCTGGAGCATGCAAACCCTCATCCTCCACATGCTCGAGAGCGACCTCGCCGCCACCCACCGCATGCGCCGCGTCGTCGCCGAGGACATGCCCCTCCTCATCGCCTACGACGAAACCCTCGCCTCCAAGCGCCTCGCCTACGACCTCGCCGACGCAGCCCAAGCCGCCGACCTCTTCCGCGCCACCCGCGCCTTCACCGCCGCCTGGCTCCGCACCGTCCCCGACGCCGACTTCACCCGCGCCGGCATCCACAACCAACGCGGCAAAGTCTCCCTGCTCGATCTCCTGCGCATCTACATCGACCACGTCTCCCACCACGAAAAGTTCGCCCTCGCCAAGCGCCGCGCCCTGGGCCTCTAACCCCTCTCTCCCTCCATCCCTCTCTTTCCATGCCCCCCCGCGCCTTCACCCTCATCGAGCTCCTCGTCGTCATCGCCATCATCGCCCTGCTCATGGGCGTTCTGCTCCCCGCACTCGGCTCCGCTCGCCAAGCCGCCCGCGTCGTCGCCTGCGGCGCACGCCTCCAGCAGTTGGGTGTGGGCCTCACAGGCTATCTCAACGACTTTCCCGACCACCTCCCCCAGCGCCTGGGCCCACTCCCCGGCGGCGGCGAGAGCATCATCGGCTCCCTCTTCGGCGGCAAAAAAGGCCAAGTCCCCTTCTTCGGCATCGACACCATCGGCGCCGCACGCCGCCCCCTCAACCAATACGTCGGCATCGACAACGTCCCCAGCGACGACGAGCCGGGCATCACCCCCGCCGAACCCTTCCGCTCCCCGCTCGACCGCGGCGCACGCGTGACGGGCCTCCCCATCCCAGGCCTCGAAAGCACCACCAGCTTCTACGACTTCATCGGAAGCAGCTACGTCCTCAACGACCACGACATCGCAGGCGATAGCTTCCCCACCCTCGTCCCGCAAGGCGGCGGCAAAATGCCCTACCTCACCGCCCCCTCCCGCACCTGGGTCGTCGGCACCCACACCATCTACAACTTCCAAGAAGGCGGCGACCGCGGCATGCTCTGGTTTAACGAGCGTGACTCCGCCTCAGGCCTCCACGCGAATCTCCTCTTCGCCGATATGCACGTCCGCACCAAACTCTCCGTTCCGCGCTTCACCCCCGGTCAGCCACTGCCCGAGGGGCTGGGATATCAGTATGGTCCCTAGCCCGCAAGGGCCTCTGGGCAGGCTCAGCCCCTTTGGTCCACGCGTCCGCGCCCAAGACGACGCCGGCGCACCCACCCGCATCGGCTTCCGTGCCTTCGCCCCCTGGAAGCTCTCCCACGCCTGGGGCCTGCCCGAGCCCCTGCTGCCCCTGCTCATCGCGATCCTCATCATCGCAGGCGTCGCCACCTTCGCCCGCTACGCAGGCCCCGCCGTCATCGCCGTGCTGCTCTTCTCACCCATGGCCACAACCTGGCTCGGCCTCGGCATCGCCCTCACCATCTGGGGCATGCACGCCTGGCCCCGCCACCTCGCCCGCGCCCGCGCCGCCTCCCTCTTCCGCGACAAGCAATGCCCCGCCTGCCGCTACGCCCTCGCGCCGACCGAAACCCCGCCTCCATCCAACTCGCCACCCCCCCTCACCCGCTGCCCCGAGTGCGGCTCCTCCTGGAACCTCACCCCCCCAGGCCCGCCCAAGCGCTTCCGCGTCACCGTCACGAAGCGCTGACCCCCTTCGCGAGCACAACCCCCTCGCATGAAACTGCATCGGGATCTGGGTACCACCACGCTCCGCGTGGTGCTTCGCGGCGAACCGACCTTCATCCCACGCGCCCGCGCCGCGACAAGTTCTTTTCCCCACTTCTTTCCTGCATCCCTTCATCCCTCCACCCCTCCCTTCTCCCGCCCCCACAACGACCACCCAGCACCTCTGCCTAACGTCCCTCGCCCCTTCTGTCCGCATCCACTCGAATACCTGCCACATGGAGGTCGGTCGTGCTGCGCTCTCGCTCGCTCTTGGCGTTCCTTCCCGTCCTCCTGCTCTGCACCACCGCCTGCCAACGCAAGCAACCCGCCTACTCGCCCCCGCCCCCGCCAGAGGTCACCGTCGCCGCGCCCGTCCCGCAGGTCGTCCCACAAATCCTCGACTTTACAGGCACCACCCGCGGCATCGAGACCGTCGAAGTCCGCGCCCGCGTCCGAGGCTTCATCGCCACCAAAGACATCCAACAAGGCCAGCGCGTCAAGCAAGGCGACCTCCTCTTCACCATCGACCCCCGGCCCTTCCAGGCCCTCGTCAGCCAAGGCGAAGCAACCCTCGCCGCCCGCAAGGCAGACCTCCGCCTTGCCGAAGTCACCCAAACCCGAATCGCCGAAGCCGTTGCCCGCAACGCCGCCGCACAGCTCGAGCTCGACCGCACCACCGCAGAGCTCGACGCCGCTCGCGCCAACGTCCAACTCGCAGAAGCCCAGCTCGCCACCGCCAAGCTCGACCTCGAGTTCACCAACGTCCGCGCTCCCATCGACGGCCGCATCGGCATCAGCTCCATCGAGCCAGGCCAGCTCGTCGGCGCAAGCGAGCCCACCCTCCTCACCACCGTCATCAACGACGCCACCATCCTCGCCACCTACTTCATCTCCGAGCGACAGCTCCTCGACCTCCGCGCCATCAACCAGAACCGCCGCCCAGGCGAAGATGGCCGCGCCAACATCCCCGTCGCCATGGCCCTCGCCAACGACACCGACTTCAAGCACCAGGGCTGGTACAAATGGGGCGACAACGCCGTGAACCCCACCACAGGCACCATCCGCATCGAAGCCGAGTTTGACAACAAGGATGGCACCATCCTCCCGGGCCTCTTCGTCCGCCTCCGTAGCACCCTCGGTCAGCAAGACGCCATGACCGTCCCCGACGTCGCCGTCCAGCGCGACGCCAACGGCTCCTTCGTCCTCGTCGCAGGCAAGGACGACAAAGTCGAGCGACGCAACGTCGTCACCGGGATTGTGACCAACCGCCAGCGCGTCCTCCTCCCCCTCACCCCAGGCGACTTTGGCGTCTCGCCCCAAGACCGCGTCATCATCAATGGCCTGCAGCGCGCCCGCCCCGGCTCCGCGGTGCGTCCAACCCCCGCCGCCCCAACACCAACTCCAACTTCAACACCAGCTCCAACACCCGCACCACCCAAGTAGCGCACAGCCTCTTCCCTTCTTCTCCCTCCTCTCTGTGCTCCCTCTGTGCCACTCAGTGACTCTGTGGTGAACCCCTTCACCCGCGCGCCTGCCCCGAGCCCCCTCATGTCACGCTTCTTCATCACCCGCCCGATCTTCGCCTGCGTCATCAGCATCATCCTCGTCCTGCTGGGCTTCGTCGCCTACGCCAGGCTCCCCGTCGCCCAATATCCAGAGCTCGCGCCCCCCGTCGTCCGCGTCGAGGCCCTCTACCCAGGCGCCAACGCCCAGGTCATCGCCGACACCGTTGCCAGCCCCATCGAGCAGCAGATCAACGGCGTCGACAACATGATCTACATGAGCAGCACGAGCAGCGACGGCCGCTACGGCCTCGACGTCTCCTTCGCCCCAGGCGTCGACGTCGACCTCGCCGCCGTCCTCGTGCAAAACCGCGTGAACATCGCGCAGGCAGCCCTGCCAGAGGAAGTCCGCCGCCTGGGCATCACCACCCGCAAGCAGAGCACCAGCATGGCGGGCGTCATCAGCCTCAGCAGCCCCAAAGGCTCCGTGAACGACGTCCAGCTCAGCAACTTCCTCGCGACCTACTGGCGCGATGAGATCGCCCGCATCCCAGGCGTCGGTGCTATCAACATCCTACCCGCCAAGGACTACAGCATGCGCATCTGGCTCTCGCCCGACGCGCTGAAGGCCCGCAACCTCTCCATCAACGACGTCCAAGCCGCCATCCGCGCCCAGAACCTTCTCGTCCCCACCGGCGCGATCGGTCGCCCCCCAGCCCCCGCAGGCACAGACCTCGAGTTCATCGTCACCACCCAGGGCCGCCTCCTTCGCCCCGAAGAGTTTGAGAACATCATCCTCCGTACCGAGGGCCCGGGCAACACCATTCTGCTCAAAGACGTCGCCCGCGTCGAGCTAGGCAGCCGCGACTACTCCACCATCAGCACCTTCAACTCCAAACCCAACGCCATCCTCGCCGTCTACCAGCTCCCCGGCGCAAACCTCGTTGAAGTTGCCGATGGCCTCCGCGCCAAGCTCGCCCAGCTCAACGACCCTTCAAGCCCCCTGCGTGCCTCCGCCCTCCTGGGCCCAGACGTCAGCGCAAAGTTCTTCTACGACAGCTCGATGTTCATCAAGGCCTCGCTCGAAGAGGTCATCAAGACCCTCATCGAGGCCTTCATCCTCGTCTTCCTCGTCGTCCTCCTCTTCCTCCAGAGCTTCCGCACCACGCTCATCCCCGCTCTCACCATCCCCGTCTCCCTCATCGGCACCTTCCTGCTCATGGGCCTCTTCGGCTTCAGCATCAACATGCTCACGATGTTCGGCCTCGTCCTCGCCATCGGCATCGTCGTCGACGACGCCATCGTCGTGGTCGAGAACGTCGAACGAAACATGACCCAGCTCGGGCTCGGCGCCGTCGAGGCCACCTTCAAGGCCATGGGAGAGATCACCGCCCCCGTCATCGCCATCACGCTCGTCCTCATGAGCGTCTTCCTCCCAACCGCCGCCCTCCCGGGCATCACGGGCGAGATGTACCGCCAGTTCGCACTCACCATCGCCGCCAGCACCTTCCTCTCCGCCCTCTGCGCCCTCACCCTCGCCCCCGCCCTCTGCGCTCTGCTCCTCAAGGCCCACGGCTCCGTCATCGGAGGCCACGCCGAAGATCGCAAGCACGCGCAGGCCCACTCGCAAGGCTTCATCCTCTTCCGCCCCTTCCGCTGGTTCGGCGCGCTGTTCAACCGCGTCTTCGCCGCCATCACCCGCGCCTACTCCTGGCTCATCGCCAAGTCCCTCCGCTTCGCCCTCGTCACGCTCCTGCTCTTCGCCGGCACCCTCGCCCTCACCCTCCAGCTCACCCGCTCCGTCCCCACGGGCTTCGTCCCCAACGAAGACCTGGGCTTCATCGTCGTCGCCGCGCAGCTGCCCGATGGCGCCAGCCTCGAACGCACCGCCGCCGTCATCGACCGCGTCAGCGAGCAGATCCAGCAAGTCCCAGGCGTCGAAGACGTCGTCACCCTCAGCGGCTTCAGCGTCATCCAAGGCCAAGGCACCACCTACGGCAACTGCTGGGTCGTGCTCAAGCCCTGGGACGAACGCTACAAAGGCCCCCAGCCGCGCTCCATCGGCGCGATCATCGGCGAGATCAATCAGCGCATCGCCGCCGTCCAAGAGGCCCAGTTCCTCGTCTTCAGCCTCCCCGCGATTCCCGGCATCGGCAACGCCAGCGGCTTCGACCTCCGCGTGCAGGACCGCGCAAACCAAGGGCGCGAGAACCTCCAGCAAGTCGTGAACGAGACCATCGCCGCCAGCTTCCAGCAGCAGGGCATCGCCTTCACCTTCACGGGCTACCGCGCCGCAGTCCCCCAGCTCTTCATCGATATCGACCGCGAAAAAGCCCTCGCCCTGGGCATCACGCTCGAGTCAATCTACGCCACACTCAGCGCCAGCCTGGGCAGCAACTACGTGAACGACTTCAACCGCGAAGGCCGCACCTTCCAAGTCACGCTCCAGGCAGACGCCGCCTACCGCCTCTCGCGCGAAGACATCCTGCGCTTCGAAGTGCGAAACGCCCAGGGCACCATGGTCCCCCTCGCCAGCTTCGCCACCATCCGCGACACCATGGGCCCCGACCGCATCGAGCGCTACAACATGTACCAAACCGCCACCATCAACGGCATCCCCGCCCCGGGCACGAGCAGTGGCGACGCCATCCGCATCATGGAAGCCGTCGCGAACGACAAAGTCGTCGGCTCAGGCATGGGCTATGAGTGGAGCGGCATGAGCTACCAAGAAAAGCTCGGCGGTGGCCAAGCCGTGCTCGTCTTCGGGCTGGGTCTGCTCCTGGTCTACCTCATCCTCGCCGCGCTCTACGAGAGCGTCACCGCGCCGCTCCCCGTCATCCTCAGCGTGCCCCTCGTGGTCATCGGCGCCATGATCGCCCTGAACTACCGAGGCCTCGACAACAACGTCTTCACCCAGATCGGCCTCGTCCTCCTCATCGGGCTGGGCGCAAAGAACGCCATCCTCATCGTCGAGTTCGCGCGCGAGAACCGTGCCGCTGGCAAGTCCATCTTCGATGCCACTATGGAAGCCGCCTCCACCCGCTTCCGCCCCATCATCATGACCAGCCTCGCCTTCATCCTGGGCGTCGTCCCCCTCCTCAACGCCACCGGCGCAGGCGCCAGCAGCCGCCGCGCCCTCGGCACCGCCGTCTTCGGCGGCATGGTCGGCGCCACGATCCTGGGCCTCTTCTTCATTCCCGTCCTCTACTACGTCGTCCAGCGCATCGTCGAAGCCATCCGCCCCGCCCGCTCCTAACGAACCTCGCCTCTCCTGGGTACCACCACGCTCCGCGTGGTGCTTCGCCGCAAGGGCTCAAAGCCCCCGATGTAAAGTCGACGCGAACCGACCTTTACCCACACTCCCCCCAGCGCGCACACCACGGCCCCAAAATCCCCCCGCGCGCCGTGACAAACAAAAAATCACCAGCACTCCCCCCTCCCCCAAAAAACCCCCATTTCCCCCGCGTTCCTCCCACTTCGCCACCCCGCCACTCCGCCACTTCGCCACTCTCCTCCCCACGGCGCGCGCGCGCCCCGGCCCCCACCCCCCTCCCTCCGAGGAGCTCACGCAAGCTCGCACAGCAG
>JAIYDA010000073.1 GCA_027487735.1 Planctomycetaceae bacterium | reverse complement strand
CCGGGGTTGCGCGAGGGCAGCATGGGCCCGATGCGGGCTGGCAGCGAGGCGGAGGAGGCGGCGCAGCGGGCGCTCGAGACGGGGCACAGGCGTGCGCTGCTGGAGTATCTGCGGCTGCGGCGGAAGTAAGACAGGCACTAGGCACTGGGCACTAGGCACTAGGGAACGAATGCACAAGGAGATGGACTATGGGATTTAGTGGTAAGGCGACGTATGCGGCGGGTGCGGACCTGCCCGAGCTGATGGAGGATGTGAGCGACATCATCGGGCTGGTGAGCCCGTTTGAGACGCCTTTGCTGGCGCATCTGGGTGATGCGCAGCGGGCGGCGCGGAGCACGGTGCACGAGTGGATCGAGGACACGCTGCTGCCCAACACCGACAGCGTGAACCAGACGACGTTCACGCCCAACGGGCAGGACACGACGGCGATCACGGTGGCGAACGGGGTGCGGTTTCAGGTGGGCGACCTCGTGCGCCCGGGGAACTCGTCGGAGGTGGTGTTTGTCACGGCGGTGGCGGGCAACAACCTGACGGTGGTGCGCCGGTATGGCGGCTCGCCCGCGAGCACGCTGAGCAACGGGCTGCGGCTGACGATTCTGGGGAATGCTGCGCTCGAGGGTGCGGACGCGGCCCCCGCGCGGTTTACCAATCGCGTGCGCCGGCAGAACTACACGCAGATCTTCGCGGCGACGGTGGAGGTGACGGGGACGATGCGCGCGGTGCGCGGGCACGGCGTGGCGGACGAGCTGGACTATCAGAAGCAGGAGCGCTTGCGCGAGCTGCTGCGCGACCTGGAGAACTGCGTGATCAATGGCAGTGCGCCGGCGACGACGCCCCAGGGGAGCGCGAGCGTGCGTCGCACGATGAACGGCATCGTGCGGCAGATCGCGACCAACCAGTTTGTGCCCGGGCAGTCGGGCATTCCGGCGGGTGGCGGGGCGGGCACCGAGCTGAACGAGGCGGTGCTCAACGCGGCGATGCGCACGGCGTGGGAGCAGAGTGCGGGGACGATCGACACGATCGTGGTGGGCGGGGCGCAGAAGCGCCGCATCAACCAGTTTGTGGCGAGCACCGCGCGGCACTACCAGCCCACGGATCGCAGCTTCCGCGAGATGGTGAGCGCGTATGAGAGCGACTTTGGCGTGGCGCGGGTGATCCTGACGCGCTGGATGCCGGCGGACACGGTGCTGCTGCTGGATAGCAGCAGGCTGAGCGTGCTGCCGCTGAGCGGTCGCAGCTTTGGATATCGCGACCTTGGCGCGACGGGTGATGCGATGGCGGGTCAGATCGTGGGTGAGTACACGCTGGAGATGCGCAATGAGAATGCGCACGGCGTGATCCGCGGCTTGGCGGTGTGATGGAGCTCCGGGCGTCGCTTTGCGGTGAGGCCCGGGGATTGAGAGGTTTCGAGGTTTCGATGTGTCAAGGTGTCGAGGTGTCGAGGGGAAGAGGCGCGGGGTGGATTGGGAGTCCTGCTTGACACCTTGGCACCTTGACACCTTGACACCTCTTCTTCAATGAAAGGAGCGGATCATGTTTGCAGTCGATCGTGACGTGGCGGTGCTGGAGCCGACGGTGTATAAGGATGTGCAGTGGCAGACGACGACGTATTGCACGGGGCTTGGCGTGCTGAACGGGCTGCTGCTGGAGGGGCTGAGCTATGACCAGGACTTTTTGACGGCGCTTGTGCCGTCGGGGGCGGTGGCGGTGGTGGGCGGGGTGTGTGCCGAGGTGCTGTCGAGCATCGACTTCAATGTGATCATGGTGGCCAAGCTGCGTGCGAGCGTGCAGGACGTGTCGACGCCTCTTGGGATTGCGGGGACGGTGGCGTATAGCGTGCACAGCTTTCGGCCACAGATTTTCTGGGCGCATCAGCAGCTCATGGCGATGGCGGGGCTGCTGCCCACGCAGCAGGCGAAGGTGCTGAACCCGGCGGATGCGGCGCGGCTGGAGGCGATGCTGACGCTGGCGATCGTGTACTCGGCGGCGGCGGGGACGGAGCTGAGCAACGGGGCGTATGCGCAGCGCGCGGCGATGTATCGCAGGCGGTTTGCGGAGGAGCGGCAGCGGACGATGCTGCTGCTGGATCATGATGGTGATGGGAAGGTGGATGAGCAGCGGCTGCTGCATGCGGGGAGGATGATGAGGGGATAGGACGGGGAGGGAGGGAAAAAGGGAAAGAGGGAGAAAGGGGGTAGCGATGGTGATGGTGAGGCCGACGGAGGTGCGGTTTGGGAGTGTGGTGATTGGGCGGGCGCAGAGCGTGCGGGTGGATCGGCATGCGCGGCGGGTGGTGACGGAGTGGGATGATGCGGGGCCGCACGCAGCGATGTGCGATGTGGCGCAGCAGGAGACGCGGGTGGTGGTGCGGGCTGCGGTGTTTGCGGAGGATGTGGAGCTGGTGGATGATGCGCGGCTTCGGCTTGGGATTCAGGCGCAGCTGCGTGTGGTGTGCAAGCCCAATGCGAGTGATGCGGGACGGCGGACGCTGGTGGTGGAGCGGGCGGTGCTGGTGGGCGTGCGGCACGAGGTTGGCCGAGAGGGCGGGCGCGGGGAGACGAGCGCGGGGAGCGGGGCGGTGGCGGTGCGGGAGCTGGAGTTTGTGGGGGTGGGACAGAGCGGGGCGGAGGACCCGGTGGTGGTGACCTAGAGGGAGAAGGGAGATTGTGGCGGAGGGGCGTGGGTGCGCGGCGAGGATGTTGGGAGGGCGTGGGAGCAGGTGTGACGAGGGCACAGGCGAGACGCCTGTGCCACCAAGGTTGAAAGGGGGAGCGCGTGAGTAGCTACAAGGGGTTGGATTTGTTTGGGAGTGGGCCGCACCGGTGCTTTGTGGGGCGGCGCGGGTATGTGGTGACGCCCAACGCTTTTGAGCCGGGGGGCGGGCCTGGGAGCGGGGTGCGCGATGTGCGCGAGCTGGATGTGTTTGTGCGCGGGCGGCTGGTGGCGACGAGCGAGGCGGGGCTGTGGGAGCTGCGGCAGGCGATTGCGGAGCAGTTTGTGACGCCTCCGGTGGCGGGGACGTTTGTGGATACTGCGGGGCGGGAGTTTGAAGGGATGACGATGACGCGGTATGTGGAGGAGGAGGTGCGCGATCGTGGGCGGGTGTGGAGTGTGGGGTATGAGGTGCAGCTGCGGCGGTTGACGGGGACGGTGTAGTGCGCGGGTGGGGGGCGCGGGATGATGCGTTTTCAGCACAGAGACGCAGAGACACGGAGCAAGAGGAGAAGAGAGAGAGTGGGTGTGTGTGAAGGGGTGTGGGCAACCGCGGGGCGAGTTGGCGAGGTTTGTGCGTGGTGGTTTAGCGGAGCGCGGTTTCGGGGTAGGCGATGATGGAGATGGGGATGTTGGGGATCGTGATGGAGCGGCGGCCGCGGTTGGTGTTGAGCGTGATGGTGGAGCGGACGTTGAGCGAGAACTTGTCCGTGATGCCGGGGATGGTGCCGGCCGGGAGTGAGCTGGAGTAGAACTGGATGACGCGGCCATCGCTGCCGCGCGAGAGGGGGACGGCGACTGGTGTGCCACCGAAGGGGGCGACGGTTGCGCTGGCGGAGAAGATGATGGGGCCATTGCGCGAGCCGACTTGCTCGACGCGGATGAGGAGGGAGTCGTTGGTGGGTGGGAGGAGGGCGACGGAGGGATCGGGAACGTTGCCTGGGAAGGAGCGGATGACGGTCGCGCTGACCAGGAAGCGGGCGGAGCCGATGCGGATGGCGGTGGGAGCGGAGAACTTGGGTGGGGAGAAGGGGAGGAGGACGTCGTCGGCGGCGCGAGCCGCGGCGGGCTGCAGGGGCGTGGAGCCAGCGGCGGCGAGGAGGAGCGCGGCGAGGGTGAGGGAGAGTGCGGCGGTTTTCATCAGTGGTTTCCTTTGGGTTGGGATGCGATACGCGGGTGTGAGGCGCGGGGTTGCGGCGGGCGGTGGGTGTTGCGCGGGTGTGACCGAAGCCGCGATGCTCGCTTCCCAGGGAAGAGATTAGAAAGTAAAGCCGCCGGGCTGCTGGAGGTCCCAGTGGGTGAACGAAGCGTTGACTGCGTAGTTGACTGCTTGGATCGCGGTGTTGTACATGCCGAGGCCTCGCAGGGAGGTGAGGGCTGGGATGTCGTTGGTGCTGATGGAGGTGCCGGAGAGGGCGGGCAGGACGAAGGAGTGTCGGGCGACGCGCCCGCCTGGGACGGCGCGTGGGAGGCGGAAGTTCAAGGGTACTCGTTGGTGCGCGGTAGGGTGTTTAGGTGATTGGGGTGGGTGGCGGCGGCTCGGTTCAACGAGCGACAACGTGACACCACCGGAAGGTCTGCCGCTAGTGACGATGGACGTGGCGAACGCGCGTCGCTAGCATGACCAAGGGTTACTTGGGGGAAAGGCAAGTGCGGTGCCAGAGTAACGGGAACTCGCTAGGACCGGGAACTCGCTCTGGCGCTGCATGTCCGGAGTGCGTCGTGACGGTTGTCTAGGCGTTGGCGCAGAGATTCAAGCTATCGGGCTAAGGGCCCCTGTATTCGCGGACCGATGTTCTTGGCGACCGCCCATGACTCAAGTCTGCGGCATCTGAACAGATGCAGGCTACGTTTCTGCGGTCAGATCAGTGTCGCAGGCAAATACCTAGAGAAGGTTCCCCCGGTACAATTACCTTTGGCCGCCGCTGGCTGAGGTCGGACCACATGTCATGAACACTACGAAGCTCGATTTCAAGCGACCCCCTGTGATCGAAGTTGCTCTTGCAGTTCAGTTTGCTCGGTTGGAGCGACTGACCAATGGTCACCTTGGCTGGTTTTGGGGCAAACACATGAGGTCTGAGTTCCCTCTAACCAGAAACGAGGGCGCAATACCGTCGACCACGGAGCCGTTCGGTTCGCAGCCAGTTTGGACGGCGAACTTCGGCATTCGAGATGACGATGGGGATGCTCGCTTGCAGATGCTCAGCATTGACCGATCGAAGATGGTCCAGATTCAGAACGGATGGCTGGTGGTCAACTGGATGAAGCGAGATGAGACGGACTACCCCGGTTACTCACGCGTGAAAGAGTTATTTGAACAGACTTTCGACGCCCTTCGTCGGTTTGTTGCAGAACACGACCTCGGCGTTGTTGCGCCCAACCTTTGGGAGGTCACGTACATTGACCACATCTTCAAAGATACGGTGTGGAGTAGCTACGCTGACATTCCTGACGTATTTCCTTCGCTCCTTGGTCGAGGTGCACCGTCGCTTGAAACCCTTCGTTGCGAGGGTGTTAGTGCTAACTTGGCTTGGAGCGACGCAGACTCAAAGATACGACTCAGAATTAGTCTGAATACGGCAAAGACGAGTGACAATCCAGTTCGTGATCTGCTATTTGTACGGAGCGTCGCAAGAGGCCTGATCGGCGAGGGTGAGAATCTCGCCGGAGCTCTCGATTTTGGTAGAGCTACGGTAGTTAATGCATTCATGAATCTTGCTTCGCAGGACGCAAAGAGATACTGGGGAGGTCAATCATGACAGTGACCATAACACCTGATGTTGCTGAGTTGCGAGATTTTTCTCTTTCTAGACTTGAAAGGCGGCTCCAGCCGATGGCGGAGATCCGCTCCCTTCAACAACCGACAACGCAGGTCGCCCACTGGGGACAATATTCACTTCTGTTATCGGATGTTGCTGCTGCGCCAGTGAAGCCGATAGACAAGTCGAAGAATCGGGATACGGAAGTTGAGTTTGGTGCATATAGTTTTTCGAGCCACTTTTCTAGTCTTGGCGAACCTGATCTAATCCGTTGGATGGATGATTGGATCACGAAGTCCATCGCCTCCGCCGTCAACGGAGATCACGTCGACCGCCATAAGCAGGCAATGTTGCGTGCAGCATCACTAGTTCAAGAGTGGACAGTTCCTGCTGACAAATCGGATGACGACGACTTTCTACCCCCTACGCGCGATTGCGTCGAGAAAGCTTACGAAATCGTTCTGGGCATGATCCCAAACTCCGGCGACTCTCGTCAACTCGACCAGTGCAAACTTCTGACATTTCGTGGCATTTCGAGGTCTAGCGAAGGCGAGATTATCATCGAATTTCTCGTTCCCGGCGGATCAATGACGCTCCGCGTTCAGCCGGACGGATCCGTCGAGCAATCGCTTTACAAGTCTAGTAGACTGATGAGCACTAGTGTCATTCCGAGTTGATTTGACGTTAATCATTCAATCAGCCGATCGTCGATAGTCGACAAGTGTTGCAACCGTGGCACTCAACGCCCCACCAATCGAAGATGATGAGATTCTCATCCGGAGGGTGCCGAAACAAGTTATGGCACATGCGGTCGATCCCATTGGCCTGGGTGAAGATACTTTTGCGCCTCATCGCGAACACGATCACGACGGAATCTCGCTTTTTCGTGCGAGATATCACACGCCTGAGCAGATTACGCAAGACTTTCGACCAAGCGGAAACGAGGCCACGTGGCTTGCTTTTATAAAGTACTCTGATCTTAAAAAAACGTCGGCCATCGTCGATGTCACTCCGCAGGAGAAAAGCGACAAAGTTCCCGAGCAGGTTGGGCACATTTCAATCTCAAATATGAATACCAATAATCGAAAATCTCAAACGGTGATAGAGCTGAAAAAGCAGTTGTTGTCTTTGGTTTTTCAGTATTCAGGTCCGCACGCTCGACAAGGAACGCAGTCAGCAAAGATCTATAAGATGAATCCACACCTTACATGAGCTTTGAATTTATTAGTTGATTATCGACAATCCACGCGGTATCGTGTTTCAGCCCAGCAGGAAGCGCTTCGTGAGGTCGGCGTAGGCGTCGATGCGGCGGTCTCTCAGGAAGGGCCAGTGGGTGCGGGCGAACTCGACTTTGGCAAGGTCGCAATCGACGATGCAGACTTCTTCGCGGTCGATGCTGGCGCGGTGGATGACCTGGCCGTTGGGCTGTGAGACGAAGCCTTGACCCCAGAACTGCAGGCCATCGCTGCTGACGCGTTTGCCCGCAGCGTCGAGGATGAACTCGTGGCCCACGCGGTTTGGGGCGCAGACGTAGCAGCCGTTGGCGACGCTGTGGGCGCGCATGGAGAGCTCCCAGCTGTCGTGCTGGGCGACGCCGTACTCGGCTTTCTCGGTGGGGTGCCAGCCGATGGCTGTGGGATAGAAGAGGATCTCGGCGCCTTGCATGGCGGTGAGGCGGGCGCCTTCGGGGTACCACTGGTCCCAGCAGATGAGGACGCCAATGGTGGCGTGCTTGGTCTTCCATGCGCGGAAGCCCAGGTCTCCGGGGGTGAAGTAGAACTTCTCGTAGAAGAGTGGGTCGTCGGGGATGTGCATCTTGCGGTAGATGCCGAGGAGTGAGCCGTCGGCGTCGATGATCGCGGCGGTGTTGTGGTAGAGACCTGCGGCGCGGCGCTCGAAAAGCGCGGCGATGATGACCATGTTGTATTTTTTGGCGATCTTTGCGAAAGCGTCGGTGCTGGGGCCTGGGATGCTCTCTGCGAGGGAGAAGAAGCGGTGGTCCTCGGATTGGCAGAAGTACTGGGTGGTGCACATCTCCTGGGTGCAGAAGATTTTGGCGCCTTGCTTGCCCGCGGCGATGGCGAGGGCGGCTTGCTTGTCGCGGTTGGCCTTGACGCTCTCGACGCTGGCGAACTGGGAGTAGGCGATGGGGAGAGAAGAGGAGGCGGGGCGGGGCATGGGGAAAGGTAGAGGGAAAAGGGGGCGGAGGGATGGAGGGGTGGAGGGAAGAAAAAAAGCCCCGGCGGGGGGCCGGGGCGTGGAGAGGTGGGTGAGTTTTGGGCGCGGAGGGCACAGGCGGGACGCCTGTGCCACCAAGGCGAAGGGGGCTCAGGGTTGCTGGGGCTCTGGGGTGGTGGGCTGCTGTGAAGCCGGGTCTTGGCCGAAGGAGAAGAAGAAGGGCATGTTGCCGAAGCCGCCGAAGTCGTTGGTGTTGTAGATGACTTTGGCGTCGAGGGCCTGGTCGATGCGGAGCTTGGCTTCGGAGAGGTGCGCGAAGCTGTAGGGGTCGAGGGAGCCTTGCTCGGTGCCCTTGTCGCCCACTTCTTTCGCGAGCTTGGCGGAGAGGGCGCGAAGCTTGCTGGTGACGAGGTTGGTCACGGCTTTGCCTGCTTCGCCCGAGATGTTGGAGGGCTTCATGAGGTCGAGCATGCGATCGACGTACTCGCGCTGCAGGCCTCGGCGGAGGCTGGAGATGTGGGGCTTGCGGGCGGTGCTGCCCCGCGGGCTTTGGTCGAGCTCGCTCCAGACTTCCTTCTCGACGCTCTCGAGGAGCTCGGCGAGGGTGAGGGCGTCTTGGTCGCTGGGGACGCGGAACTCGTTGTCGAAGACGCGGCGGACGACGGTGGGGTTGAGGATCATCGTCATCGCGCTGGCCTGGATGCCGCCGATGCGATCGTGGATGGGGAAGGTGGGCTCTTGGCTGGCTTCGCCCCAGCCTCCCTCGTCGATCCACTTGTCGACGGTCATCTTCTGGAGGATGTCGGTGGTGAGGCCGAAGGAGTCGTCGCGGAAGGCGTTGTCGAGGACGAAGCGGAGTGCGGCGCGCTGCTGCGCAGCGGGGACGACGGTGAGGGGGCTGCGGTTGCCCTGGTCGCCCTTGCGATCACGGGAGACGAAGGTGCCGCCCAGCCAGTTGGCCATCATGCTGAGGCTGCGGGTTTGCATTCCCAGGGTGATGGTGTAGCCTCGGCGGACGCGGCTCCAGCTGTCGCCATCCTTGACGAACTTGTCGAGCAAACGCGAGCGGTGGTAGCGGGCGAGCTCCATCTGGCTCTGGGCGTACTTGAGCGGGTCTTTGCCGAAGTCGTAGCGGCGGGCGAGGGGGTCGGGCCCGCTGGTGTCTTCGTCGGTGGCGTATTGCAGCTGCTCTTCGCCCGCGCGCTTGAGGACCTTGGCGGGGTCTTCGAGGGTGTAGCCGTACTCGATGGCCCACATGTCGTAGGGGCCGACGGTGGTCATGCCGACGTCGCCCACGACTTTGCCGTCGCGGACGACCATGTTGATGGGGGTGTAGTCCATGACGCTCGCGGTGAAGGGCTGCTTGCCTTCGATGGAGGCAAGCTCGTCCATGTCCCACTGGGCGCTGGCGCGGAAGTTGTGGCGGAGGCCCAGGGTGTGGCCGACTTCGTGCATGACGAGGTCGCGCAGCAGGGGCTGGACGAACCAGTCGGGGATGCCGTCCAGGAGGTTGGGCTTCTTCTTGTCTTTGGTTTGGTCGTCCTTCTTGTCTTCATCCTTCTTGTCGCCATCGGCGGCTTCGTCCTGGCTCATCCAAGCGGCTTCGTCGTAGTTGGCGGCTTCGAGGAGCTCGAGGGCGAGGCGCATCTGGGCCATGTC
The DNA here is from genome assembly GCA_027487735.1 of Planctomycetaceae bacterium. Classification (GTDB taxonomy): domain Bacteria; phylum Planctomycetota; class Phycisphaerae; order Phycisphaerales; family UBA1924; genus BJHL01. Next base: position 3,928 of record JAIYDA010000073.1, on the reverse strand, counting down.
GAAGGCTTTGCCTTTGGCGGCGAGGCAGAGGCCGTTGGTCTGGCTGACGCGGTTGACGAGGCCGTCCATCTCGTGGTCGCCCATCATGCGCGAGGCGGTGTGTGCGAGGGCAGGGTCGCCCGCGGCGATGGCGTGGCCTCCGTAGGCGGTGACGCCCTTGCGGGCACGCTGCGCGAGGAGCATGGGGCGCTGAGCGGGGTCGGCGAGACGGATGCGCGGGTCCCACTGGGGGCGGGTCTCGAGCCAGGCGAGGGTCTCGGGGCTCATGCCCTCCATCGCGAGCTCGGGCATGATGTCGTTGAACTGCACCCAGAAGTAGCGGATCCAGCCGTCGGTGAGGATGATGTCGGCGTCGAGGATCTCGCCCGTGAGGGGGTGGACGCGGCTGGGGCCGATGGCGGTGCCCTGGTCGTTGGCGAGCCAGCGGACGAAGTTGAACTTCACGTTCTCCGGGTCTTTGTCCATGTGTGCGCCGGTGGCCTGGTCTTGCTGATAGACCTCGACGGCGTTGATGATGCCGACCTGCTCGAAGGCCTTGTTCCACTCGAGCACGCCCTCGCGGACGGCTTGGCGATACTTCACGGGGACGGCGCTATCGATGTAGAAGACGATGGGTTCCTTCGGTGGGCTCATGCGCAGGCTTGGGTCGCGCTTCTCGAGGTGCCAGCGGTTGACGTAGCGCACCCACTTGTCCTTGTCTTGCACTTTGCCGAGGTCGCGGTAGACGGTGGTGAAGTATCCCACGCGTTCATCGGCCTTGCGGGGCTTGAAGGCGGGGTTGTCGCGGATGAGGCTAATGCTGTAGTGGAACTCTTTCAGGCGGCCGTTCCCGACGGGCATTTCCCAGGCGATCTCGACGTTGCGCTCGAAGGGCTTGGACTTTTTGAGCTGGGCGACGCGGGTGTTCGCGCCGCCGACTGCGCCGCCAAAGAAGGTGCTGGCGCGGGCGACGAGAAGCTCGCGCATGTCGATGACGGGCTGGCCACTGGGGCCCATGGCGAGGATGGGGACGTCGATGATGACGCGATCGGTGAAGAGGTTCTCGACGCTGGACTTGCTCTCCTGGTCGCCTGTGCTGCGGGTGCCGATGTTGGGCTCGATGAGGAGGAGGCGGTCGTGGACGCGCTTCCAGTAGACGTACATCTCGCCGAACTGCAGGCCTGCGTATTCCTCGCCGCTGGCGATGGTGAGGGCGATGAAGTGGCGCTGGCCCTCGAAGCCGCGGGGGAGCTCGGCGAGGAGCTGGTGCTCCTTGCGCTTGATGAAGAGGGCGTAGAAGCTCTTGTTGTCGTCGGTGCTGGGGACGGGCTCGAAGCCCTTGCCGACTTCGGACCAGGGACGGAAGTCGGGCTTGTCTTCGGGCTTGGCAGCGGCGGGAGCTGGGCTGGCTTCTTGGGCGAGGACTGGGGCGGGGAGGAGGAGGGCGAGGGCGAGGCCAGCGGCGGCGCAGAGCGTGCGGGCATGGACGGATGGGGTGAACGCAGGACTTGTGTGCATGGCACGGCTCCGAATAGGGTGCGGCGAAACGACGGCTCCCAGGGCCTGCGCAGGCCATGGGGTGAGGGTGATACACGCGGGTGCGCGGGGGCGTTTCCTTGTGTCGGGAAAGCACTGGGCGCGGCGTGGCGGGCAGCTACCGCAAAGGGCGGGCCGTTGTGGGGAGCCCGGCTTTCCAAAGCGGGGTTGGGGCGGGGGCACGAGGGGCGGGGGAGGGGCGTGGGACGACTCGCCCCACGGCGGAGCAGGTGGAACCCGGGGCGGGCGCGGAAGGGCGCGACGGGTTGTTTGCACCAGCGCTGGCGTGCCCCTCGGGGCGTTGCCCCGACTCTCGGCTTGGAAAGCCGAGGTACCCGTTTAGCCGCCGGGCATGAGGGACTTCATGGCGTCGGCGAAGGCGGCGGCGGCGGCGGATTCGTCGGCGAGGTCGCCGCTTTGCACCTTGGCGGTGAAGGCTTGCATGCCTTCAAGCAGCTTGTCGACCATGGGCTTGGCGCCGGCCATCATGGGGGCGAGGTCGTCCATCTGGGTGCCGTCGAACTTCCAGCCTGTGGGGGCCTTGACGGCGCGGAGGGGCATGGGCACGCCCGGGATCGAGATGGTGGCTTTGCCGTCGCCGCGGTCGGTAACTTTGGCGGTCGCTGGGTCGAGCTGGGTCAGGTCGCCTGAGCTCATCATGCTCATCATGGCGGCGAGGGGGGCGGTGTCTTCGCTGGACTTGAGGAGGTCGATCAGGGACTTGCCGAACTTGTCCTGCACGGCGTCGTTAGCGGCCTTGCCGACTTCGCTCTGGCGGATGCCCATCTCGATGAGGGCTTGGCCATCGGGGGTGGCGGCGGGTGCGTAGAGGGCGCGGAGGTCGTCCCAGCGTGCTTCTTTGCTGGCGGCGATGGCGGCGCGGAGGAGGGCATCGGGCGAGCTGGCACCGAGGGCGAGGGCGGGGGCTTTTGTCAGCTGCTCGAAGGTGCTGGTGAGCTGCTCGAAGCGTTCGCGGGCTGGGCCCTGCACGCCTGAGAACTGCGACTTGGCGGATTCGAGCGAGGCCTTGGCATCCTCACGCGTGGCCTTGGCCTGGGTGACGAACTCGTCGAGCGTGCCTTGCAGGGCGGTTGCGTCGGGCAGGGCGGGCTGAGTGCCCACGAGCATGGTGAAGCCCGCGGCGAGGGACTCGAGCTGCTGGACGCGCATGAGCTGCAGGCCCGCGAGGCTGAGCTGGGCGTTGCCCGCGGTGACTTTGGCAGACTGGCCCGCGTCCTGGCTTGCTTTGTTCGCGGCGCTGAAGGCTGCCTTGAAGGCCTGGCCTGCCTTGTCGTACGCGCTCGTGAAGGTGTCGCGCGCGGTGTTGAGGCTCGTGAGGGAGCTGCCCAGCTCGGTGCGGACCTTCTCGGCCTGGTCGCGGGCGGCGGCGGCATCTTGGCGGCTGGCGGCTTGGCGATCGCGCAGGCCCTGCTGGAGCTGCGTGAAGCGGTTGGTCTGGTTCTGGGCTTGCTCGGCGAGGGCGGTTGCTTCGCTGAGCTGGGGGCGCAGCTCCTCGACTTGCAACTGCAGCAGGTCGGCTTCCTTGCGCAGGGCATCGGCCTGGCGCGCGAGCGAGGTGCTTTGCTCAACGAGGGCAACACCATCGCGAGCGGAGAGGGCGGCTGCCTGCGTGGCGAGCGAGCCGGCCTGCTGGGCGAGCGTGTCGGCCTGCGTGCGCTTGCCCGCGAGCTGCTGCTCGACGCCTTGGAGGCGCGAGGCGAGCTCGGAGGCGGTGGCGCGGCGGGTGCTGATTTGCGAGGCGAGGCCGTCGATCTGGGCTTGCAGCTCGCGGATCTGCGAGCTTGGGTCGAAGGACTGGGCAGCGTCGGCGAGCGCGTTCTGGCGGCTCCAGGCGCTGGCGAGGGCGCTGAGCTGCGTGAGGTGGCGGCGGACGTCCTGATCTGCGAGCGCGGCCCGCTGGGCGAAGTCTTCGCCGCTGGCGAGGGCGGCGCTGCTCTCGATGAGGGCGGCGGCGCTCTGGTCGCCCTTGCTGCCCGAGGCGGCGGCCTGCTTGGCGGCCTCCGCAGGTGCGCGGAGGTTGTTGGCGAGCTCCTCGGCGTTGGTGGCCTTGTTCGCGGCGATGTGCGCGTCGCCCGTGGCTTTGTTCAGGGCGGCGGAGGAGGAGGCATCTTCGCACGCTGTGAGCAGCGACGCACAAGCCACGCCAGCGGCGAGGGCGGAGAGGCGGGCGAGATTGCGGGAGTGGTGGCGGGTCTGGCTCTGCATGGCATGACTCGGGCGTGGACTTGGGCCGGGGGCTTGCGTCTGGGGCTTAGGTCGGGGGCTTCGGTCTGGTCGATCGATTCGGCGTTGAACAAATGGACAGGAACGCGGAGTGTAGAGAGGCCGCGAGGGGGAGAGAAGTCTGTACGGATGGGGGGCGGGGGTGGTTTTGGGTGGGGAGGGGTGGTGG